>JANNEY010000003.1:0-9147 GCA_031379235.1 Opitutaceae bacterium | reverse complement strand
GGCGGGCGAAGGGATGCCGGAGAAGATGGACTCGAAGGAGAAGGAGCGCTGGCTTTGGGAAACCTATGGCGAAGGCGTGCGCGATGCCTTGAAGGACGACCCGAAGCGCCAGTTCGGGCTGATCCACCGCTTCCACTGGACGGCGCAGAGCGAGATCCTCGACGCCTTCAAGAACTATCCCGGCACGGTCGAGTTCAGCTTCAAATACTCCGTGGCGCACATGTATTCGATCACGAAGCCGAACTTCATTCAGCCGCTCATCGAGAACATCGCGCCTGGCCGGAAGACGTGGCTCACGGTGCGCAACGACGACATCTACACGTTCCGCTTCGGCGATCCGACCTACACCCGCGAATACATCCTCAACATCCCTCCGGCGGACAAGATCGCCGGTTTCTACATGGGGCCGGATGGCTACACCTGGGGCCGCGACTTCCTCGAACGCAACCCCGCGCCCGGCCCGCGCCCGCTAGTAATGGAGAAGCAGTGGTATTCGTTCATGCTCTGGGGCCGGCTGGCCTATGACCCGTCGCTCCCGGATTCGCATTTCGAGCGCGCGCTGGCGGCCCGGCATCCGAAGGCCTCGGCCCCTCATCTCTTCCGCGCCTTGCAAGGTGCCGCCCAGGTCATGCCGCTGACCACGCGCTTTTTTTGGGGCGACATCGATCTCAAGTGGTTTCCCGAGGCGTGCCTCAGCCATCCGCGAAACAAGGGCTTCTACACCGTGCGCCATTTCATGGAAGGCAGCTCGATGCCGGGCGCGGAGGTGCTGTGCATTCGCGATTGGCGCGCGCGCCTCGTCGGTCGCAAACCGATGGGAGAAACCACGCCGCTCGAAATCGCGACGGCGCTCGACGCGGCGGCAACAGAAACATTTGCCGCGCTCGAGTCGCTCCGCGCAGCAGCCCAGCAGGACGCCGAACTCCAGAAAAATGTGAACGACTGCGAGGCGCTGGCCTGGTTGGGCCGCTACTACGCGGCGAAGATCCGCGGGGCGTGCGCGCTGGCCCTGTTTGATGCCCGCGGCGACAAATCCGAGCAATCGACAGCGCTCCGTCACCTCGGCGACGCCCTGGCCCACTGGAAGCGCTACGCTGCCGTGCGCGACGGCCAATATGTTCCGGCCCTCTACAATCGCCTGGGCTTCGTGGACATCACCGCCCTGACCGAAAAGGTGGCCGCCGATGTCGACCTCGCGCGCACCTGGAAGCCGGGCACGCTCAAAGACGACGGCAAACGCTCCGGCAGCGAAAAAGGATTTCGCAAATGAACCCGACCAGCATGAACACGCTGGGCCCATGCCGAAGGCATCTGAAACTCACGCAGCCTCCCACCGGCCGGTCACGCACGCCATGACTGCCTCCGCCCGTGAGCCGCGGCAGAAACGCGAAATCGCCACGTCTTTCCTCAAGGGCCTCGATCTGCTCACGCTGCTCGCGCGCAGCCCCGCAGGCCTGACCGTGCCCGAAATTCGCCAGCGCCTGAAGTTTCCGCGCACCTCCGTGCTCCGCATGCTCGGGACGCTGGAACAGTTCGGCCTGATCGCGCACCAGGAAAATGTCTGGGGCACGACCGAGCGGTTTCACGACTGGTGCAACCGCGACATGTATCAGGAGATCAAGGAACGCCACCATCGCGCGCTCCACGCCATCGCCGTTGAAGTCGACGAACTCGTCGAACTTGGCTTGGGCGAGGGTCGCGGCGTGCGCTACATCGACTGGGTGCAGGCCGCCCATCCCATCACCATTGATCCGCTCAAGAGCGCGCTCTACCCGCTGCACCGCACCGCGACCGGCAAGCTTCTGCTCTCGCAGCGGCCCGATCTGTGCGCCGGCCTGACCGATCGGCGGTTGCTGGCCGAGATCGGCGAGGCGCGCCGCACCGGTATCGCGTGGAATCGCCGCGAATCCGACCCGAACATCACCGCCGTCGCCACCTGGGCGGGGCAACCGTCGGCAGTGACCCCGGTGATTTGCGTGAAGTGGCCGTTCTTCCGCTTCACCGAAACCAAGGCGCGGCAGGCGCTCGCGGCGATCCGCCGGCACCTCGGCTCGGCTTGACCGAGCCCGGTCTTCCGCAGTGCGAAAAAATCTGTCCGCAATACGGACAGAGGCGATTCCCCTTTTGACCGCGCCGCCGCGGACCGCACACTCGGGGCTCAACCCCAATGAATGCTCCCTCGTTCCTCACCTCGATTCGTCGCGCGATTCTCGCAGTCGCGCTCGTCGCGTTCACCGCGACTGTTGCCTTCGCCCAGTCCGTCGCCACCGGCACCGTCGAGGGCCGCGTGCTTAATGTGCGCAACGGTGAATATATCGAGCGCGCCCGCGTCACGGTCGAAGGCACCGGCCTGGAGACCTTCACCGACGCCAGCGGGCAATATCGCCTCACCAACGTCCCTGCCGGCCCGGCGCGGGTGCGCGTGTTTTTCACGGGGCTCGATATGCAGATGGAATCGGTGGCCGTCACCGCTGGCGCCACGGCGCAGCGCGACTTCAACCTCGAGGCCGGCGGGCGCCGGAGCGAGCCCGGTCGGGCGGGCGATGTCGTGAAGCTCGGCGAGTTCGTCGTCGCCACGTCGAAGCAGATGGACGGAGCCGCGATCGCGATCAACGAGCAGCGGTTCGCCCCGAGCATGAAAAACGTCGTCTCCGCCGAAGAGTTCGGCGCGATCACCGATGGTAATGTGGGCGAGTTTTTCAAATATCTCCCGGGCATGAACATTAATGTCGCCGGCGGCGAGGCGCGCCAGTTCTCGATGAACGGCGTCCCCGCCGGTAACGTGCCGCTCACCGTCGGCGGCTTCGATCTCGCCGGGGCCTCCGGCTCGAGCACCGCGCGCAACGTCCTGCTCGATCAGATTTCGCTCAATAACATCACCCGGATCGAGGTGCTCCACACGCCCACGCCCGAGTCGCCCGGCATGGCGCTGGCCGGCTCGGTCAACATGGTTCCGCGCAGCGCGTTCGAGCGTTCGAAGCCGGTCTTCAACTACAGCGTCTATCTCCTGATGCGGGACAACCACCGCGACTTCAAAAAGACGCCCGGCCCGATCAACAGGAATTCCTACAAGACCAATCCCGGCTGGGAACTCTCCTACATCGTGCCCGTGAATAAGCGCTTTGGCTTCACCGTGTCCGCCGGCAACAGCACGCAATACACGCCGCTCGATTTCGTGCAGGCCACGTGGCGCGGCGTCGGCTCCGCCACGTCCACTCCGAACGCCACCACCGGTGCCCAGGCTTTTCCCGACACCACGCCCGACAAGCCCTACCTCACCGACTTCTCGGTGCGCGACGGCGGCAAGATCAGCCGCCGCTCCTCCGCCGGCACGACGATGGACTTCAAGCTCACGCGCAACGACACGGTGTCATTCGCGTTTCAATATGCGTTTTCCGACAAGCGCCGGAGCAATCGCACCATCCTCTACCAAATTAACCAGGTGCTCCCCGGTAATTTCACCCCGACGTCCACCCGCAGCGCGCCGGGTCAGGCCGAGATCCGGATGGAAAACGAAGGCGACGGCAAGGTCGGCACCACCTGGATGCCCACGCTGGTCTGGCGGCACGACGGCCCGGTGTGGAAATCCGAGGCCGGCGCCGGCTATTCCCACTCGACCAATATTTTCAGCGATATCGACAAAGGTTTCTTCGCCGTCGCCCAAGCCCGGCGCACGGGCGTGACCGTGGCATTCGACGATATTTTTTATCTGCGTCCGCGTAGCATCACCGTGACCGACCTCAATGGCGCGCCGGTCAATCCCGCCGTGCTCGACAATTACTCGCTCTCCACCGCCTCCAGCAACCAACGCCCTTCGTCCGACCTGAAGCGCAGCGCCTACGCCAATCTTCGCCGCGATTTCGTGGTGCGCGATGTGCCCATCACCCTCAAGGCCGGGCTCGACGTCCGCGAGCAGGTCCGTGAACTCCGGCGCAGTGCGCCCAATTTTGCCTTTGTCGGGGCCGACAAAATCCCCACCACCACACCCCTCGATCTGCGCAGCAGCGACGACCGCGCCGGCGCAGCCCTGGACGTCTTCAACTCGCAGAACACCGCGCCCTACGGCTTTGGCCGGTATCAGTGGCTCGACTCCTCCCGCTATTACGGCCTCTACCAGTCGAACCCGGATCATTTCACGGTCGATCCCAACACCCGGTTTCGCAACGAGGTGAACGGCTCACAGCGCGCCGCCGAGGTGATTTCGTCCGGCTACTTTCGCGGCGACGCCGCGTTTTTCGACCGGCGGCTGAAGCTCGTCGGCGGCGTGCGCGCCGAGCAGACCAATGTCTCGGGCGAGGGCCCGCTCACCGATCCGACGCGCGCCTTCCAACGCAACGCCGCCGGCCAGATCCTCCGCGCGGCCAACGGCACGCCACTGCTGCAGGTGCCGACGAATGCCGGCCTCGCCTACTCCCAGCTCACCTTGATCGACCGCGGCCTGCGCGCCGAAAAGGAATACCTGCGGCTCTTCCCGCGCCTGAACGCGAGCTACAACCTCCGCGAAAACCTGATTCTCCGCACCGCGTTCTACACCTCGGTGGGTCGGCCTAATTTCAACCAATACGCCGGCGCCCTCACCCTGCCTGACACCGAAAACGCCCCCAACGCCAGCAACGCCAACAGCCGGATCAGCGTGAACAACGCCGCCATCAAAGCGTGGAGCGCGCAGACGACCAAGGTGCGGCTCGAGTATTATTTCGAGGGTGTCGGCAATATCTCCATCGGGGCTTTCCGCCGCGATTTCGAGAATTTCTTCGGCAACGTCACCTTCCCCGCGACTCCCGAATTCCTCGCGCTCTACGATCTCGATCCGACCACCTATGGCGCCTACCCGGTGGCCACGCAGCACAATGTCCAGACTACGGTGCGGATGACCGGCCTCGACTTCGAATACAAGCAGGCGCTCACCTTCCTCCCGCACTGGGCGCGCGGCGTGCAGGTCTTCGCCAACGTGAGTGCCCTCCGCGCGCAGGGCGACGGCGCCGCGAACTTCGACGGCTTCACCCCGCGCACCTACAACTGGGGCGTGAGTCTCTCCCGCCCGAAATACTCCCTCCGCGCCAATTGGAGCTACCGGGGTCGCCAGCGCGGCTCAGAGGTCACCGGCCGTAGCATCGAGCCCGGCACGTATAACTGGACTGCCAAGCAACTCTACGTGGACCTCCAGGCTGACTACACCTTCACCCGGAAGCTGTCCCTATTCACCGCCATCCGGAATTTTACCGATTCCGGAAGCGATGCCAGAATCTTCGGCCCCAACACTCCGCTCCACGCGCGTTTCCGCAGCCAAGAGCAAGTCGGCGCGCTAATCACCTTCGGCGTCAAAGGCACATTCTGACGCCCGGCCTCGTCGCAAGTGAGATTTTTCCCACCCCTTAAACCCTAGCCCCGAACTAGACCATGAAAACCCATCCCCGCACCCTCCTCGCCGCCCTCGCCGGGTGGCTCGCGGCTTCGACCGCCGCTGTAGCTCAAACCACCCCCGCATCCACGCGTGCTCCCGCACCATCGAAAGACGAGACCGTCCAGTTGTCGCCCTTCGAAGTCGCGGCGGAAAAGGACGACGGCTACAGGGCGACCAGCACGCTCGCCGGCACGCGCCTCCGCACCGAGCTCCGCGATGTCGCGGCCTCGATCACGGTCGTCACCAAGGATTTCATGAACGACATCGCGGCGAACAACCTCGGGGATCTGCTCGCCTACACGGCCGGAACTGAGGTCGATGGACTAGCTGGTAATTACAGCGCGTCCGGCTTCAATACCGGCGGCTTCCAGGAGTTCACCAACACGATGCGCGGCACCCAGAGCAACACGCGCGTCCGCGGTCTCGGCGCCGCCGATCAGACCCGCGACTACTTCATCACCGATGCGCCGATGGATGGTTACAATGTCGACCGCGTGGAGGTGAACCGCGGGCCCAACGCCATGCTTTTCGGCCTGGGCCGGCCGGGCGGCATCATCAACAGCGGCCTTATTCAGGCCCTGACCAACCGCACAAAGACAAAGGTTGAAACCCAGTTTGACCAGGAGTCTTCGCGGCGCTTCGTGCTCGATCACAATCAAGTGCTGAAAAAGGACGTCCTCGCCTTGCGCTTCGCGACGCTCCTGGCGGATCAGCGCTATCAGATCGAGCCCGCCTACCTGCGCAACGAGCGCTATTTCCTCACCGCCACCGCGCGTCCGTGGAAAGGCGCCCAGCTCCGCGCCAGCACCGAAATCGCGAGACAGACCTCCGTTAAACCCCACACTTCTCCGCCGATGGACTCGTTCTCGTGGTGGTTTGCCATGGGCAAGCCCGTTTACAATCCGACCACGGGGCTCGGTTCCTACCTCGGCACGCCCTCGACGAATCCCGCCCTGCAGCCGTTCAATCCCCTCACCGGCGCCAGCAGCGCGCAGATCAGCCTGACCAACCGTCCGGGCAACCTGCACAGCGGCATCAACAACAACGCGTCCCTGACGATTGTCGCGGAAGACCCCAACTCTTCGCGGCTCGGCATCACCGGGCTGAATCCAAACATCATCGCGATGGAATTGGGCAACACCCGCGGGCGACTGACGGCCACGGGAGCCTATGCGAACGACGGCATGCGCAAATTGGGCAATCCGCAGGCGTTCATGCAGCAATCCAACGCGGATAAGCCCCTCCTGTATGACTTCTGGCAGGATCACCGCATCCTCGATCCAAATGTCTTCGATTTCTACCATCAGACGCTCGACGGTCCCAACAAGCGGGAATGGGCGTTCTGGGATGCCCAAAACGTCAGCTTCACGCAGGATCTCGGCCGCAATGCCGGCATCGAACTCGCCTACGACGGGCAGAAAATGAAAAACGGCTACGTCCAGCCGCTCCAGTTCCGGCAGACGACCCTGACCATCGATATCAACACCCATCTGATGAACGGCCTCCCCAATCCGAATTTGGGCCGTCCGATGGTGAATACCGCCCAGGGCTTCCAGAGTTCGGCCAAGACCGAGCGCGAGGCCTTCCGTGCGACGGCCTACTACAAACTCGATTTCTCCAAGGACTCGACCCACTGGCTGGGGAAATTGCTGGGGCGCCACGTTTTCACCGGGTCCGGCACCCGCCAGGAACGGGACAACACCGGCTACAGTTCACGACTCGACACCGTGGGCAACGATTACCAAGCGGCGAAACTCATCAACTCCCCGGCCGATCTTCCCACCGACAATCCCAACCGCGTTTTCAACGCCGGCAGCAGCGAGCGCACTGTCGTCCGTTCGTCCTACCTCGGGCCCAGCCTGAAGAATGCGACTTCGCTGGCCGGCTACTCCGCCTCAGGCGTGACGGCGCTCCAGAATATCGACGGCGCCACCAGCGTGACCGCGCTCTATTACGAACGGCCGGCCAATGTCACCACCCCGCTGCCGCGTCCGCTCGGCGATTGGAAGACCGGCACGTTCAGCCTCGTTCCCCAAGGCAAGTATGATTACTCCAACGTGACCACCAGCGGCCAGCGGCAGTTCGAGCGAGTGGACTCGCTGGCCTTTGTGTCCAACAACTACTGGTGGGACCACACCCTCGTGAGCACCCTGGGCTGGCGCAAAGACAAGTATCAAAGCCAGCGGCATAACGGCCCGCCCATCGGCCCCGCCGGTCTCCGGCTGGTCAACGAACCGCCGGCCTTGGGTGCGCCGGTCCCGTTCGAAGCCACCAAATTTAACTACGGCCTCGTGCTCCACACCCCGCCGTTTCTGCGGCGGAAGCTGCCCTTCGGCGCCGATCTCTCCCTGGCCTACAACAAGTCGGACAACTCTTCGCCGACCGCCCAGCGCTACGATATTTACGATCGCCCGATCGCCCCCGTCGGCGGCGAGACCCAAGAGTGGAGCGCCTTTGTCGGCCTCTTCGATGGCAAACTGTCGCTGCGCGCGACAAAATTTTCCACGACTTCGGCCCGCTCCAACGCCCAGTTCACCGAAATCCAAAACACGATCGTGCGGCGCCTCGAAAACATGGCCGAGGTCGTCCGCAATACCTCCTTCCGTGACGAGGTGGCCGCGAAAGGTTTTGGGACGGAGCTGGCGGCGTGGGACTCGTGGGAAAAATCGCCGACGGCCCAGACCTTGTTCAAGACCTACCGGTTCGCCATCCCCTCCACTCCGAACACCGCCAGCAACGCCAACATCACGACCGTGGAACGAATCGGCGAGGTGGTCGCCGTCCAGGACACCATCGCGGAAGGCATCGAAGTGGACCTGACCTACAATCCCACCCCGCAGTGGCGGATCTCCCTCAACGTGGGAGAGCAGAAGACGGTCAACGACAACACGGGCACGGCAACCGGTCAGATGATGAACGAGCTCAAAGCGGTTTGGGGCGGCACGGCCGGGCGTCTCCCGCTCGGAATCGGCACCACCAACGACCTCAGTTCGGATTACAACGCGATCAATGTCAACGTCCTCAAGCAGCAGCTGCTCGACGGCGGGCCCGCGCCGGAGCAACGCCGTTGGCGCTTCAACACCGTCACGAATTACACTTTCAAGGGGGGCAAGCTGAACAACGTGCGCGTCGGCGGCGCCTACCGCTGGCAGGACAAGGCGGCCATCGGGTTCCCCATCATCCTGGGGCCTGACCGCGTTACCGGCATCATTGACGTGAAGCATCCCTACCTTGGCCA
This sequence comes from Opitutaceae bacterium, assembly GCA_031379235.1. Classification (GTDB taxonomy): domain Bacteria; phylum Verrucomicrobiota; class Verrucomicrobiia; order Opitutales; family Opitutaceae; genus ER46. The sequence continues at coordinate 505 of JANNEY010000003.1, read as the reverse complement.
GACCGAGAGCAACGTCGACCTCTGGGTCGGCTACCGGCGCAAGGTCTTCGGCGACCGGATTGCTTGGAACGTGCAGTTGAACGTGAAAAACGTCGGCCGCGGCAACCAGCTCATCCCGGTGAGCACCCAGCCGGATGGCTCGGTTGCCAGCGTGCGCATCTCCACGCCGCAAACCTGGACGCTGACGAACACCTTCGAGTTCTGAGTGCGCCTCCGGTGCAATGCATCACGAGCTGCGCCGCCAGCAGCGAGGGGCAGCTCGTGACTTTGTCTCCGATACGAACGCAGCGAAAGCACTTTGCCGGTGCGCACAGATCTGCGTCGCGGCGCCAGCCTTCGCGCTGGCCGGGCGGGCGGTCGAGACGTTCCGCCCATCAACTTAAAAACGCAGTTGAACCACAAAGCGCTCTACCCGCTGCACTGCACCGCGACCGGCAAACTCCTGCTCTCGCAACGCCCCGACCGGTGCACAGGCCTCACCGACGCCCGACTGCTCGGCGAAATC
>JANNEY010000001.1:0-6028 GCA_031379235.1 Opitutaceae bacterium | reverse complement strand
CTCGCCACCGCGCGCGCCGACGCCGCCGCCGGCCGCATCGAAATGGGCAAGCTGCAAACCCAACTCACTACCGCCCGCGAGCAGCTCACCGCCAGCTCCGACGCCAAGACCAAAGCCGAAATCGCCCTCGCGGCCGCCGAGCAGGTCGCCGTCGCGCGCGCCGAGGATCTCGGAAAACTCCGCGCCGCCGCCAGTGCGCAAGACCTGGCCACGCTGCGTGACCGCGCGACGGCGACGCGCGAACTTGAGAGCCGCGTCCGTCAGCTCGAAACGGAAAAAGCCGCCCTCGCCGCCGCCACCGCGGCTAACCCCGGGGTGAGCCCGGATGAATTCGCCCGCACCACCAAGGCCCTCGCCGAAGCCGAGGGCAAACTCGCCACCTCCCTCCGTTCCTACACGCTCCTCACCACCGAGCGCGACGAACTCCGCGGTCAGATCGCCGATCTCTCGGCAAAGCTGGCCGCCGCCGAAACGCGCGCGACGGCCGTTGCCAATCCCGCGCCTTCACCCGTCGTCGCAGTAGCCCCAGCCGCAGTCCCCGTGGCAGCCGTTGATACCATCGCGGCCCGCCCGACCTTACCCACCAGTCCCACGGCGCGCACGCACGTCATCGCCGTCGGCGACACGCTCTCAAATATTTCCCGCCGTTACTACGGCACGCCGAATCGCTGGACGGAGATCCACGCCGCCAACCGCGACCTCCTGATCGACGAGCGCAGCCTCGTCGCCGGAAAAGTGCTGCGGATCCCGTAGCGGTTTTCGGGCGCGCGCGCGCCCTTTCGCGACAATTTTTTGCGTCTGCGTTGCGCGCGAGAAAACGTCGCAGAATTTTATCGCGCTCCGCGGGCGCGCGGCCTCAACTGCGACGCATCAATGAAGTTCGTCCGCTTTGCGCTGCTCACCGCCGCAATCGCGCCCTCCCCGCTGATCGCGGCCACCGCGGAGTCGAAAACCGCGCCCAAACCCGTCGATAAAAACGGCGCTGCGCCCGCCGACTCCGCCCAAGCCAAGGCCGAGCGCACCCAGGCACTGGTGCAATATAATCTCGGCCTCGCCTATTCACAGGCCCGGCAAAGCCCGACCGATCCGCTCGTCGAGGCGTTCGTGTGGCTGATGCTCTCCACCGAGGCGGGCGGCGTGAGCGGACCGCTCGGCAGCGTCGTCGAGAGCCTGACCGCCGAACAACTCGCCGCCGGCAACCGCCGGCTCGACGCACTGCGCGCCGTGAGCCCGTATTTCCGCCCGACCATCGCGGCCGCGACGGGCAAGCCGGTCGCACCGGAGACGACCGAAGTGCAGCAATTGCGCGAGCAGCTCGTGATGGCCGCGCGCGATCGCCAGCAGGTCGCCACCGAGTTGGCCGCCGCCTGGAAAGAGGTCGATCAATTTCAAAAACAACTCGCGGCCCGCACCGCCACGGATGCCGCGCTCGCGACCGCCCAGACTGCCCTGCGGGAGATCCAAGCTACGCTCGCCACGCAATCGACCGAGCTCGCGACCACGCGCGCCGATGCCGCCGCCGCCCGGCTCGAAATCGGCAAAGCCCAGGCCCAACTCACCGACGCGCGCGACGCGCTCGCCCGCCAGAGCGCCTTCGCCACGACCGCCACCGAGGCCCACGCGGCGCTGAAAAGCGAAACCGAGGCGGCGCGGAGAAAATTCACCCTCGACCAAGCCGAACTCTCCGCCAAGGCCGCCGACCTCGCGCGTGATCTTTCGGCGTCGCGCATCGAGCTCAACGCCGCCCGTCAGGATCTGCTCGCCGCCGGCACCCGGGCCGCAGCCGAGGCCACGACTCATCTCGCTCAACTCAACGCACTGGAAGAGAAACTCGCGGCCACCCGCACCGACCTCGGTCAGTCCAAGACAGCCCTCGCCGCGCTCGAAGCCGCCCCGAAGATTTCTCCCGCCGAGCTTGAGACCGCGCGACGCGACGCCACGGATGCCCAGCGCCAGCTCGCGGGTGTTGCACAGGAACTCGCCACGCTCCGGGCCCAGTCGATTGCGGCGCGTGAGCTCGCCACCCGCGCCCGCCAGCTCGAAACCGATCAGGCCACGCTGGTCGTGCGCAATGGCGAACTCACTACTTTTGCGGCCAAGGCGGCGGCCGAAGCCGGCGAACGCCTGCGGCAACTATCCGCCGCCGAGGAAAAACTTAATTCCACCCGCGGCGAACTGGCCCAGGCCCGCACCGACTTCGAGGCCGCACGCCGCACGGCAACCGAGACGCAGCAGTCGCTCACCAGCGTCTCGGAACAATTGTCCACTCTCCGCGACCGTTCCGGAACCGACCTCGCCAAGGCGCTGCGCGACACCGAGACCGCGGTGCGGCAGCTGGCCGTTTTGGAAGAGCGCCTCGCTGCCTCGCGCCGTGAGATCGCGCAGTCGAAGGCCGCGCTCGAGACCGCCGTCGCCGCCAGCACCCAGGCCGCCACGGCGCAGACCGAGGCCCGCGAGTTCGCCGCGGCGCAGCTCACCGCGCTACGCACGCAAATCGCGACCCTCGAACGCGACAATCAAGGCGCCGCCGTCGCGCGGCAGGCGCTCGATACCCGCGCCCGTCAACTCGAAGCCGACCAAGTTGCACTCACCGTGCGCAACGAGGATCTTGCCGCCGCCCACCGCCAAGCGACGACGGCGGTCGACGAACGCACCCGCGAAGCCGCCACCCTCACGGAAAAACTGGCCGCAGTCCAAGCCGAGTTGGTGCAGGCCCGCACCGTGGGCGTTCAGGCCGTCGCCGCTCAAGCCGACACCCAAAGGCAATCCGAGACTCAACTCGCCGCGTTGCGCACCCAGATCGCCACGCTTGAGCGCGACGTCCAGACCGCTGTCACGCGTAGCGCAATCGAGCAGGCGCGCGCCGAGACGGCGCTCGTGCTCGCCACCCAAAACGCCAACGCCCATCTCGCCGAGGCCGCCAAGCTACGCACGGCTCTCGCCGCCGCCGAGGCCGCGCCGCGGATTTCGCCCGCCGAATTGGAAGCGGCGCGCCGTGAATTCGCGGACGCCCAGCGCCAGCTCGCCGCCGCTGGGCAAGAGCTTGCCACGCTCCGCACGCAAACCGCGCTCGCCGCCCGTGAAATCGAGGCCCAGACCGGCAAGGTCACCGCCGCCGAGGAAAAATTGGCCGCCGCGCGCCAGGACCTCGATCAAAAGAACACGGCCCTGCAGGCGGCCTCCGTCGCCAGCGCCCAACTCACGGCCACGCTCAACGAGACGAAGGCGCAGGCCGATACGCAGACGACCGCACTGCGCACCCAAGTCGCCGGCTTGGAGCGCGACATGAAGGCCGCCACCAGTGCCGCCGAGGCGAGCGCGCAGGCCCTCCGCGAGCAGACCGCGAAACTTGAAGCCGCCTTGCTGAATGCTTCCGAGGCGCGCCAGTTTCTCGCCACCGCCAACAAGGAGATCGTCGCGCTGCGTCAGCAAGTGACGATCGCCCGCAATTTCGAGACGAAGACCCGTGAACTGGAGTTCGACAAGTCGGCTCTCATCGCACTCGTCAGCGAGCTGAAGACCGCCTCGCGCAAGACCGCCGAGGACGTCGAGATGCAGTTGCGCCAGTTTGCCGGCGTGGAAGAGCAGCTTACCACCACGCGCAACGAACTCGCGCAGACCAAGAGTTCGCTGGAGTCCGTCGCCTCGCGCAATGCCGCCGCGACGACCTCGCTCGCCGAGGTGCAGGCCCGGGCGGGGGCGGAACTCTTCGCCGTGCGCGAACAGGCTGCCAGTGCGGCCCGGGACTTCGAAAACCGCACGCGCTCGCTCGAGTCCGAAAAAATTACGCTCTCGACCCAGCTCGCCGCGACTGGCGCCAAGGCCGCCAGCGCCGTCGAGGCCCAAGCCCGTCAGCTCGCCACCCTCGAAGAACGGCTCACCGCCGCCCACGGCGATCTGGGGCAGATGAGAACCGCCCTCGAAAACGCCGCGGCCCAACAAGCCCGGATCGAGGCCGCCCGCGCCGAGGAGACCACAACGTTGCGCACCACGCTTTCCGGCACGGCCAGCGAGCTCGCCCTCGTGCGCGAGCAAAGCGCCACGGCTCTCAGTGAACTGGAGCAGCGCGCCCGCCAGCTCGAAGCCGAGAAGGCCGCGCTCGCCGCCGACACCGTGGCCCGCGAGGAATTTGTGCGCGTGGCCGTCGCGCAAGCCGAGACCGAGGGCAAACTCGCCGCCGCCCTGCGCTCGCAATCGCTCATCGCCAGTGAGCGCGACGAGCTGCGCGCCTTGGTCGCCAGCATCTCGTCACGTCTTCCGCCCGCCGCGGCCGCGACCTTGCGCGCTTCGGAATCCCCCGGTGCCGCCCCGCCAACGCTTCCCCTCCGCGCGCAGCCGAGCCGCCGCCCGGCGCCCGTTCCTGCGGCGCGCCCAATTTCTCCCGCGCCGGTGCAACCCGCCTCGTTCATCGGCCAGCCTGCGCTCACCCATCGGATCGCGCCCGGCGAAACGCTCTCCGCCATCGCCCGCCGCTACTACGGCGCGCCCGAACGCTGGCCCGAAATCGTCGCCGCCAACCGCGACATCCTCCCCGACCAAGGCAGCTTCACCGCCGGCCGGATGCTACGGATTCCGTGACGGTCAGATCAGCTCGCGCAAGGTGACCGCCGCCCGAATCACGGCCCCACGGCGCGCATAGTCGCGCTCATTTCATTGCGGCTGCGCTCCAGCGCCTCGCGAAACGCCGCGCTCTTGCGCGCCTCCTTCAGATACGCCTCGGCCAGGCGCTGGCCGGCGACCACATCGCTCGGAAAATGCACGCCACCCAGCACGCGGCCCCACGCGGCGCGGTGGGCGCGGGCGAGAAGTTCAGCGCGTTTCGCCGGGATCATTTCGGCGAGCAATTCCGCCCATACAAACGACTGCATGCCACTCCCGCTCGGATAGGAACTGCTCGCGGGCTGCGTCACACATGGCTGCACCCGCGCATCCACCACAGAGGGCCGCGGCCGCAGGAACGGTTGCTTCGCCACCGGATCGATCGCGCGCAGATCTTCGCCCAACGCGGTGAAAAACGCCACGGTCGCCGGCAGGCGCTCCGCCGTGAACCACGCACCGAGCACGGCGGCGTGGTTAAAGACCTGATCTTTTTCCACGACCTTCGCCCAGGCGACCTGCTCGGGCGTGCGCCAGGCCTGCACCTGGAGCACCGCCTCAATATCCACCTGCGCGGCCAGCGTGCCCTGCACCGGTGGGACCGGTAGAAGCGCCGCATAATCCAGCGCGGTGGGAGCGACAAAGCGCACGGTCGGCGCCGCGATCGGGCGCGCCGCCTTCATCACATTTTCCTGCGCGGGCAATCCCGTGGCAACTGCCACCGCCACTCCGACCACAAGCCAGCCTGCTGCGCGATGTTTCATGGGCGGACGCTGGCCGCGCGCGTTGGACCGCGCGAGGAGGATTTGCGCGGTGCATACCCGCAGCCCCGTTTCTTACAGCGCGAAGCGGTCACCGTAGAGGAGCCGCTTCCGGCTCCGTGCGGAACGGGAAGCCGTTCCGCTACGAGCGAGCTTCGCCGGTGCTCCGCGCGCCTGACGCACACCGCGCTTGCCTCGGACTAAGCAAAACGGCATCGACGAAACCCATGTCCTCGCTGCCCTCCCAATTCGCCGGCGTCACCGTCGTCACCAAGGCCAACGTCTACTTCGACGGCAACGTCGTCAGCCACACCGTGCTCTTCGCTGATCAATCGAAGAAGACCCTCGGGCTCATCCGCCCCGGCTCGTATTATTTCGGCACCGGTGCCGCCGAGCGCATGGAGATCGTCGCCGGCGAATGCACCGTCGCCCAAAAAGACAGCACCGTCACCAAGACCTACGGCGCCGGCACATTTTTCGATGTCCCCGCCAACAGCGGCTTCACGATCGCGGTGAAGTCCGGCCTCTGCGAATACATCTGCTCGTTTTTGCCGAGCCCGGCCTGCACCGCGATGGTGAAGCCGCTGTTAGCGGGCACATCGAAATGCGTGCCCGCGCCGTAGGTCTGCGACACCTTCGCGTCCTTCTGCGTGACGGTGCATTCGCCCGCG
>JANNEY010000644.1:0-2475 GCA_031379235.1 Opitutaceae bacterium | reverse complement strand
CGCCCCTGCACGACATCGGCAAGATCGGCATCCGCGACGCGATCCTCCAGAAGCCGGGCCGGCTCACGGCGGCCGAGTTCGCGGAAATGCAGACGCACACGACGCTCGGGGCCGAATACCTCGCCGGCATCCCGGAGCTGGCGCCGATCATCCCGATCGTCCGCAACCACCACGAGCGCTGGGACGGCACCGGCTACCCGGACCGGCTGGTCGGCGAGGAGATCCCGCAGCTCGCGCGCATCGTCGCGGTGTGCGACGCCTTCGACGCGATGACGAGCGACCGGCCGTACCACGAGAACAAGAAGGGGAAGCCGCCGGAGGTGGCCTTCGCGGAGATCGCCCGCCAGATCGGCCGGCAGTTCGACCCGGTGGCCGCGACGGCGTTCCTGGAGATTCGCGACGACATCTTGCGGGTGATGGTGGAGCTGATGCCGGGCGTGGACGTCTCGACGCCGGCCCCGAAGCTCGACCCGCCGACCCCGGCGATGCCGGTGGAGCGCGCGCTGATCGTCGGCGACTCGTTCGCGGAGATCGCGGAGATCGCGGGGATCGGGTGATACCGTTTTGGTATCGATTCGAAGCGGATCACTCGACTTCCGTTGGATCGTTTCTCAATTCGGCGAACAGCTCCCAGGGGTCTTTCCCGATGCGCGCTTTCAGCCTTTCTTCGGTTGCGGAATTGTAGCCCCGGATCAGTACTGTCCGGTTAAAGTAGCGTCACCCGGACGCATCTGCTTACATCTCCGGTGATTTCGTCGCGTTTTCCGTGTACACGACTTCAACTCCGTCGGCAAAAATCTGGCCTCGGCTCGCCTTCGGCCGAGGCTGGAGGCTCGACGATGTTCACCGGATCCACCGTCTTCGCCCAACTCCTCGACTTCCTCCCCCGACGCGATTTCCACGCCTGCGTCACCCGCTACCACGGCGATCGGCGACTCCGAGAATTCTCCTGCCGCGATCAATTCCTCACGCTCGCATTCGCGCAACTCACCTATCGCGAGAGCCTCCGCGACATCGAAACCTGCCTCCACGCGCTCGGACCCAAACTCTACCACGCCGGGTTCCGAAGCCGCGTCTCGCGAAGCACGCTCGCCGATGCCAACCGAGTCCACGACTGGCGAATCTTTCGCGACTTCGCCCACGTCCTGATCCGTCGCGCCCGCCAGTTGTACCGCCACGAACCGTTCGGCGTCCGGCTGAAGAAGACCGTCTACGCCCTCGATTCGACCACCGTCGACCTGTGCCTGAGCGTCTTCCCGTGGGCCCAATTCCGCCGTCGCAAAGCCGCGATCAAGATGCACACGCTCATCGACCTCCGCGGCAACATCCCGTGCTTCGTCCACGTTTCCCGGGGCAAATTGCACGACGTGAACATCCTCGACACGCTGCCGATCGAACCGAACGCCTTCTACGTGATGGATCGCGGCTACCTCGACTTCGCCCGCCTGCACCGCTTCGCAACCGCCGGCGCGTTCTTCGTCATCCGCGCCAAACGCAACCTCGACTTCCGGCGCGGCGCGCGTCGCCCCGTCGACCGCGCGACCGGCCTGCGAAGCGATACGACCATCCGATTGAAGGGGGCCCAAACGGCCAAGCTCTATCCCGACCCCCTCCGACGGATCGCGTTCTCCGATGCGGCCCGCGGTCGTCGTCTGGTGTTCTTGACCAACAACACCCAACTGGCCGCGTTGACCATCGCGAAACTGTACCGGAGTCGCTGGCAGGTGGAACTGTTCTTCAAGTGGATCAAACAGAACCTCCGCATCAAGGCGTTTTACGGCCGGACGGAGAACGCCGTGAAGACCCAGGTCTGGATCGCGATCAGCGTGTATGTGCTCGTGGCGATCGTCCGGAAGGAGTTCCAACTCGAACGGAGCCAAAGCGACATCTTGCAAATTTTGAGTCTCACGCTGTTCGAGAAAATGCCTTTGTTTCAAGCACTTTCGGACGCGAAACCCCCGAATGACGCAGGAGGTCGCCCTAACCAGCCGTCACTGTTCGACTTATAACCGGACAGTACTGACCCGTTGCAATAGTTTGGCGGCCGCCACTTCTCGAACGGCTTCGCGACGCCTTGAGATTCTGAATCTCCGACCGACCGATTACGGGAATAGCATTCATCAAGTGAGCCGATTGCGCTCGCGGTGGGCCTCGAAGACTCGGCCCACCCTACGGGACCTTTCCGCAATTCACCCTCGCGCCGTGTCAAGTCCAATCCCGTCAAGAGCCGATGAAATTCCTGACGGAAGCACCGTCGGCGGGGCGACCCGCCGACGAAGTCACGGACCGCGGGAAGGGCGGGCGACGGCGTGTCGCGAGCGAGGCGTTCCGACTCCGCTCGATGGCCGGCACACGCACGCAAACTCCGGTTGATCGCGGCCGGCCCCCGACGGCCCGCGATCCCGGACCTTTCCGCGGCCGGACATCGCGCAGGAAAAGGGGTCGGGAGTCGAATCCGCCGCGGATTCGACTCCC
>JANNEY010000393.1:0-17895 GCA_031379235.1 Opitutaceae bacterium | reverse complement strand
GGCGTCTCGACGAAGCCCGTGCCCCAGTGCTGCTGCCACATGCGGTTCACCATCACGCGTGCCGTGAGCGGGTTCTTCGGATCGGCGATGGCGAGCGCGAGTTCCCAGCGGCCAGAGCCGGTGTGCCACTCGGCACGCTTCTTTGGATCGGGCACAAGGGCTTCGAGGAAACGGCGCGGCACGATGTCGCCCTTGTTGGCGGCTTCGCCGCGAAGCAACACATTGTAGTCGCGCGAGCGCGGCACATCGTAGAGGGCGTTGACGCGTGCGGGGGCGCCGGGGTGCTTCGTTTCAAGGTCGCCAATGTCCGTCTGCAGGATTCGGGTATCGCGCTGGAGCTTTTGCTGCATTTCGCGGCGCGAGGAGTCCATCTTGGTCGCCGCGACTTTGCCCTTGCCGGCGTTGTTGCGGCGGAATTCCGCTTGCCGCGCCGTGAGTTCAGCCTGGCGTTTGTCGAGTTCGGCGGACTTCGCCATGTAATCGAGCAATTCCTCCGTTTGCGCCACATTCACTTTCTGGGTGGGAAGCTGGGCCGGCTGGATGCTGTTGGCGAAGACGCCGTAGAGCGAATAGTAGTCCTTGGTCGGAATCGGATCGAATTTGTGGTCGTGACAGCGAGCGCAGGCGACGGTGAGGCCGAGAAACGCTTTGGTCGTCACGTCGATTTGATCGCCGATGATGTCGTCTTTGCGGCCGTTGAACTGGTTGCCGAGTGTGAGGAAACCTTGGGCGGCGAGCGGCCAGCGATGGTCGATGGTGCGATTGGCGGTGACTTCGACGGCGGGTAGCTCGATAGCGGGATCGAGCGAGCCGGCGACGTTTTTGCCGACCGAGGTCGGGCGCGCGGGTGGAGTCGAGGTCTTGGACTTGGCCTGCTTCTCCAGATAGTTCGAATAGTAGTCACCCGCGATCTGGGCGATGATGAACTTGTCGTAGGGCAGGTCGGCGTTGAAAGCGTTCATGACCCAGTCCCGGTAAGTCCACGCGTGTGGGTAACGCAGATCTTCCTGGCCTTTGGCGTCGCCCTTGGTGTCGGAGTAGCGCGCGACATCCATCCAGTAGCGCGACCAGTGCTCGCCGTATTGCGGCGAAGCGAGGAGGCGATCCACGATCTTGGCATAGGCGTCGGGCGCGGTGTCGTTCACGAAGGCCTGCACCTCCTTCGGATGCGGCGGCAGTCCGGTCAGATCGAAATAGATGCGGCGGATAAGCGTGGCTTTCTCGGCGGGCGCATTGGGCGTCAGGCCGCTGGCCTCAAGCTTCGCGAGGACGAAATTGTCCACGGGATTTTTGATCCACGCGGTGTTCGTGACCGCGGGCGGCGCGGGCTTTTGCACCGGCTTGAACGCCCAGTGATTTTTGCCGACCCCCGCGTAGGCGGCGTTGGAACCCTTCGCGACATTGGTGCGAGGATCGGGCGCGCCGCGGCGCACCCACTCGGTGAGATCGGCGATCTGTTGATCGGAGAGTTTTTCGCCCTTGGGCGGCATCTGCAAATCCTCGTCCTTGTAGCGGACGGCTTGGATGAGGAGGGATTTGTCGGGATTACCGGGGACGATCGCGGCACCGGTGTTGCCGCCGTGCAGCAGGGCTTCGCGGGTGTCGAGCAGGAGCCCACCACGGACTTTGTCGCCTTCCTTGCTGTGGCACTTGTAGCACTTCTCCGCGAGCAATGGCCGGATCTTGGATTCGAAGAACTGGAGATCGGCGGGCGAGATTTTGACCGGGGCCGGGTGGCCGGGGGGCATGTCGGCGGCGCGGGTGAAAGCAAAGAGAGCGGAGAAAGCGAGGACCGCGGACCCGCCTCACACGAGGCGGGCGACACCGGAAGCATGGGGGGCGGGAATCATGGCGTTCAGGCGAGGATCGGTTTGACGACGTTCCCCGCGACATCGGTGAGACGGAAATCGCGGCCGTTGAAGCGATACGTGAGCTTGGTGTGATCCATGCCCATGCACTGAAGGATCGTGGCGTGCAGATCGTGCGGGTGAACTTTGTCTTTTACCGCTGCACCGCCGAACTCGTCGGTCGCGCCGTGGACCGTGCCGCCCTTGATACCACCGCCGGCCATCACGACGGAGAAGGCCTTGGCGTTGTGGTCGCGGCCGGCTTTTTCGCTGTCGTTGCTGTTGCGGTCACGCGTGGGCTTGCGGCCGAATTCGCCGCCCCAGACGATCAGCGTGGAGTCGAAGAGCCCGCGCTGCTTGAGGTCGGCGATGAGCGCGGCGAGCGGTTGATCGATTTCGCCGGCCTTGGCGCTCATGCGGGCCTGGATGTCCTGGTGGTGGTCCCAGCCGCCGTGCCAGACTTGGACGACGCGGACGCCGCGCTCGATGAGGCGGCGGGCGATGAGCAGTTGTTTGCCCTGCTCGTTGGTGCCGCCGCGGGCACCGCCGCCGGCGGTGATACCGTAGGCGGCACGGGTGACTTCGGACTCCTTGTTGATGTCGAAGGCATCCATCGCCTCGGTCTGCATGCGAAACGCGATCTCGTAGCTTTCGAGGCGCGTCTCAAGCGCCGCGTCACGCTGGAGGTTTTGGGCGTGGATTTCGTTCAGCTGATGGACGAAGTCGAGCTGGCGGCGTTGCTCGGCCTTGCCGACGTAGGTGTTGCGGATGTTTTGAATCATCTGCGGCACGGAAGGCGCCTGCGTGTTGATGGTGGTGCCTTGGTAGACGCCAGGAAGAAAGGCCGACTGGTAGTTGGCGGCACCGCCGGGCGGGAGGCCGCCGCCACGGAGAGCGATAAAGCCGGGGAGGTTTTGATTCTCGGTGCCGAGGCCGTAAACGAGCCACGAACCCATGCTGGGCTTGGCGATGCGGAGCGAGCCGGTGTTCATGAACACCGTCGCGACTTCGTGCGCCGGGATATCGGTCCACATCGAACGGATGACGGCGAGATCGTCGGCGTGTTCGGCGGTCTTGGCGAAGACGCTGCTGACCTCCAAGCCACTCTGACCGTATTTGGAAAACTTGAAGGGTGTCGCCATCGCGAGCCCATCATTGCTGATCGACTTGCCGTCCATTTTCGCAAGGGCGGGCTTGTAATCCCACGTGTCGAGATGGGAAGGCGCACCCTGCGCAAAGATGTGAATCACGGCCTTGGCCTTGCCCGGAAAATGCGAAGGGCGTGGCGTGAGCGGACCATTGCCGATTTTCACGGCCGACTCCGCGCCGACGAGATCGGCTGGATCGAGCAGGTTGGCGAGGGAGAGTGCGCCGATCCCCATGCCCATGCGGTTCAGGAACTGCCGGCGCGTCAGGAAATAGTCCTCAATATTGGTCGAGATTCCGCAGCAGGGCTGATCGTGAGGGGTGGGCTCTTGATGGGAGGACATGGTGGGTAAGATGGATGTTGGGCGGACGCGGGGTTTGCTGTCGGGCTCAGAGACGTTGGCGGCGTGGGGCGGTTTCAAGCAAAGTCATGGCCGAAACGGTGGGTTACTCATCGACGCAAGCCGCGCGAGCCTTGAGAGGCAACACGTTTGAGTAAACAAGGCTTTGACGCGCCAGTGCCCGTTACCCAGCGTCCGCCCCGATGCATCATACCCCTGAGGCCGGCGGGCCCGCGAAGAAACGCGACACCCTTTACCTTCAAGTCGTCGTCGCAATCGCGTTGGGGATTTTTGTGGGCTGGCAGAAGCCGGAATGGGGACTCGCGCTGCAACCGCTCGGCGACGGCTTCATTAAGCTGATCAAGATGATCATCGCGCCGATCATCTTCTGCACGGTGGTGGCTGGCATTGCGGGGATGGGGGACCTCAAGCGCCTCGGCAGCGTGGGGCTGCGGGCGCTCGCCTACTTTCTCGCACTCACGACCGTTGCTCTGATCATTGGGCTCGTCGTCGCCAACGTCGTGCGGCCCGGCGAAGGGATGCACATCGACGCCAGCAAGCTCGATACGAAGCAGATCGACGGCTACATCACGCAGGGCAAGGCGCAGAGCACGGTCGGGTTTTTCCTCAATATCATTCCCAAGACCTTTGTGAGCGCGTTTGCCGAGGGCGAAATCCTCCAGGTGCTGCTGCTGGCGCTGCTCTTCGGGTTCGCGCTGGCGCGCATCGGCGACCACGGCCGGCCGGTGATGAACTTGCTCAACGAAATCGCGCGCGTGATGTTTGGCATCGTGGGGCTCATCACCCGGCTCGCGCCGATCGGGGCGTTTGGCGCGATGGCGTTCACGATTGGGAAGTTCGGCATCGGATCACTCGTTTCACTGGGCCAACTGCTGCTGACGGTCTACATCACCTGCGCGCTTTTTATCTTACTTGTGCTGGGCGGTGTGGCTCGGGCGGCGGGCTTCCGTTTCTGGCGCCTGCTGCGGCACATCAAAGAGGAGATTTTTATCCAGCTCGGCACTTCGTCGTCCGAGGCGGCGATGCCGGGGCTCATGGATAAGCTGGAGCGCGTCGGTTGCGCCAAGCCTGTCGTCGGCGTCGTGGTGCCGGCCGGCTATTCATTCAATCTCGACGGCACGTGCATCTATCTGACGTGTGCCGCGCTCTTTCTTGCGCAGGCGACCGACACGCCGATGTCGCTCATTGATCAGGTGGGCCTGCTGGCCGTGATGCTGCTCACATCGAAAGGCGCGGCGGGCATCACCGGTAGCGGCTTTATCGTGCTGGCTGCAACCATCTCAACGACCGGCAACATCCCGCCCGCCGCGCTCGCGGTGATCTTTGGCATCGATCGCTTCATGTCGGAAATCCGCGGCCTCACCAACCTGATCGGCAACGCCGTCGCGACCCTCGTGATCGCGAAGTGGGAAGGTGCGTTCGACGCGACGAAGGCGGGGGAGATTCTGGCGGGAAACCGTGGGATTGAGTCTCGCCCGCGCGACTAGAACGCGCTCGTGGCCGTGAGCTGGGCCGCGGGGGCGCCGGCGCCGTTGAGGAGCAAGTTGCGGTCGTGGAACTCGAAGCGGCGGTCGAGCATCTGACCGACGCCCAAGTGCAGCGCGGTGCCGGGCGCGAGTTGCCACCGCGCGCCGAGGCCGACGTTGATTTCGCGGTAGTCGACGGTCTGTCCATTGAACGCCGGTCGGCCGCGCTGCCGGCCGAAATCACCGGCCACGCGAAATGTGCCGCCCCGCAGGCTCGCGCCGGCGGAAAGGGAGAAATCCCGCGTGAGCGCCCATTCCACGCGCGGCGCAGGGAGGAGCAACGACAGCGTCCAGTCCGGCGCGACCTGCCACCGCACGCCTACGCCACCGACGAGCGGGTGGCCGCTGCGCCAGTCGTAGTTCACACCGAAGGCCCACTGAAGTTCGCGGCTCGCCGCGTAAATCGCGCGCACGGCGACCGGCGCGCCGAAGCTGCCCGCGCCATAGGTGCCGGGATCGGCCTCGACGCGCAGCGTCCACGGCGATTCGAACGTGCGGTTCCAACCAAGCTTGAACGCGACGGCGTCGAGATGAGAAGGGACGAGACTTCCGGCCGGGGGACTGAAATCCAGCCACTGCGCCGCGAAGCCAACGAGCAGCGTGTTGCGGGGATCGGCCGGCAGGGCCATCACGGTGTGGGCGCGCGCCTGCGTGGTGGAAATCTCGCCGAGTCGCCGCGAGCCTTCATGGATGTCGGAGCGACCCGCGTGGGAAAACTCCACGAGATTGTCGTAGGTTGTCGCGCCGGAGCGCGGCGACATCGGCGTCTGGGCGTGGAGCGCGCTGGCAAGGAGCGTGGCGGCAGTGGCGAGGAGGCGCGGGGTTTTGATGTTCATGGGCCGGAAGATTTAGCCGCGCTGACGGGCGGAGGCGGCGCGGGCGCCTTGAAGTGCAGCCCCCTGAGCGCGGTGAGATCGACGATGGTGTCGAAGGGTTCGCCACCGGCACGGCGGCGGAGCGCGAGGCGCGAGGGCGCCGGCGAGATGCGGAAGAAAAAACTACCCTGCGCGGTTGCGCCGGGTGCAAGCGTGAGCGGAAGGTCGAGCCGGCGGCGTTGAAACTCGGCGACGACCTTCGCCTTGTTGTTCGAGTTGATCACCATCACCGTGACCGCGTAGATCGGCGCGACGACCAAGGTGGCGGCCGCGGCGCCCGCCAATGCGCTGCTGGCGGCCGTGGCGGGTGCGAAGAGCCCACCGCTCGCGGCGACCGCTGCGACGGCGAGGGTCGTGCCGAGGCCGACTGCGCCCGCACCGAGCACCAGCAGATTTCCCGTCTGACTGGATTTCGCTTTCTGCCACCAGGTCTTACTCTCGCCCTCGAGTTTCCAAGGTTCGGCCCCGGGCACGTTCGTGTTGCCTTGAAAGTCTGTCAGCGTGGCGGACTCGATGACGAGGGGAGTCGCGCTGCGATTGACGATGCTCACGACGTATTCGTCCCAGAACGACTCGCGCTTCCACGAGCCGGGACCTTGGTAGGCGATGACGCTTTGGACCGTCGTATCGACCGATGGCTGTGTTTCAGCAATCTGTCCTCCGCCCCTCGCCGAGCTGGGACTGACAGGCGGGGCGGGTGTGGCGGTGAGATTGAGCGCGACTGGCGGATGGGTGTTCGTCGGCGCGAGCTTGTATTTCGACGAGACGCAGCCGCTCGTCAGCAGGAGCGCCGCGCCAAGCACCGCGAGCAAAGGAGGAGTGGGGTTTTTCATGGCCGGACCTTTCGTGCTTCAGTTGCGGGCGAGGGCGCGGGTGTCGCGCGGGAGCGACCAGCCGGGCGAGCCGGACGAAGGCGGGCGGCGCTCGATTCCGACTGCGGCGAGCTCAGCGCGGTCGCCGATTTCGGCGGAGGGGCGCGTCAGAAACTGCGCGACGATCTCCGTGCTCAGGTGCGCGAGGCAGCGATCGATCTCGGCGCGGAAGAGTCGGGCATCGTTGGCGGCCCAGGTGACGAGCGTGTGCTTGGTGCCGCGGTAATCGAGGTAGTCGTAGTAGAGTTCCCGACCGCTGCGCGCATCGATGAGGCGCACGCGCAGGCCGAGGCTGAGGCGAAGGCCGGGGTTGATGCCTTCACGGCCGGAAACGTTGGGCTCGTAAACCATGAGTTCGAGGAGCGTGTCGGCGGCGCGCGGCGAAGCGGCGAGGGTCGTGAGCGCAGTTTTCTCTTTCAGATCTAAGGTGAGCCTTTCGCGGAGTTGCTGCTCGAATCGCACCGGGGCGACCGCGGCGTCCATCGTGACGCGCGCAGCGGCGACGACCGCGGCGGAATCGGCGACGACGAGGCCGTAGGCGCGACGGATTTCCTGCGCGAGTGGTGCGCCGCCCATCACGAGCAGTGGCGTGGTGAGCGCCACCGCACCGACAATCGCGGCTTCCGGTCCACCGCCCATGCCGTGGGCGTTCCCGACGACCATCTTTGGGGTAACCAACTCGAACGATTGCTTTTCCGCAGCGATGTCGGCCCTGCTGTCGGGGACCTGGTAGCGAATCCGCGGTGCGTCGGTGAGCGCGACGACGGCGACGCGACCGAGGTTGTCGCGGAGTTTGGCGGTCGGAGGGCGCAGGACCGGCGCAGTGGTGCAACCGCTGAACGAGATAACCGTGACTACGGCGAGGGCGAGGAGTGGAGCTTTCGTTTTCATGGGAGCGAGTGGGACTTGGGCGGGAGTGGCAGCCGAGAGCTGCGGGGGTGCGCAGAGATTATCAGGAACCCGCGTGGGCCGTGAGTTGATAAATCTGATGCGGGCCATCGGGCGGAATGATGGGGGCCGTGTCGGGTGCCGCGCCCGTTGTGCGGCAGCGAAACGCGATTGCGTCCGCGGCGTGGGCGTGGCTCTTTCGGTGCGCCCCTGATGAACGTCCACCATCTTGAGCTGTTCTACTACGTCGCGAAACACGGCGGGATCAGTGCAGCCGTCCGAAAAATTCCCTACGGCATCCAGCAGCCGGCGGTGAGCGGGCAGATGGGGAAACTCGAGGAGGAGGCGGGCGCGAAGCTCTTTGAGCGCAGTCCGTTTCGGCTCACGGCGGCGGGGGAAGTGTTGTTCGCCCACATCGAGCCGTTCTTCGAAAACCTGGGCGCGCTCGGCGCCGAGCTGCGGGCCGAGGCGAAGCCCGCGCTGCGGATCGGCGGCTCCGAGCTCGTGCTGCGGGATCATATCCCGACGGTGATGCCGCAGGTGCGGAAGCGGTTTTCGCAGATTCGGCTCAGCCTTCACACGGGCCATCAGGCGCAGGTCGAGAACTGGCTGCGCGACGGCGAAATCGATCTCGCGGTGACATCGGCGGGCGCGCGGCCGGCGCTGAAGCTGCACCATCTCCCGCTCGCGCGCATCCCGCTCGTGCTGCTCGTGCACCGCACTGCGCCGTGGAAAAACGTGGAGGAGATCCTCGCGCGAAAAAAGATCCCGGAGCCACTCGTCGGCCAGCCGGGCACGACGAGCGTGATGCAGAATTTCCAGCGCGATCTGAAACGCCGCCGCGTCACGTGGCCGCAGACGCTGGAGGCGACGTCGGTCGAACTCGTGATGCGCTATGTGGCCAACGGCGAGGGCTGCGGCGTCGTCAACCTTGCCGTGCTCGGGCACCTGAAGCATCGCGACGTGCGGGCGCTGCCGCTCGACGGGTTCGAGCCGATCCTGATGGCGGTGCTCTGGAGCGGCGATCCGGCGCCCCACGTGCGGGCGGCGATCGAGGAGCTGCGGCGTTATTCGAACGCCACCTTTCCCCAGTGGAAATGCGCGGACCAGCCGCCGTGGTGCAGGGAGGCAGCGCCATGAACGTCCATCACCTCGAATTGTTCTATTACGTCGCGAAGCACGGCGGCATCAGCGCTGCGGTGCGGGCGATTCCCTATGGCATCCAGCAGCCGGCGGTGAGCGGGCAGATGGGAAAACTCGAGGAGGACGTGGGCGTGAAGCTGTTTGAACGCAGCCCGTTCAAGCTTACCCCAGCCGGGGTGAAGCTCTTCGCACATGTGCAGCCGTTCTTCGAGGGGATCGACGCGGTGGCAGATCGCATTCGCGAGGCGTCGGCCCCGCGGCTGCGCGTCGGCGCGGCGGAACTGATCATCCGCGAGCACCTCCATTCGGTGGTGGATCGGTTGCGCGCGCACCATCCGCAGATGCGGCTCGCGCTGCGTTCCGGCTCCACGCAGGAACTCGAGGCGTGGCTGCGCGACCACGAGATCGATCTGGCGATTACGCCGCTGGAGGGGCGGCCGCCGGCGCGGTTGAGCTGCGCGCGGATGCTGCGGATGCCGCTGGTGCTCGTGGTGCCGCGCGACACGAAACTGAAATCCGCGGCGGAGCTTTGGCAGCAGCGTGAAATCGCCGAGCCGCTGATCACGGTGCCGCCGACGGAGGCGATTTGCCGCATTTTCCGCAAGGGCCTCCAGCGGCGCCGCGTCACCTGGCCCACGGCGATCGAGGCGAGTTCGCTGGAACTCGTGGTGCGATATGTCGAGCGCGGCTACGGGTTGGGCGTGACCGTGGCGGTGCCCGAAATCCTGAAGCATGGCGGCGTGCGCGTTCTGCCGTTAGAGGGTTTTGATTCGGTGGAGGTGGCGATCATGTGGCAGGGCGAGGCGACGCCGCTCATCCAGCTCGTGTTGGAGGAATCGCGGCGCTACGCGCGCGAGTTGTGGCCGGACTGGGTGCGGGAGGAGGGGGAGTGAGAATGGTTTATCTCGCCCAGATGATCTTGTCATTGCGAGGTGCGCGAAGCGCGCCGTGGCAATCCAGCAGGAATTTCATATGGATCGCCACGGCGCTGCGCTCCTCGCGATGCCAGATGGGATTTTTGCGGGCGTGATTTTGTTCGGAGCGGACTTGCTCACCACCGCAGGGTAGCCTGCGCGCCCACGCGGCGCGGATCGCCGGCGACGAAGGTGGGGATGCCGAATGAGCCGCCGGTGTTGCCGGCGTCGATCAGGTATTGCTTGTCTAAGAGATTCTCGGCGCGCGCGGTGATCTCCCATTTGCCCTTCGGCGAGCGCCAGCCGACGCGGAGATTGGCGACGCCGTAGCCGTCCTGCTTCAGGCCGTAGCCGAAGGAGGCGTTGTTGTCCTCGAAGTAGTGCTGCGACTTGTAGGTCCAGATCGGTGTGACGAAAATCTGGCCCGCGCCCTCGAGGGGCAGCGTGTAGGTGCCGCCGAGCGACACGGTGCGGCGCGGCGTGAGGCGGAAAGCGAAGCCGGCGTATTGCTGGCGCGCGCCATTGTCGCCGGTGTCGTCGAACGTCGCGCGGGTGAGCGCGGCGTTGGCGAAGAGCGTGACATGATCGGCGACGCGGCCTTGAACGCCGGCCTCGAGGCCGCGGCCGGTGGCGTTGCCGGCGTCGAGGGTGGTGAAGCGGCCGAGGCTCTGCACCGTCGTCTGGAAGTGCGCGTAGTCGTAGTGATAGGCGGAGGCGTTCCACTGCACGCGGCCGGCGGCGAGCGAGCCCTTGAGGCCGGCCTCGTAGTTCATGACGTTCTCCTCGCGCGCCGTGGTGGTCGTCGTGGAATCGAGGAGCAGCGCACGCGGGCGATGGCCGCGCGAAACGCTGGCGTAGGCGTTGAGCGTTTTCGAAAACTCGTAACGCCCGATCAAGCGTCCGTCCCACGACGAGGCAGAAGCGCTGGCCTCGCGTTTGCCGCCGGACGGGAGGTAGGGATAGCCTGGGATGGAGTTGACGATGAAGCCGAGGGTTTGGAACGCCGTGTCGTTGTTCACCACGTAGCCCGAGGTGAGATTTTCGTGCGTGAGGCGCAGGCCGGCGGTGAACTCGAGTTGATCCGTCGCGCGCCACGAGCCGTCGACAAACACATCGAAAGCGCGGGTGCGCCCGGATTGCGTGTAGTCATCTGTGCGCGAGGGGCGCAGCGGCGCGCCGGCGAGGCCGGCGAGCGGTCGGAGTTGCGCGGGCAAACCCGGGGTGGCGAAACCGGCGAACGTGAGGGGGAGCGCGGCCTGCGGCACGAACGGATTGGCGGGCGGCACGAAGGCATTGGCGAGCGACGCCGGCAGTCCGCCGCCAATCAGGCCGTCGCGGAACGAGCCGGCGAGAAACGGCCAGAGCTGGCGCTCGTCCTGATAGAACGGCACGCGGCTCGCGCCGCTTTCGCTGAAGAAACTCGCGCCGGCGAAACCGCTGAAGCGGCCGCCGTCGTTGAAGTTCACGCGCACCTCTTGGCTGACCTGCCGGCCGCGCGAATCCTCGGCGAACTCGAGCAGCGGGAGTCGCGAACCGTCGGCGTCGAAGTTCTCGTAGGAGTCGTATTGCCGCCAGCCGGTGATGCTGGTGAGCGAGACGTTCTTGGAAAACTCGTGCGCGACGATGGCGGTGACGCCGCCGACGGTGCGGTCGGTGCCGAGCTTCGATCCGCGATTGAGCTCGGCGGCGGCGAACGGACTCGTGCTATCGCGCGAGTTCGGGATGACGCCGCTCGTGAAGGCGGTGCCGGGCGGCGTGTCGTGCTGCCAGTTCACGAGCAGGTCGGCGGTCGTTGCGGCCGTGGGTTGCCAGCGCAGCGCGCCGCGGAGCGCGAGGGTTTTCTTGCCGTTGAGCGTTGAGCCGTCGGCGAGGTTGTCGATTACGCCATCGTGCTCGCGGTAGGCGAGGGCGAAGCGGGCGAAGAGCTCGTCCTTGGCGAGCACGGTGTTCACGTGGCCGGAGGCGCGGCGTTCGCTGAAGTCGCCGAAGCCGAGCGTGAGTTCGCCGGAGGATTCGTTCTTCGCCTTGGTCTGCACGAGGGAGATCGCGCCGATCTCCGCGCCGCGGCCGAAGAGCGTGCCTTGCGGCCCTTTCAGGACCTCGACGCGTTCGAGATCAAACAGCTCAACGACGCTCGCACGGGAGCGGCCGATGGAGACACCATCTTGGAAGATCGAGATGCGCGTCTCAGCGCGCGGATCGCCGCTGTCGGTGGTGATGCCGCGGATGTTGATGCCGGGATTATTGGGCGACTGTTCCTGAATGAAAAGCCCGGGCACGAGCGGCGCGAGGCTCTTGAAATCGGTCACGCCGGTGCGCTCGAGAAACGAGCCCGTGTAAACCGTGATAGGCACGGGCACGTCGGCCACAGACTGGATGCGCTTCTGCGCTGAGACGTTGAAGGCTTCGAGCTGGACGACGCCCTGCGCGGCGAGCGCGGCGGGGAGAAGCGCGAGCACGGTCGCACGACGGAGGACGGAGCGGGGATGCTGGGCAGTTTTCATTTTGCTGGGGAAAGAGAAAGTGTCGCGGTTTCAGGATGGGCACGCGTGTGGCTGGAACTGGCGCAGGTGCCGCTGCACGTGGCGGGGTGGGTGGAATCAAGGCGGCGCGGGCACGTGACGCAAGGCGATGCTCGGACGACGGCCGGACGCACGGTCGTGTAGTCGGCCAGCCAGGCCGGCGCGGGGCCGTGGCCACGGTTTGAGGTGTCGGGCCGGTGCCTCATGCCGGTGGCGCGCTCGATGAGCCACTCGGCGCCATGCCAGAAGCGGACGCGCTCGAGCAGCGGGTTCACGAGATTCGTGACGGGGCAGTAGAACGTGTTCTTCGGATCGGAGTGATGCAGCGCGTGCTGCTTGGGCGTGAGCAGCACGCCAATGTCCTGGAAGAAGGAAACGAGGCGGCCGTTCTCCTTGCGCGTCTGGTGCGACCACTTGTGGACCTGGTTGGCGTTGGCCGACACGAACGCGAAGAGCCAGATGTGCCACGTCAGGAAGCCGCCCCACCACGCGAGCCCGATCAGCGCCGCGCCGAGCAGCAGCAGATCGCGCGAGCTTTGCCACCAACTAAGCCGCGTGAAGAAACGCGGCAGGTGGTGGTGCACAATGTTGGGGCGGATGACGAGTGGGCCGATGACGGGAGTGTCGGGCGAGCCGTAGGCGTCTTCGAGCCAGTGGACGACACCGGAGATGAAATCGGCGAGCATCACGACACCGAGGGCCTGGGCGAGGGAGAGGAAGAGCGAGCGCATGGCTGGATTTGGGTTGAGCGCGCCGGACATGAAATCCGGTGCGTCATCATCGTAGCCGAGAACCCGATGCGGGTGTTAGTCGATAAACCTGATGGCGCGCATCGGTATTAGCGATGGGGCTGCGAGGACGAAATGTCCGCTCGGTCGGACGAACGCCGAGAGTTGCAATCTTCTCCTGCTTGCCATGGCGCGGTGCGCTAGGCGCGCGGTGGCAACCGACTGGATTGCGGCGGCGCTATGCTCCTCGCGATGACAGTCCTGCTTTCTCGAACGCCAGTCACGCCGCCAAGGGTGGCATCGGCACGTCGAGGGCAGCGGCGATCGCACGCAGCAACTCGCCCTCGGCTACAAGCAGGCGACCGTCCGCCGTGACGACCTCAGCAGCGGCGACGAGCGTGCGCTGTTTGATGGGCAGACTCGCGGTCGCGAGTTTGTCGAGAGCGGCGTCGAGGGAGGAGAGGGTCGCGGCTGATTCGGGCGCGAAGTGCAGTTGCGCTTCGATCAGTTTTAGCTGCGCCGCGCCGGCAGCAAAGGCCTGGGCGGCGGCCGCCCTGTCAGTGGTCGACGCGCGGGCGAGGATCGAGAGCACGACGGAGAGTTCGTCGGTGACGGCGTTGAAGGAGTGAAGTTGCACCACGGCGTCGCCGGGCCGCTGCCCGAGTGCGAGCGTGCGCGTGAGAATCTTTTGAAGCATGAACTCGAAGGGCGACACGCGTTCGTCCGTGCGCACGAGGTCGTCGAGAGTGGTGAGAAACGACGCGAGCGCCGCGGCGGGAATCTGCCGCAGCGCGGGGAGCGCGATTTGCAGCAGCGGGAATCTGTGCTCGGGGCGGAGTTGTGCGAGGTGCGGCTCGAGTTCGGCGAGTTGACGCACGGCTTCGGCGCCGTTGCTGGTAAAAACGAGATTGCGCTGGTGTGTGCGGAGGGCGGGCTCGTCGTCGAGCAGGAGGCCGAAGATCAGCAGCCGTGCCTCGCCGGTTGTCTGCGCCGCGAGCCGCAGCCGGTCCGGTGTCGCGTCGAGAATCGATTGGGCGTTGGCGATGCTTGCCGGAGTCAGCGAGCCGATGGCGGCGACGCCGGCGGCCGCAGCAGCGACCGGCAGCATGGGTGGCTGCGCTGGGCGCGCGGGAGCGAGACCGGCCGTGACGAAGGACTCGTGCTCCACATCGACGACTTCCGACGGCTCGAACATGGCGCCGTCGAAGCGCGGGTCGATGGCGCGGATGCGTTCGTCGAGCGGCGGATGCGTGGCCCAGAGGCCGCCGAAATTGGAGCGGAACGCCTGCGAGAAAAAGAAGTGCCCGATGGCGGCGCTCTTTGTCGAATTGAGATTCGAACCGAGCGCGAAACCGCCGATTTTTTTCAGTGCTCCGGTCAGGCCGGACGGGTTGCGCGTGAACTGCACGGCAGAGGCGTCGGCGAGAAACTCCCGTTGGCGCGAGACCGCCGCCTGAATGAGCCGCCCGAAAAAATATCCGACGTAGCCGACGATGAGCAGAGCGATACCCGCGCCCGCGATGGCGAAGACGAGGCCGTTGCCGTTTTTTTCGCGCGACGAGCGAATCGGCGCGTGACGCAGGCTCCAGAGGATGCCGCGGCCCGCGAGCCCGAGCACGAGGATGCCGAAGATGGTGGCGGCGATACGGAGGTTGAGCCGCATGTCGCCATTGAGGATGTGGCTGAACTCGTGGCCGATCACACCCTGCAGTTCCTCGCGGTTAAGTTTCTCCAGTGTGCCGCGCGTGACGGCGACGACGGCATCGCTCGTCGTCAGCCCTGCCGCGAACGCGTTGATCGCGAGTTCCTCGTCGAGCACATAGACCGCGGGCATCGGCGTCCCGGAGGCGATGGCCATTTCCTCGACGACGTTGAGCAGCCGCCGCTCCTTCAGCTCGGTCGTGTGCGGATCGACACGCCGGCCGCCGACGCTTTCGGCGACGGCGCTGCCGCCGGCGGAATACTCGTGCCACTTAATCAGTGAGGCGATGCCCACCACGACGAGCGTGCCGATGCCGACATAGGCGAGGATGTCCGGTTGCCAGAGGACGATCTCAGAGATCCGCGGATCGTAGTCGCCGAAACGCGTGCGTGCCTCGCTGTTTCCGCCTTGGAGGAAATGCAGAATCAGAATCGCCGCGAAATACGCCGCCGCGATCGTGCCGGCGACGGCGAGGCCGAAGAGCGCGATCAGCCGCGACGTGCGCTGCTTGGCGCGGGCCTGGGCCTCGAAGAAGTCCATGAGTTATTTTTTCCTTTGCGCGTGAACCCAAGTCCACGTGTGCAGTGGCTCAAGCTGTGCTCCGCACTTCTGACAACCGGTGGGATTTGCGGCCTGAACGTGCTGGCATTTTGGACAGATTCTCCGTTCGGCACCAATGCGCGGACTTTCCCAAAATCCTTTTCGCCGAGTGTAGATGAGAATTGGCAAAGCAATCGCGAACCAGAACACCGAACGAGCAGGGATATCGACCGAGGCTTGGCGTAAACTCATCGGTGATTTGGGAGGAGAAGATTTCCCGAGGAATCCGAGCGCGTGCAGAGTGGAGATTGAAACAGCGATGACAATGGCCCAAATAAACGGCCATGCGAGGCGCTTGCGGCGCGCGACGTTCTCGTGGCCTTCTAGGAAGACGTCATGCAGTTTTTTTCGCCGCCACATGATACCGCACGTCCAGATTGCTCAGTTAAAACTCACCTTCGGCGCGTTCCGTTCCGTCGGGTCGTCGATCTTGAAGAGCTCGGCGGGCTGGAAGCCGAACATGCCGGCGAAGATCACATTCGGGAAGGTCTCGCGCGCGGTGTTGTAGGCCATGACGACATCGTTGTAGGCCTGCCGGGCGAAGGAGACTTTGTTTTCCGTCGAGGTCAGCTCTTCGGTGAGCTGCATCATGTTTTGGTTGGCCTTGAGATCGGGATACGCCTCGGAGACAACCATGAGGCGCGAGAGCGCGCCGCCGCGGCCGGCCTCGGCGGACATGAGGCCCTTCATGGCGTTGGCGTCGGCGGGATTGGCGGCGGCCGTCTGCGCGGCGGCCTGCGCGATGTTTCGCGCCTTGATGACGGCCTCGAGTGTGCCGCTCTCGTGCTTCATGTAGCCCTTGGCGACCTCGACGAGATTCGGGATGAGGTCGTAGCGGCGCTTGAGCTGCACGTCGATTTGCGCGAACGCGTTTTTGAAACGGTTGCGGAGTTCGACCAGCTTATTGTAGATGCCGGCGACCCACATGGCGAGGACGACGACAATCAGGACGAGGACACCGAGGACAATCAGGACGGGAGACATGGTGGTGATGGGTTGGAGCAATAACGAGTTCGCCGGCCACTGTGCGGCGAAAGCCGGCTCGCGCGAGTCGGAACTATTTACAACGCGGTTGATTGTTTCCAGCGGGGCGAGCAACGTGGCGGTTGCGTGACACGCCCTTGGAATTTTTTTTATCTGACGTCGGCGGCCCTGCTCAGTGCGGTCATGCCGGCCGCCCGCGCGCAACCGCCGCTGACCACGCCGGCGCCGCTCGCCGGCAAAACCACGCCCGCGATCGCGGGCCGCGAAATTCTGGCCTTGGCCGCCGCGCAGCGGGCGCACGATTTCGGTCTGCCCTCGCTGGCGGCGGATCTTTACCGGCAGTTGCTCGACGCGCCCGGAGTCGATCGTGTGGATGTGAGTCTGGCGCTGGCGACTGCGCTGCTCGACGCCAGCCGCAGCGAGGAAGCGGAAGCGGTGTTGCAGGCGATGCCCGAGCCACGCGGCGCGGCGTGGCGGTTGCGGCTGGGCCTCGCGGCGTTTCAGGCGCGGCGGCGCGGGGATGCACAGGCGCAGTGGGACGCGATCAAAGCCGACGAAGTCGCGGACGCCGATCGCGCGTGGTATTGGTTTCTCACCGGGGCGCTCTGGGATACCGCGGCGGTGCGCGACCTGAGGCGGGCGGGGGAATTTTATGCGAGGGCCGAGGCCGCGGCGAAGACGGAGCTGACGCGGGCGCGGTTCCAACTCGCGCGTGAGCAGGTGGGGTTGCGCATCTTTGGCCGGCCGAGCGAGGCGGTGCTGAAGCAGGCGAGGGATACCGCCGAACGTTTCCTCGGTCAGGCGCTCGGCTACGATGCGACCCGGAGCTACGCCGTGATGCTGGCCGAGAGCGGACAGCGGGCCGAGGCCGTGACGACGCTGGAGCGGGCGTTGCGCGCCGTGCCCGCGCGGGAACGGGGAGTAATCGACGAACTGCGCTTCACGCTCGGGATGATCGGTGACCGCGCACGGGGCGGGGCGGGGCGCAACGCGCTCACGCAGCTCCTGGAAAACGGCTCGAAACCAGAGCGTCAGCGTCAGGCGCTGCAGCTGCTCGCCGACGCCTCACGTGAGGAGCCGGCGCGCAAACAGTTTCGCGATGATCTGGACCGGCTCATCGCGGTGCGGCCGCCGCATCCGATTTTGGAGAGCCTGTTGTTTTACCGCGCGCAGCTCGCGGTGGTGGGCAAGGAATTTGCGCGCGCGGAGGAAGACGCCGGGGCGCTCTTGAAGCAATTTCCGCTCTCGCCGCTGCGGGTGCACGCGCTCGGTGTCCTGACGCAGGCGGCCTGGGAGCAGGCGCGTTACCGGTTGGCAGCGGATTACGCGCGCAAGGCGCGGGCCGATCTGATCGTGCTGGCGGGGAGCACGCCGGGCTCGGGGGGATATATGCAGGCGCGGGCCGACCTGGGCGTGTTCGTGGCGGAGGCGTCGTTTCGCGCGGGGGATTATCGCAATGCCGCCGATGCCTATGCGGCCGTGCTGCGGGAGCGGCCGGCGGAGCTGAAGCCGGACCGGCTTGCGTCGCTGATGTATATGCGCGTGCTGGCTGAAATCCGTGCCGGCACGGGCGATGCCGCCAAGGTCCTCGACGAAGTGGAGCGTGATCCGGCGTTTGATTTGGAGAATCGCTGGCAGGCGGAGTGGAGTCTGGCGCGGGCGCTGCAGTTGCGGGATGCGGCGGGAGTGACGGAAGCCTTTGCCCGTATCAGTGCGTTGCTGGCGGAACCGGCCGCCGGCTTGGCAGCGTTGAAGCCGGATCTGCGCGCGCGCATCGCGTGGCTGC
>JANNEY010000513.1:0-21818 GCA_031379235.1 Opitutaceae bacterium | reverse complement strand
AAGGACGCGCCGAAAGCGGGGATGTTCGTCCCCGAGGCAAGCGCTCCAAGCGCGCGGTCGGCGGCGGCCGTGGCACCGTAGCTGAAAATACCCCCGGTAGTGGAGGCTCCGTTGTCGATGGCGAACGGCATCGGGGTGGCTCCGGTTCCGCTCAATTTCGCAGCTTCCCATCCGGAAGCTCCGTTGAGCGCCACCTGCGTCCCCGTGGTGGCAGACAGCGTCGTAGCGGCGAGGCCGTTGAAATCCTGAGCGTAGGACAGCGTGGTCAGCGAAACGGACTGGGCCAACACCGGGGCGAAGCCGGCGGCGAGAAACGCAAACGTGAGGGCGATTTTTTTCATGACGCGATGGAAGTGCGGGGAAACGGTCGACGTGGAGGCGGCGCCCCGAACGTGGCGTCCACTCACTCGCTTCGTCAATCGGCGCATTGAAACTTCGCGGCGTCGCCCGTGTGGCGACGGTGTTACCGCGCGTCGCCGGCGTATCAGCGCGCGCGGAGCTTCGCGGTCACACTGGAACAAATCGCGGTTGCACGACCCGAGGGTGATCCTACCGTGCGTCTTTCCTCGCATGTCCTCGCTCCGCGATCTCCTGGCCCCGACCGACACCTTTGCCCGCCGTCACCACGGTGATTCACGCGCGGACACGAGCGCGATGCTCGCCAGTCTGGGCTACGCGTCCCTCGACACGCTGGCCGATGCCGCCGTCCCGGCGCAGATTCGCCGCGAGCCGCTGAAACTCCCGGCCGCCATCGGCGAGAGTGCGGCACTCGCGGAGCTGCGCGCCATCGCCGGCGAAAACCGCGTGTGCCGCAGCTTCATCGGCCTTGGCTACCACGACACGCACACGCCCGGCGTCATCCAGCGCAACATCCTGGAAAACCCCGGCTGGTATACGGCCTACACGCCGTATCAGGCGGAGATTTCCCAGGGCCGGCTCGAGGCGCTGCTCAATTTCCAAACCCTCGTCACCGAGCTGACCGCGCTCGAAATCGCCAACGCCTCGATGCTCGACGAAGGCACCGCCGCGGCCGAGGCGATGATGATGTGCCACCGCCTCAAGGAAGGCGACGCCGCGGGCCACCGCCTCTTCTTCGTCTCGGAAAAATGCCACCCGCAAACGATCGACATCGTGAAGACGCGCGCGAAGCCCCTCGGCATCGAGGTGATCGTGGGCGATCACCGCACGTTCGTGCCGACGGCCGACTGCTTCGGCGTGCTCGTGCAATACCCCGACACCACGGGCTCGATTCACGACTTCGAGAAATTCTTCGCCGCCGCCCACACCGCGGGCGCCTTCACCATCGTCGCCACCGATCTGCTGGCGCTCACGCTTCTCCGCGCCCCGGGCGAATTCGGAGCGGATGTCGCCGTCGGGTCCGCGCAACGCTTCGGCGTGCCGCTCGGTTTCGGCGGACCGCACGCGGGTTTTCTCGCCACCAAGGACGCGTTCAAGCGCCAGATGCCCGGCCGGCTCGTCGGCGTCTCGAAGGACGCCCAAGGCGATCCCGCGATGCGCCTCGCGCTTGGCACGCGCGAGCAGCACATCCGCCGCGACAAGGCTACGAGCAACATCTGCACCGCGCAGGTTCTCCTCGCGGTGATGGCGTCGATGTATGCGGTCTATCACGGGCCTGAGGGCCTGAAAAAAATCGCGCGCCGCGTGAAACTCCTCACCGAGTTGCTCGCCGCCGGGCTGCGCGCCGCGGGTGCCAAGGTTAACCGCGAGCCCGTGTTCGACACGCTCACGGTCGGCGGCATCGATGCGAAAAAAATCCACGCCGCCGCCGAGGCGAAGCATTTCAACCTGCGGCACATCGATGAGAGCACGGTCGGCATTGCGATCGACGAGACGACGAGCATGGAAGACGTCTCCGCATTGCTGGGCTTCTTTGGTTCGAACTCTCAGCTGTCACCTCTCAACTCTCAACTGGCCGCCTACCCCGCCTCCCACGCGCGCAGCTCTGCCTTTCTTACCCACCCAACGTTCAATCGCTACCAGACCGAGCACGAGATGCTCCGCTATATTCGGCGGCTCGAAGCGAAGGACCTCTCGCTGTGCCACTCGATGATCTCGCTCGGCTCGTGCACGATGAAGCTCAACGCCACCAGCGAGATGTTTCCCGTCTCGTGGCCGGAGTTCGGCAAACTGCATCCCTTCGCCCCGACCGCGCAAACCCGCGGCTACCAAAAACTCTTCCGTGATCTCGAAACGTGGCTCAGCGAAATCACCGGTTTCGCCGCCGTCTCGCTCCAGCCCAACGCCGGCTCGCAGGGCGAATACGCCGGTCTCCTCGTTATCCGCGCCTATCACGAGTCGCGCGGTGACGGCCATCGTAACATCTGCCTTATCCCCACGAGCGCGCACGGCACCAATCCCGCCAGCGCCGCGATGTGCGGTTTCAAGGTCGTCCCCGTCGCCTGCGATCCCAACGGCAACATCGACGTCGCCGATCTACGCGCGAAAGCCACCGCCCACGCGCACGATCTCGCCGCGCTCATGGTGACTTATCCGAGCACGCACGGCGTCTTCGAGAGCAGTATCAAAGACATCTGCGCCGCGATTCACGCGAGCGGCGGCCAGGTTTACATGGACGGCGCGAACATGAACGCGCAGGTCGGCCTCACTTCGCCCGGCCACATCGGCGCTGACGTCTGCCACCTGAATCTCCACAAAACGTTCTGCATCCCGCACGGCGGCGGCGGTCCCGGCATGGGCCCCATCGGCGTCGCCGCCCATCTAGCGCCTTTTCTCCCCGGTCACGTCGCGTTCGCGCGCGACGGGGTGGGAGGCGGGAGGCCGGAGGCCGGAGGAATTTCACCTCTCGCCTCCCACCTCCTTCCTTCCGCCGCCAACGGCGCGGTTTCCGCCGCGCCGTATGGCAGCGCGAGCATCCTCGTTATTTCGTGGATGTATATCCGCATGATGGGACCCGACGGCCTCACCGAGGCCACCAAGATCGCGATCCTGAACGCGAACTACGTCGCCCAGCGCTTGGAAAAATTCTTTCCCGTGCTCTACCGCGGCAACGCCGGCCTGATCGCGCACGAATGCATCGTGGATTTCCGTGCCTGGAAAAAGCACGGCGTCGAAGTCGAAGACGCCGCGAAGCGCCTCATGGACTACGGCTATCACGCGCCCACGATGAGTTTCCCCGTCCCCGGCACGCTCATGATCGAGCCGACCGAGAGCGAGGCGAAGTCGGAACTGGATCGCTTCTGCGACGCGATGATTTCGATCCACGGCGAGATGCAGGCCGTCGCCAACGGCGAGTCCGACAAAACGAACAACCCGCTCAAGCACGCGCCCCACACCGCCAAGGTCGTCTGCGCCGACGTGTGGGACCACCCCTACTCCCGTGAAGTCGCCGCCTTCCCCGATCGCTTCACGCGCGCCAGCAAGTTCTGGCCGAGCGTCGGCCGCGTCGACAACGTCTACGGCGACCGGAATCTCGTGTGCTCGTGCGTGGGGATGGAGGCTTATGCGTCGTCAGACGCGCACGCCTGAGGCTTATGCCGAAAACGCGCCAGCCTGACCTTCCGTAGCGCAGGTATCTTGCCTGCCTCATCTGAGTGGCTGTGGCGTCTCGCCGCAGTCCGTCATCCAGCAGCCGACTGAATTCGGTGAAGGCAGCCGGCTTAGTTTTGACAGCAAGGCTTGCCCGCCCTCTGGCAAGCGCTGTGGACATGGGCAAGCCCGACCCGGGCGAAGACGGTGACGAGCAACCCTCCCATTCCGAATGGTCCCTTGACCGAAACCCCATTCGCCATAAAACCATATTCATGAAAACCACCCTCGATCTCCCCGACGACATCGCCCAGGTGCTACGCTTGGAGTCCGCCCGGCGCGGCGGGAGAAAAGCCGCTTCGCTCACGTCTCTGGTGTCCCACGCCGTCCGCAAAACCTATGGCGCGCCGGCCGCGAAAAAGCCGCGCATCGATCTGACGCCGGGCCGCGTGGTGATCAGCGCCGCAGCCGACGCTCCCAAGCTCACCCCGGCGCTGATCAACGGAGCGCTCTACGACTGAGATGAAGGCCCTGCTGGACAACGACGTTTTCTTCGCGGCCCTCGTGCGCAGCCACCCCAGCCACGCGCTCTCCCGCCGCTGGCTGGATAAAGTCAAACCCAGTGGCTGGGGTATCGCGAGCGAGACGTATCTCGCCGCCGTGCGCCTGCTGATGAATCCGAAAGTGATGGGTTCCGGCGCGCTCACCTCCGCTGCGGCTTTGACCGTGGTGGAAACGGAGTTGAGCGGTCCTCATCCCGGTCTCGTGATCGTCGCACCCAAACGCCCGGCCCGTGCCCTGCTGGAGAAAGCGACCGGCCACCGGCAGATCATGGACACGTGGCTGGTGCAGATCGCCCGTGACACCGGCTACAAACTCGCCACCCACGACGCCGGCACGCTCACCGAGTGGCCGGAGCATACGCTGCGTGTGGGCTGACCGACGCGTCATCGTCGCATGAGCATCTACGCCACATTGTGGAAATTGAAGTTCCCCAAGGAGGGAGACGAACATCTAAACTGCGAATGGATCGAAGTCACGGCGCAGGCGGTGCCAGCGCACATTGGTTCGCCCACGACCGGTTGCGGATACGAAGCCGGCGATCCTTGCGCGGCTTTTCTTCCGCCCGCACTTCAGACCGACACCGATGGTGATGCACCTTTTGACCGAGCGGTTGTTTTCGTCACCGAATATTCGCTCAAGGGAACGGTTCGCAGTCCGCAGGAATATGGCAGCCCGCTTCTGATGCTCACCGGCGAAGAATACTCGCGCTTCAAGTTTACTGAGCTACACCGACGGATTTGTGACGCCCTGCGTGGCAATCGCACTCCCGTGGTCGCTGAAATCATTCAGCCCGACGGCAAGCATCAGGTCGTCAGGAGCCGCAACGCAAAGTAGGCGCTGCGCGAAACGCCGCGAGTGCGGCGGATTTGGGTTTCCGCGGAGACGATGTAGAAGGTGCGAGTAAACTCGGGCTCGGTTAGGCTAACGGCAATTCGTCTTCGGTGCGGAGGCCGAGGTCGGGCTTTGGTGCTTTTGCGGAAGTCGCACTTGGTTCGGATGCGCTTACGGACGCCGTTGCAAACGCGCCGGGCCAGGCGCCGTGTTTTTCGATCACTTGGTCGATTTCGGCCATGAGGCGGATGGTTTCGGAGAGGGCGAAGACGATTTTGTGGTAGTGGGCGATGTCGTCCTTCGTGAGCGTGCGGCCTTTGCGGTCCTTCAGCCATTTCTCGCAGACTTGGTAGCCGCCGATGTGAAAATTCCAGACGGGCTCGCGCACGCCGCGGAAGCCGGCGGTCTGCGCCTTGTCCACCCACACGGTGTTTTTCGCCCACGAGATTTTTTCGACCTCGGGATTCCGGTCGCCGGCCCATTCCGTGACAGGCTGATCAAGCTTGGGCGATTCGAGCAGGTGCAGGCCGGTGAGTTCGCCACCGAGCCGGGCCAGCGCGCGGAACAGCTCCAGACTCTCGGTCAACGGCAGGCGCGGGAAATCGATCTTCAAAAATTCCGCGTAGCGGCTCCGGTAGCCGGGACTGTGAAACACCGCGTAGGTGTAATGGAAGATGTCTTCGGGGGTGAGGCCAGCTGGGAGACCATGCAGCCCGTCTTGGCGGACATCGAGTGCCGCTGCTATGGTCTTTAGAAACCGTGGCGTGAAATTGGGAACTCGTTCGCTCGAAGTGAGGAGGTCACGCTGCTCATCATGTTCCGGGTAAGTGTAGAGCGGAAAAACACTGTTGATGTCGTATGCCGCTACCGACTTATGTCCAACTATCAGCCGAGTGGCCAGTGCGCCAAAAGGGTCTTGAGTTTGCCTCGTTGTAACTAGCGCGAGATTCTTCCGACCCATTTGGCGCATCACGTCCATTCGAGGACGCCAGACTACCGAAGGATGGAAGAAGATATGCCGGGTGTTGAAAGGTCGGTAGAGAACCTCTGTATAAAACGGCTCACAGTCCTTAACCGCCTTTAACTGCTTCCGCGCATCGCTAACCCTCCACATATAGTTCTCGGCGAGGTCATAACGAGCTGTGATTTCCGAGTCCGATAGCTTGGGATTACGAAATTCTGCGATTCGTTCACGGAGAACCGACAACTCCAAGTCTAGGACCAGCCCATCACGCGCGGTAACAATGCCCGAATTTAATAGGGAAAATATTTCGTTTACCGGAGGGGCCGCCTGATAAGTGGGATCGGTCTCCGAGCGTTGAGTCTCGAAGAAATAATAAGGTGATTGAGGTGTAAGTGCAGTAAGCCCGCTGTTGCGAACATCGTGACTTGCGAGCCACTGATATTTTGACTCACGTGAGCCCCATAGCTCGCCGCGCTCGACAGTGGCGTTCGCGGCGCCTCTCGTCGCGAGGCACACGGCAACCCCTTGCCGAATGTCGAAGACGTTTTTGTCGTCTGAACCATCGGGCGACTGCTCCTTCTTGTTGGCGTTTCCGTGGAGGTCGAGCACACGCAGACGCGGGAATGTTCCCATGAGGCTCTGCCGCATCCCGCGAAAGGTCGGATTGTCGAGATAGCCGTGATTCGTGATGTAACCGAGAACACCGACGCGCGTGACGTCGATTGTTGTCTGCGCTTTGCGAATGAACTTCACGTAGTCGTCTTGCAGCCAGACCTTCTTCTCGTTCAGCGCTGCGCCGTCCACGAACCGGTAAGCATCAACAATGCGTTGCGCTTGCTCAGACATATTCGACGAAATACCCGAATATGGCGGGTTGCCGATGACGACGGTGAAGCGCTTATACCATTTGATTTCGTTCACCTCTTTGGCCTCGCGAGCGAGTGCCTCGAATCCGAGCTGCGGGAGCTGGCTGACCTTTGGTTCGAGAGCGTTGGTGAGGTAGATGCGGGCGCGTTCGTCGGCTGCGAATTGGTAGCCGGTTTCTGCGAGCTTCAGGCCGACCTTCATGTGCGCGATGGCGTAGGGCGCCATCATCAGCTCGAACGCGTGTAGCCGAGGCAGCAGATGCTTCGGCACGTAGGCGTTCCAGGCGGCGCGCTGCTGAACTTCGGTGAGGCGTTGCTGTTTCCACTTCGCTTCGAGGTGCCGATGGACGACTTCGATGACCTCGACGATGAACGTAGCGGTGCCAGTGGCGGGGTCGAGAATTTGGACGAACGGCTCGTCGGGCTTTATCTTTCGCTTTTCGCCAGGCTCGTCGGTGAGCGGCGGAAGTTTCAGATCGGAATGTTTTTTCACCATCTCACCCCACGTGGTGGTGTCGGCGAGACCGTCGACGAGACCAAACTCGGTTTGCAGGAGTTCGTGAACGCTACGGACAATGTAGGAGACGACCGGCTTCGGGGTGTAGAAGACGCCACGCTGCACCTTGAGCTGCTTGTTGTAAGCGCTGAGAAAATCCTCGTAGAAGTGAACGACCGGGTCTTCGCCACGGGTCTTGTTGCCGAATTCGATCAGCACCGCCTCCATCTTTGTGTCTTCACTCGTAAGCAGGTCGGTCACGTCGCTGATGCCGAGTTCGTCGAAATCGATTTTCCCTTTGCGGCTTTTGATGCCGAGGAAAATGCCGAGCATCTCTTTCAGGAACGGGCTGGTGAAGTAGTGCGAAAGATCGTCCTTCACGAACGCCGTGCCCGCACCGGGATGTGTGCGCCGGCACGCGAGCGAGAACAGCCCGTAGGTGATCGTCTGCGCGAACATGTCGGCGAAGGCGGCATCGTCGAGATCGTGGATGAGACCGATGCGGAAGGCGCGCTGAAGCGTGCGAATCTCGCCGGTGCCGGCCTCCATCTCCAAAATCTTGGAGACGCGGGCGCGGATGCGGCGGGCAAGCACGGCGAGGGCGAGCGCCAGCTCCGCCGAGGTGCGGATGACGTGGCCGTGGCGGATGCGGAAGGCTTCGGACCACTGCGCGCGCCATTTTTTGGGATGAGTGGCGAAGTCGTCCTGCCAGCGGAGTTTTTCGCCAAGGGTGCGGACGACGTAGTCGAGTTTGAGCGGCGTATCGTCGTCGTCCCAGCCGAGGACACGCAGCTCAGCGAGGTTGAGGTCGGGGCTCTCGACGAAGTGGGCGAAGGTGAGCGCGCGGTCCGAGTCCTCGCCGTAGGCCGAGATGAAGAGCAGGTCGGAGGACTGCCAGGCTTGGCGTTCCGCCTTGTTGGCGGATTCACGTTTGCGGACGGCAAGAGCGCGCAGGATGCGCCTCATGGCGACGACGGGGAGCCGCTTCTTTTCGAAGTTGATGAAGAAAATGCCCCAAGGCTGCCCGCTCGCGAGCGGACGGAGCTGCTTGATTTCCTTGATGCGGACCGCGGCTTTTTCGTCGAGGCCGAGTTCGGCGGCGGTGTAGTCGAACGTGATTTCGGCGGTGTCGTCGGACTCGATGGGCCAGTCGAGCACGTCGCGCAGGTAGGCGATGAGCTGGGGCAGGGTCTTGATGCCGCGGAGCCGATCAAGATTGGCGGGAGACATGGCGGTTAGTCGCGTTTGCCAACACGAGCGACGAGTTCACCATCTACTCGTTCGTAAACGGCCGTGGTCACGCAGAGCGGGTTTGCCGGAATCTTCATTACGAATTGCTCGAGGTTATCTGCGACCGAGCGGATGCACTTGGGCAGCTCGCGCTCGATCTGGTTGATGAGAGCTCCGAACACGTCCCCGTGACTCTGGTGAATGCCGCTGACGGGTATCGCGCCCTTCAGTTCACCATGCTCGGAAGCGAACCGAAAGTTTGAGGGAACGCTTCCGTGAGTGGCGGTGAGATGGTCAGCACCAGACAGGAGATGCAGAGCGGCCAGTTTTTGGTCGTCCGTGCCCGTGAGGGCGTAGGCCTTGCCCGCCAACCGGAGGACAACGCCGGAGTCGTCCACGAAATACCAGAGGTTGAGGCAGATTTCTGCGGAGGAGTGAGGAATGTCCCGGCTGGTTTGGATAAAGTTCATGGGTCAGTTCAGTTCCATCCAGCACTTGAGCACCGGCTTCACGCCGACCGGGGCCTGCACTTTTTTCAGGTAAGTCTGCGTGATGTGCTTTTCGAGTTTCAGGCGGATGTCGCGGAGAGTGGGCGCAGCAATGGCGCATTCGCGCGGCGTCGGCGGCTCGCAGCGGATGGTGGCGTGAATTTCCTCGGGCTGATCGAGGATGCGGCCGTCGGCGACGAGCCAGAGATACCACGCGGCCCGACCCGAGGATTCGTCCCACTGCTGGGTGTCACGATTTTCACCCGGCAGCGCGTAGCAGAAAAACACGGCCTGCGTGCCGGGCTGCGGGTGGGCCTTGCCGCTGAAGACACGACCCGGCAGTGCCGCGAGCCGGCCGGCCAGCGCGGGGTCGGCGGCGAGCAAACGCTCCAACTCCAACTGCATTTTTTCGGTCTGAGTCGTGGAGCCCTCGAAAGTGCTGAGAAAATCCTTCAGCGCATCGAAGTCATCCTCGGGGCGGAGGAGCTTGCGGCCCTCGATGCCGAAAACCTTGGAGATGCGGAGCGTCTTTTGCGCGACCTTGCCGAAAAGTTTGAGCAGGTCTTCGAGTTCGTCCGGCGGGAGGAAATTCCAATACACCACGCGACCGCGGCGGGTTTTCTCTTTCGGGTGATCCTTGATGAGCCGCACCTCGATTTCGGGACTGAGGCGGCGATCCACGCGGCCGATGCGCTGCATGAGGCGCACGGGATTCCAGTGGAGGTCGTAGTTAATGAGGCGCGTCGCGTCCTGAAGGTTGAGGCCCTCAGCGAGCACGTCCGTGGCGATGAGGATGCGCGTTTCTTTCAGGCCTTTCGCGACGAGGTCGGCGGACGTGATGCCATTGTAGTAAGGGGAGAATTGCTGGAGCGCCTCGGCGCGGTCGCGCTTGGTGGCGCTGTCAATCTCGTCAACAGCATCGAGCCCGGCCTTGGTCAACTCGCGCTTGAGATAGCGCGCCGTCGACATGAATTCCGAGAAGATGAGAACCTTGCGGCCCTTGAGCTCGGGATCGGACTTCAGGAGTTTGACGAGAGCCGCGAGCTTGTCGTCGTGCGCCGGCGTGAACGTCTTCAGTTCCTCCAAAAACTGGATGAGCGTATCGAGGTCGCCGTAGGTATCGGCGAAGATTTCATCGAGCTTGTAGTTCTCGCGGACGAGCGGCGTGAAGTGATCGGCGAATTCATCGGCGAGTTCCTCGTCGTTTTCTTCGGCCTCGTCGTCAGCGTTGAGTTCCTGCCGGCGCTCACGGATATGATCGAGCAACTCAGAGTGAAGGGTCTGCCACTTATCGAAACGCTTCTGTTCCCCTGGCGTCTCCGAATTGACCTTCACGAAGGCCAGTAGCTTGAGCAGGAGGTTCTGACACGACTGCTCGAACGCGGTGATCGAACTCTCGAACCGTTTTAGGAACTGGACCCGGATGAGGCGAACCAGTCCGCGTTGGCGGCCTTCCTCGAAGCCCTCGATCGTCGAGAGGTCGCCCTTGAAATAGGCCAAGGGATAATAGGGCGCCAAGGCGAAGAGTGGTTTCTCCTTTGCAAAGGCCACCTCGACGCGACTGAGGATGTGGCCGTAGGTTTTCTTGACCGAATACTCTGCGACCCGCGGCGGCTCCTTGTGGGGAAACTGCGCTTCCTTCGCACCCTGCTGAAGCTGACTCTGTTTGACGAAAGCCCGGCTGCGCTGGACGACGAGTTCGCGAAAGAGGCGGTCGTTGAAAAGAACCTGCTCGGCCTCGACTTGGTTGGCGTCGAAGAGTTCGCCCCACCCTGCACCGCCGACGATGGTCGCGAGCTGTTTTTCGAGCGCCTTGAAATGGCCGGGAAGCGAATGAATGCCGAGCGGCGCACCGGCAAACGCGGCCGGCCGATCCACGCGGGAGAACAATTCGATGAGATGCTGAAAGTCGGTGAGGTGATTGTTGACCGGCGTCGCGGTGAGCAGGAACACCTGCTTGCCCTCGCAAAGGTCGTAGAGGTTCCAGTAGCGCGAGCCGCCAGACTCGGGACGCAGGCCGCGATTTCGGAAGTGGTGCGCCTCGTCGACAATGATGACGTCGGCCTGATTTTTGAGCTGGCGAAATTCGTCCGGGAAATCGCGGCCGTCGGCGCTGACGCCGCGCATCAGATCGGTGTGGTTGAAAACTTTGAACGAGAGGAAGCCGTTGAGAAGGTGCGGCAGGTAGCGGCGGATATTGCGCTCCCAGACGGATTCGCGACCGGACTTGGGCACGAGCAGCACAACGCGCTTCTTTTCGAACATCACCAAACGCTCGATGAGCATCAGGCCCACGAAGGTCTTGCCGAGGCCGACACCATCGCAGAGCAACGCGCCGCCGTGCTGCCGGGCGATGCCGACTAGCGCGCGGTAGCCATCGAGTTGGTATTGGTCGAGAACCGGGTGAAGGGCCGATTGCGATTTCTCCCACTCGTTCGCGGTCAGCTCGTGACGGGTGAAAAGCTGGTGCAGCGCCTTCGCGTAAACTTCGAATGGCGCGTAATCGCGGACGTGCCGCTCCAGGGTGCGCAGGATGTCGGGCGTTACATCTTCCGCTTCTAACCAGTAGCGCTCATACCACTCCTGCAACAGCGCGACCTCGGGGCCGCGAATCTGGACGTTAAGCTCGATGTTATCGACGAGCCCCGGGAAGGTGAAGTTGGAGGAGCCAACAAGCGCGAACGAACCGACGACGGCAGCGCGTCCGTGAGTGAGGTAGGCTTTGGCGTGGAACTTGTCTTTGCGATAGACCTTACAGTGGATTTTCTTCGACCGGATGCCCTCAACGATGGCGGGGACGCCAGCCAGGAAATCGTTCTGCGCTTTTTCTGCTTCGATACTGTCGTCGAGCTGCGACGTAATCTTGGCGAGGCCGGCGACGAAGGCGTTCTTGGTCCGCATCGAGACCTCGTCGCCCATGAGGATGCGGATCGTGTCCACGTCTTGCCATTTGCCGTCGAGCGCAAGGAGCGCGCCGATCTCAAAATAACCCGTAGCGACGTCGATGGCGCTGGAAAGCGAGCACCAGTCCGAGAGGTAGGAACGGACTTTCCAATCGGCGTCGCTGTTATCGACGATGAAGAGCTGGCTGCCGGTGCGGACTTCGCTCATCGACAAGCCTCCACGGCACGACGAGAGGCGATGCGGGATAGAAGGGATGCGTCACGCATGACCACCCTCACTTCACACTACCATTAGTGGGGTGTAAAGCACGCGCTATCAATGCTCGGGTGTTTGGCGGCGCGGGCTCCCGCTACCTTCCGCAGTGGCAAATGACACGGCGACGAAACTGCTGACGCGGGTAAAAGAACTCCGGGAAGCGCACGGACTCAGCCAGGAGGCGTTCGCCGAAAAAGCCGGGCTCGGCTACAAATATTACCAGCACATCGAATCCGGCCGACGACGCGACATCCGGCTCTCCACCCTCGAAAAACTGGCCAAGGCCTGCGGGTTGGGACTCTCCGCCTTACTAGACTTCGACAGCACGCCGTTCGCCGTGGGCGAGGATCCGCCGGAGGAGGAAAAGGCCAAATCAGCCAGCCCGCGCAAGACCCGGCGCAAGGCTTAGAACTTATCCGAATAATCCACGGTTCGAGCCTCGCCCCTTTGGGTAGGGCGAGGCGTCCCCGCCGAGCCGCTCACGCGCCGCGGCTCACCGGGACGGTTCGCCCTACGACGCCCAGCCGTTTTTCGGATAGGTTCTTAGGTTCGGGGGGTTGCGCAGTCTTGCCCTCACGATCGGCCCCCGGCTGTGCCGGGCGGTTCGTTGACAGCGTGCGCGGCGGCGACCACGTTGCTCACGTCATGGCCAAAACGCACAAAGTCGAAGAGCCCGCCGCGCCCTACGGAGTCGCGCCGAAGCCGCCTGCGCGCCCCACGGCGGCGCAACCCGCGGTGCGCGTCGCCAGCTTGGAAGAAGTGCGCAAAAACAACGCCAAGCTGATGCAGGTGCATCGCAAGGTGCTCCAAAAACTCGCCCAATGAACGGGCCCGTCTTCCTCACGAGGGAAGCCGTCGATCTCATTCACGAGGGTTCGCTACACGAGTTCGGTGGAGGGAGTGGTCTGCGAGACGAGCATGCCCTCGAATCGGCGCTCGCCCAGCCGATGCACGAATTTCTCTACCGCGAGGCCGATCTGTTTCAGATCGCGGCCGCCTATGCCTTTCATATCGCGCAAAACCAACCCTTCATCGATGGCAACAAGCGCACGGGCCTGCTGAGCGCGTTGAACTTTCTCGCGGCAAACGGAATTGCCGCGGACAAGCCCGTGGATGAATTCCACGACGTAATGATCGCCATCGCGGAGAGGCGCCTCGATAAGGCCGGGCTGGCCGCGGTCTTTCGCCTGCGGCTCTCGCGCTAATTCGGTTGTAGAACCGGCCGCTGGCCGGTTGGGCACCCGGCCAACGGCCGGGCCTACATCACACGAGCCAAGTCTTCAAATTCGTGATCCGAGGGAAACTCGCTGGCAGATTTTCCCAGCTGTCGCCGTCGTTCTTCGAATAAAACACCTCGCCGCCAGTCGTGCCCATGTAGAGGCCGGAGGGCGAAAGCGGGTCGCTCGTCATCGCATCGCGCAGCACGCCGACGAAGTGGTCCTTCTGCGGCAGGCCCTTCGTGAGCGCCCGCCAGGTGCGGCCGCGGTCGCGCGTGCGCCAGACTTTCACCGTGCCGATGAGCAGCACGAGTTTTCGCGGGGCGGCGGTTCCCTTCTTGGCCATAGGACAGGCTTGGCGCGGCTGCCCGGCGCGGACGAGCCGTTTTCTTTTCCGGCTTTCAACTTTCATCGTTCAACTTTCAACTCCCTCTCTCCTCATGCGCATCATTCGTCACCTCACCCCCAACGGCCCCGCCTATGCCTCGCTCCAGCCCGACGGCTCCGCGCGCGAAATCGCCGGTGATATCTACGGCGATTTCCGCGTCACCGATCGCGTCGTCCAACCCGGCAAGCTCCTCGTCCCCGTGGCGCCAGTCTTTCTGCCGTGTATCGGTCTGAACTACAAACGCCACGCGGCCGAGAGCAACAGCCCTACGCCGCCTCATCCCGTCCTCTTCGTGAAGAACCCCGCCTGCGCTCAAAACCCAGGCGACCCGATCGAGCTGCCGGTTAAACTTCCGAGCACTTCTGTCGACTACGAATGCGAACTCGCCGTCGTCATCGGCAAGCGCTGCAAGAACGCCACGCGCGCCAACGCCCTCGATTTCGTCCTCGGCTACACCTGCGCCAACGACGTCTCCGCGCGCGACTGGCAGCGCAACGGCGGCGGCGGTCAATGGTGCCGCGGCAAGACCTTCGACACCTTCGCCCCGCTCGGCCCCGTGCTCGTCACGCGCGATGAAATTCCGAATCCGAATTCCCTCCGCATCCGCACCCTCCTCAACGGCGAGACCATGCAGGACTGGAACACCGACGACATGATCTTCGACGTGCCCGCGATCATCGAGTTCCTCAGTGCCAGCACGACCCTCCTCCCCGGCACCGTGATCCTCACCGGCACGCCCCACGGCGTCGGCTTCGCCCGCACTCCCCCCGTATGGCTGAAAGTCGGGGACACCGTGACGATCGACATCGAAAAGATCGGCGCGCTGACGAATCCGGTGGTGAACGAGAAAGTGTAGCGTCTGCCCGCGTTCGGTGCTGCGCAGCCGCAAGGCCGCCGGCACTTGCCTGCGAGCGCAGCTTCCAGCTCGATCTGCGGTATGAATCACGTCCATCTCGACGCGCTCCCGTGGGACGAACAGCGCTCGCCCACGGGGAAGTTTCACTCCTACGGCCGCAACATCTCGATTGCCCTGGGCGGCCTGCGCAACACCGGCCCGTGGGGCGGTGGCCATCCTTTCGACTTGCAGGTGCGCCGCATTCCGCCCGGCGCCGCGGTGTGCCCGTATCATCTCCATGTCGGCCAATGGGAGATGTTCCTCGTGCGCAGTGGCGAAGGCACCGTGCGCACGCCCGAGGCTCGGACGGTGGTAAAAACCGGTGAGGTATTTTTTCATCCCCCCGGGGTGCCCCACCAGTTGATCAATTCGGGTGCGACCGACCTGGAGGTCCTGATCGTCGCGGACAATCCGCCCGTCGATGCCTGCCACTATCCCGACTCCAACAAATGGAGCCTGCGGCCACCGGGAAAACTCTTCCGCATGACCGAGACTGACTACTTCGACGGCGAGGACACGCTCCCGGCCACCGGCGTCTCCGGCTTCAAAGTCGCCCCCGCGCCCACCGCCCCGCCCGTCCTCCCTTTCGCGCAACGAAAACTCCAAGTCGCCAACATCCCCTGGGACACGTGGGCCTCGCCCAAGAAAAATTTCGGTGGCTCTAGCAAAGAGCTCTCGGTCGCCCTCGGCGCGAAGCGCAACACGCCAACTGGCCTCGGCGGTCATCCGTTCGATCTCGAACTCAATCGCCTCGCGCCCTCCCAGCACGTCTGCCCGTTCCATTCGCACACGGCCCAGTGGGAACTTTTTTGGATCACCGCCGGCACCGCCACCATCCGCGCCGACGACGCCCGCCACACGTTCACCGCCGGTGACATCATCCTCCACCCACCCGGCGAAGCACACGAGATCTTCAACGCCAGCGCGACCGAACCGCTCGAGTTTCTCCTCATCGCCGACAACCCGCCGTCCGAATACTGGCACTACCCCGACTCCGGCAAATGGGGCTTCCGCACGCCGCGAAAATTCTTCCGCCCCGCCGAACTCGACTACTGGGACGGCGAGGAATAACTTGCGCCGCGTATCGAAGCCTTGAGTTTCGCCTGATGGACTGTCGCTCGGGCTGCGGTGCGTGTTGCATCGCGCCCTCTATTTCATCGCCGATTCCCGGCATGCCTCATGGCAAAAAAGCCGGCGAACGCTGCGTGCAACTGTTGCCCGATTTCCGCTGCGCCATCTTTGGCCGCCCGGAGCGCCCGGCGGTGTGCGTGAGCTTGCGGCCATCCCAAGAAATGTGTGGTGCCGATCGTGAAGCGGCGATGGGCATGCTCACTGCGCTCGAATTCGCGACGGCACGTGCCGAGAAACATTGAGCCGCCTGGTTGTAGGGCGGGGTCGCCGAACCCCGCCGGGTTTGAACATCGTGAGGTGCGCGAAGCGCGCCGTGGCAATCCAGCTGGACTGCTTCGCCGCCGCGCAGAGCGCGGCTTCTCGCAACGACAGAATTTGAAAACACGCCCTGCCTTTCGGCGTCTCCCTAAGGCCCCAATAGATCGTTCGAATCACTTGAGGTCCGCCGCCGTGGCCGGAACGAACGGCGTCGCCGGCATGCCGGTCCAGCGATGGAGTGTGACCTTGCCGT
The DNA here is from genome assembly GCA_031379235.1 of Opitutaceae bacterium. Taxonomy (GTDB): domain Bacteria; phylum Verrucomicrobiota; class Verrucomicrobiia; order Opitutales; family Opitutaceae; genus ER46. The sequence continues at coordinate 5,571 of JANNEY010000513.1, read as the reverse complement.
TTTGCTGGCCCTTCGGACCCGAACCGACGGCGAGGTAAAATAAGCCGTGGCCGACCGGCTGAATGCCGACGTCCGCTTTCTGGTTCCAGCCGCAGATGCCAGTCGCCGTGTCCGTGAGGCCATCGGCCGCCAGCGCCAGCAGTTGACCGCGCTCGCTCCCCTTCCCGCCCGGGCCGGGCACGCCGACCAAATCGCCGAGCGTCGGCTGGGTCCGGGCGTCGACGGCAAACATTAGGTAATTCGGAAACGTCGGCTTGGTGCCCTTGTAGACGCCCATGAACCAGCGTTGCTGCACGTCGTCGTAGGCGAGGTTCTGCACGCCGTAGGTCGTGTTGCCGGTGCGCACGAAATATTTTCCGTGCACCACCGCGGGCCCGCTGTGATGCGGGGCCGCCTCGGTGAGCGGACGTTCGTAGCGGGCCCAATCGGTGATGTCGAATTGCAGCAGCACCTGATGGTCGTTGTCGGTGCGCGCGGTGTGGGCGTAGATGCCGTAGGCGACCGTCAGCAGGCGCGGGCCGTCGGTGCGGCCGAACTGCGGGCCGAAGCTCACGCCATCGATGCCCGAGCAGCCGTAGCGGTGGTCCGGCGTCTTCGCGACATCGCCATCGAACACGCCGTCGCCATTCAGGTCCGCCTTGTAGTCGTTGACCACCTCGGGCAAATAAACCGTCCGGAAAATCTCCGACTGCTCGACGTCGAGCCCGACGCGATCGAGCCGGCTGACATCGATCGCCGCGATGTAGAACGCCTGGTCCTTCTTGTATTCGAGCGAGCCGTAAACGCGACCGTCGCGCGGATTGAAGTCGAGGTCGCCGAGATGCCCAGCCCAGCCGATGAGCGTGCCGACGAGCTTGCCGCTGAAATCGTATTTCGCGAGGAGCGTGGTGAACGAGTAGTAGATGTGGCCGCCCGCCACATCCACCGCGACGCCCTGCACGTGACTCGTGGGCCAAGTCCCGCCGTCCTGCGTAAGCGGCAGGCGGGCGAGCGAAGACGGGGCAGGTGTGGCCGATCGACCCGGCACGACCATGGCGGAGACCGCAAGCAGGAGAAGCGACCGATATTTATTCACGGGAAGACTATGCCGTAGAATAGGGGAGAGAATCTCCGCTGGCCATGCTGTTTCAAAAACTCAGCAAGCCGGGTGATCTCATCGACCACTCGCGTTGTGCTCTCCAACGAGCCGGCCGGATCCTCAGTTTGTCTCGACCACTTTCACCTCTGGTTGAACGCAGCGTCCGGCGCGGGCCGGGGCTTTCGTCCACTCGTCGTGGTGAGGAGGCGGATCGTCACCTACTCGGTCGGCAGGTAGGGAAACGGCCACGCCTCCGTGCCGTTCGGGTCCGTGAAGAGATAGAGCCCCTGAGAAAGACATGCCGGCCCATCATTGGCTTCCAGGCCCGGGTCTGGCTGGGGCGTGTTTTCAAAATGATTGTCATCGCGAGGTGCGCGAAGCGCGCCGTGGCGATCCAGCTGGATTGCTTCGGCACCGCGCGGGGCGCGGCTTCTCGCAATGACAGAATTTGAAAACATGCCCTAGCAGCCGGGCGACCAAACCGAATCGGTGCATCGGAAGGTAGGCGCAGCGCGGGGTCGCGCTCGATCTGGATTGCCCCGTCGCCCCGCCTCACTTCTTGCCGGAGTCAGGCGCTGCCGCCGGCGGCCCAAGCGGGCGAGTGAGTTTGTGTCGGGCGAGGTTAGCCTCCTGCGTGAGCTTGGCGCGCTGGGCAAACTCCTCGTAGGTGAGGCCCGAGAGTTCGGCGATCATCTGGATGAGCATCGCCTGGCCGTTGATCTTCTGGCGCGACTCTTTCTGGGCGAGGAGCCCGCTGCGGATTTTTTCGATCAAGGGCTCCCCCACCCGCTGATAGGCGTCGATCAGCATGTAGCGAAATCCCCCGGGGCTCGTGGGCGAAAGGTGTGCCTCCGCTTCCGCCTTATCGATCGCCTCCCGTTTTTCCCCCTTGTTCCAGTTCAACAGATCCAACCCCACGCCGAGCACGCGCGGACTCTCGCCCATCCGTTTGCTCAACATGTGCAACGCATAGATTTCTTCGGCGCCTTGGAGTTTGATCGTGACGACATCCGACAGGAATCGGGCCAACACCGCGTCGAACCAGTCGCGGTCGGTGACGTAAATCCGCTGGGCCTCGATGTGCTCAAGACAGTCCTGAATAAACCCGCCGCGAAAGCGGGTGTCGCGCCGCGCCACCCAACTGAAGGGGTCGTAGATGTAATACAGGTTCGCGACAAACGTCTCTTGCAGATACCGGAGTTCCCTTTCCCCGGCCTGCTGATCGGAATAGAAGATGGGATAGGTGAGCTTGACCTCCTGAAAGGCGTTCGACGGCACCTGCACGGGCAGCCCGCGCTCGATAAAGTGAAAGCCTTTCTGCGTGTCGAGATTGAGTCCCTGCGTCTTGTCGGTGGCGAACGAACCGCCCCGCTTGCTCTGGTTGTTGAAGAACGCGACATCCCAGCGATCGGTGATGCGCCGCTCCCACTTGCCCGCCCCCGGATCATAGCGAATGTCGCCCGCGTATTTGGAGTCGGGCTTGCTCGGCGCGATTTTGTTCAGGCGTTCGAGGTCCCAGGCGACCAGCGCCTTGATCTTGAAAAACGGTTCTTTGATGAGCCGGGAAATGATGGCGCGCTCGCGCCGCAACCACGTGGAGCTATCCAGCGTGAAGGTGCCATAGCCGAACGAGGCGCTGAGCTCCTCCATTTCCTTTTCAAACTGCTTCCCGAGTTTGATCCGAAACTGCAGGTGGCTGACCTCATCGAGGACCAGCTTCTTGTGATAACCGACCAGCAGTTTGTTGAAGGACTGGGCAAACTGGAAAACGACGTCGTTGTCGCCCGTGTAATCCTTGCCGGTAAACCCATCGATGATGGGAATCTTCCCATGGTAGGCCGTGACGTTGAACGCCTCCATTTTGACCGCCTCCTCCACCGCCGGCTCCTGCGCCCGGAGCGTCAACGCCGCCAGCAGCGTCAGCCCCACCGCGACGCTGACGGGTTGGCGGATTGAGTTGGGCATGGAGTGCGGGGAAGGAGTGCGAGGCGACTGAAGACATGGCCAACGCTCGCGCGGTGCGCGAACACGTTCTGAACAACGAATGTTCACCGCGACCGAGAGGGCTCAGGCAAACCTGAAGGTGTGCGAGACGCGTAGCCCGACGAGTTGGCCCACTCGGCGAGGGCAAAACGAATCAAACGGTCCGTCGTGGCGCGCGTAGCCATGGGCGCACCGCCGCGGTCGACGGCCTTTGCAAGGCGGACGCCACGGCTCGATCGAGCCCTCAACTCTCAATTCGGCGCCGCCGGCACCCTCCCGCTCACTTCATCACGAGCGCATCGTCCTTCACCGTGAACTTCACCTCGCTCCCCTCGCTCACTTCGCCGCCGATGAGGGCGCGGGCGAGCTTGGTCTCGATGTTGCGTTGCAGGAACCGCTTCAACGGGCGCGCGCCGAAGACCGGGTCGTAGCCTTTCTCAGCGGCCCACTCCTTCGCCTTCTTGTCGAGCGTCACGGTCACGCGGCGGTCGGCGAGGCGCTTGTTCAGGTCCGCGAGCAAGAGGTCCACGATGGTCGTGATTTCCTCGAGCGTGAGGGGCTTGAAGAGGATTGTCTCATCGATGCGGTTGAGAAATTCCGGGCGGAAGGATTTGCGCAGCTCCATCATCACGCTCTCGCGCACGCTCTCGGGGATTGTGTCGCCGGTCACGCCATCCAGGAGAAAGCGCGAGCCGAGGTTCGAGGTCATGATGATGACGGTGTTCTTGAAATCCACCGTGCGGCCCTGCGAGTCGGTGATGCGGCCGTCGTCGAGCACCTGCAGCAGGACGTTGAACACGTCGGGGTGCGCCTTCTCGATTTCGTCGAAGAGGATCACGGCGTAGGGCTTGCGGCGCACGGCCTCGGTGAGCTGGCCGCCCTCGTCGTAGCCGACGTAGCCGGGCGGCGCGCCGATCATGCGCGCGACGCTGTGCTTCTCCATGTATTCCGACATGTCGATGCGCACCATCGCCGCCTCGGTGTCGAAGAGGGTTTCGGCGAGCGTCTTCGCCAGCTCGGTCTTGCCGACACCCGTCGGGCCGAGAAACAGAAAGCTTCCGACCGGCCGCCGCGGGTCCTTGATGCCACTGCGCGCGCGCAGGATTGCCTCGGTCACCAGCGTGACCGCTTCGTGCTGGCCGACGACGCGTTCGTGCAGCACGTCTTCGAGTCGGAGCAATTTATCCTTCTCGCCCTCGACGAGCCGCGTGACGGGCACGCCGCTCCACTTCGAAACGATCTCGGCGATTTCCTCCTCGGAAACCTCTTCCTTAAAGAGCGTCGTCTGCTCGCGCCCTTTCTGTTCGAGCCGCTTCAGCTCCTCCTCCATCTGCGGAATCTTCCCGTGGCGCAGCTCGGCGACCTTGTTGAGGTCGTAGGCGCGCTCGGCTTTTTCCATTTCGAGCCGCAGCGCCTCGATCTCCTCGCGGAGTTTGCGGGTCTTCTGCACGGAGGCTTTTTCTTTTTCCCAGTGGAGTTTGATGCCCTTGGCCTTTTCGCGGGCCTCGGCGAGTTCCTTGCGCAGCGTCTCAAGCCGGCGCTTGCTGGCGTCGTCCTTTTCCTTCGCGAGCGCGGTCTCCTCGATTTCGAGGCGCAGGACCTTGCGCGTGAGCTCATCGAGCTCCTGCGGCATCGAGTCCATCTCGGTGCGGATCATCGCGCAAGCCTCGTCCATGTTATCGATCGCCTTGTCCGGCAGGAAACGATCCGTGATGTAGCGGTTGGAGAGCGTGACGGCGGCCACGAGCGCGTTGTCCTGAATGCGCACGCCATGGTGCAGTTCGAAGCGCTCCTTGATGCCGCGGAGAATCGAGAGGGCATCCTCGACGCTCGGTTGGTCCACGACCACCGGTTGGAAACGCCGCTCGAGCGCGGCGTCCTTCTCGATGTGCTGGCGATATTCGTCGAGCGTCGTCGCGCCGATGCAGTGCAACTCGCCGCGCGCGAGCATGGGCTTGAGCAGATTGCCGGCGTCCATCGCACCCTCGGTCTTGCCGGCGCCGACAATCGTGTGGAGCTCGTCGATAAAGAGGATGATGCGGCCGTCGGCCTGCTTCACCTCGTTGAGCACGGCCTTGAGCCGCTCCTCGAACTCGCCGCGATACTTCGCGCCCGCGACGAGCGCGCCCATATCGAGCGAGAAAATCGTTTTGTCCTTCAACCCCTCCGGCACGTCGCCGCGCAGGATGCGCTGCGCGAGCCCCTCGACGATCGCGGTCTTGCCCACGCCGGGCTCGCCGATGAGCACCGGATTGTTTTTCGTTTTGCGCGAGAGGATGCGGATGGTGCGGCGGATCTCCTCGTCGCGGCCGATGACGGGATCCATTTTCCCCTTCCGCGCCTGCGCCACGAGATCGAGACCATATTTTTCGAGCGCGGCGTAGGTGGCCTCGGGATTGTCGGTCGTCACGCGCTGCGAACCCCGGACGTCCTTGAGGGCGCCGAGAACTTTCGCGCGGTCGAGCCCGAAGCTCTTGAAGAGTTTCTTCAGCGCGTCCGGTTTCGCGACA
>JANNEY010000504.1:0-10705 GCA_031379235.1 Opitutaceae bacterium | reverse complement strand
GGTTAATCAGCACCTGGAACAGTTGAAGAAGGACCGCATCTTCCTCGGCTGGCGTCCGGTGCTTGATCTTTCCCGCGAGGCCGCGGCCGGGGCTGCCGTGCGCGCTGTCATCGAGGTCAAGGTCACGCCGGAGCGCGGCGGTGGGTTCAACCGTTTCGCGGAACGCATCGCGCGGTTCGACGAGGTCGAATCGTGCTACCTGATGTCGGGCAGCTACGACCTGCTTGTGTTTGTGAAGGGCGCATCGCTTCAGCGCGTCGCGGGCTTCGTCTCGGAAAAACTTTCGACGGTCGAGGGCGTGCTCTCGACCTCCACTCACTTCATGCTGCGTTGCTACAAGGAGCAGGGTTTCCTGCTCGATGCCGGCGAGGCGCAAACCACGCGGCTGAACGTCGCGCCCTAACCCCCGCGCGCACGCACCATGAGCACCGATCCGAAAAGATGGGTGGCGGGACACGTGTCCACGCTCCCGCGAAGTGGTATCCGCGATTTCTTTGAACTGGTGGCCAAAATGAAGGGCCAGGACGTGATCTCGCTGGGCGTCGGCGAGCCCGACTTCGTCACGCCGTGGCACGTCCGCGAGGCCGCGATCTACGCGTTGGAAAAGGGGAAGACCTACTACACGTCGAACCTCGGTCTGATCGAGTTGCGCCGCGAAATCTCGAAATACGTCGAGACGCATTTCGGCATCACCTACCGCCCGGACGACGAAGTCATCGTGACCGTCGGCGTGAGCGAAGCGCTCGATCTGTGCTTCCGCGCGTTCTGCAATCCCGGCGACAAGGTGATGTTTCACCAGCCGTGCTACGTGAGCTACCACCCGAGCATCACGCTCGTGCACGGCCAGGGCATCGCGGTGCCGACCTACGCGAAGGATAACTTCGCCCTGACGGCCGAGGCGCTGCGCGCCGCGTGGCAGCCCGGCGCAAAAATCCTCATGCTCAACCTCCCGTGCAACCCCACGGGCGGCACCTGCACGCGCGAGCAGCTCCAGAAAATCGCCGACTTCTGCCGCGAGAAGGACCTGCTCGTGCTCAGCGACGAAATCTACTCGGAGCTGACCTTCGAGGGCACACACACGAGCATCGCGAGCTTCCCCGGCATGGCGGAGCGGACGATTTTCCTGCACGGTTTCTCGAAGGCCTTCGCGATGACCGGCTGGCGCATCGGCTACGCCTGCGGCCCGGCCGTCCTCATCGACGCCATGATGAAGGTCCACCAATACGCCATGATGTGCGCCTCGATTATCGCGCAGGAAGGCGCGATCGAAGCGTTGAAAAACGGTTGGGACAACGTGCTCAAGATGCGCGAGCAATACCATCGTCGTCGCGATTTGATTGTGCGCCGCTTCAACGAAATCGGCATGAAGTGCCACCTGCCGCGCGGCAGCTTCTACGCTTTCCCCGATGTGTCGCCGCTGGGGATGAGCGAAAAAGATTTCGCCGTCGGCCTCCTGCAAAAGGAAAAAGTCGCGGTGGTGCCCGGCACCGCTTTCGGCGAAAACGGTCGCGGCCATGTGCGCGCCTGCTTCGCCACCGCCTACGACCAAATCATCGAGGCCTGTGACCGCGTGGAGCGGTTTGTCCAAGGCGCTAAAAAATAATTGAACAGGAAGGTCGGAAAGGACGGGAAGAAATCATCTTCTCTTCCCGGCCTCACCGTTCTTCCGGTTCAAAAAATCATGTCTCGCATCGTCGCCATCGTCGGTCGTCCCAACGTCGGAAAGAGCCGGCTCTTCAATCGCCTCGCGCGGAAGCGCATCTCGATTGTCCATGATCAGCCGGGCATCACGCGCGACGTCATCTCCGCCGAGATCGCGGAGGGCGGCTACACGTTGCTCGACACCGGTGGTCTCGGCTACAAGGGCATCGACACTCCGGCGGCGCTGACGAAGGCCTCGGAGCAGCAGGTGGATTTCGCGATCGCGTCGGCCAATCTGATTCTCTTCGTGGTCGATGGCCTCAGCGGGCTCTCGTCGCTTGATGAAAAAATTTCGCAGATGCTGCGGAAGTCGAAAAAGACGGTGCGCCTCGTGATCAACAAGGCCGACTTCGACGACTCAAAGGTCGCGCTCGACGAGGCGTATCGCCTCGGTCTCGGCGAGCCGTTGCGCGTCTCCGCCGAGCATGGCAACGGCGAGGAAGATTTGCGCGCGGCGATCATGGCGGCGCTCGGCCCCGCGCCGGTCGATGCTGACGCCGGTCCAAAGACCGCCGCGGATCCGCTCTGCATCTGTTTCATCGGCCGGCCCAACGTCGGCAAATCCTCCCTCAGCAACCGCCTCCTGAAAAGCGATCGCCTGATCGTGAGCGAGGTGCCGGGCACGACGCGCGACTCGGTGGAGCTGCCCTTCACGTTTCGCGGCCGCGACCACAACGACTATCCCTTCAAGCTGATCGACACCGCGGGGATCAAGGCGGCGACGAAGCTCGCTTCGCCCGTGGAATATTTTTCCCGCCTCCGCTCGCTCGATGCGATCAAGAATACGGATGTCGTTTACCTCGTGCTCGACGCGATCGAAGGCGTGACGCAGCAGGACAAAGCCATCGCCGGCGAATCAATCAAAGAGGGTAAACCGATCATCATCGTCATCAACAAATGGGATTTGGTGCAGGCCGAATTTAAAAAGGCGGGTGGTTTCAAACCCTACAAGAGCGAGCGCGACTACCGGGAAAAATATGAGCATGCGCTCTTTGAGCGCCTCTTCTTCACGCCGGGCTCGCCGGTGATCTTTGTGTCGGCGATGAGCGGTTTCGAAATCGACCGGATGCTGAACGCGGCGGTGAAACTCAACCGCACGCTCGATAAGAAACTCGCGACGGCGAAGCTCAACCAAGTGCTCGGCTACCTCGCGGAGCGCAACCCGCCCGCCGCGATTGGCGGCACGCGGTTCCGCGTCTATTACGCGACGCAGACGAGCACACGGCCTTTCCGGATTAAATTATTCTGCAACCGCGAGGAGAAGCTGACGGAGCAATACCGCCGCTACCTTGAGGCCGGCATCGTCGCCGAATTCGACCTCGCCGGCTGTCCGATCTATTTCGACCTCGTGGGAAAAAGGAAGGACGAGACCCGCGGCAGCCGCGGTGGCGGCAACGCCTCCGCCGAGACCCGCGCCGCGAAGTGGGAAATCGCCGAGGGCCGCGAAGTGGCGGAAGATTGAGCGCGGGCGGCGCGGTGGGTTCGTGCAACGGTCTTGTTGCTTCAGCCGGAGACTCAGGCCGCATCGCGTCCGAGTCGTGGGTTGGCCATCGCCTTTGAGCTTCGAATTTTTGCAAGGCCGGCGCGCAGGGCGCGGGATAATCGCGACGACCAGCCGGATCAGGCCATTGGATATTACCAGCGTCCCGTTGGTTTGGGACCGTAGGGCCACCGCTTGTCGGCGTGCCGTCGCAATTATCACGCTCGGCGCTTAGACCGGCCCGGCGACGAGCGCCGGCCCAACAAATGCCCAAAAGCACACGGCGGTCGGGCTAAATCCACGAATGGGTGATGAACGATTCAATCATGCATCACCGCCACCAATCAATCTGTGGATGCAGGCTTGATGCAGGGCGGGGTCTCCCGACCTCGCCGCGGCTGCGCCCGCGTTGCTTTGCGAATGACGTTTTTTCGGCGGGGTGCGGAGACCCCGCCCGACCACGAACTGATCACTCCTTCGGGATCTCGTTGTCGGTCTTGAGCACGAGGACGGGAGTCTTGGACTTTATCCAGAGGTCGGCTTCCTTGAAGGCCTTCGCGGGGATCACCTCGATGGCTTCGCCGACGGTTTTCACGGGCATGAGCTGGCCCTTCTTGGTCGTGTTGTAGTCGTAGGCGCTGCGGAAAATGCGATCGAGCGTCGTCGCGACGCTCTCGGACTCGGGGAGCTGGAGGATCCAACCAACGAAGTCGTGCTTGGGAAGCTTGCCGTCGGGATCGCTGACGAGGATGGCGAACTGTTTCTTCACCGCCGGCGGCTTGTCTTCGTTGCCGCCATCGGGTTGGGCCGCGAGGTTCATCTCCTCGATCACGCGCCGGAGAATGGCGGGGGAGATATCGGCTTTCTTGAGAATTTCAGCGACCTTGTTGACCTCGATTTTCGGCATGGTGTTTTCCGCGATGGAGCGCACGAATGGACACGAATGAGCACCAATGTAAAGGGCGGCGAAAGTGACGAGTGGTTCGATGTGGTGAACGAACGTGACGAACCGATCCGACGCGTGACGCGCCGCGAAGTCCATGCGACCGGGCTGTGGCACCGCGCCGTGCATATTCTGGTGAGCGACGCGGGTGGCCGGATTTTTTTGCAAAAGCGGTCCATGCTCAAAGACCTCTCGCCCGGCTTGTGGGATTCGTCGTGCTCGGGCCACGTGGATGCCGGCGAGGACTACGACACGGCGGCGGTGCGCGAACTCGGAGAGGAGATTGGGGTGCAGCTCGCCACGGGCGTGACGCCGGCGCGGTGGTTCCGGATCGATGCGTGTGGGCAGACCGGTTGGGAGTTCGTGTGGGTTTACCGGCTCCGGCACGATGGGCCGCTCACGCTGGAGCCGCGCGAAATCCAATATGGCGAATGGATCGCGCCGGCGGAAATCACGGCCCGCGTCGAGCAGCGACCGGAGGATTTTTGTCCGTCCTTCAAGCTGCTCTGGCCGATGGCGGCGGGGCGGCTGGTGGACGCGAGCCGCTAACCGTTCAAGAGCTCGCCGCCTAACGCGGGGTCTTGTCCCAGGACGGCCCGTTGCCGGTGATGCGGCGACCGGTGATTTTGCCGGGGCCGGTGTTTTCGCTGAGCCGCTTAATCTCCTCGAATTGTTTGGTGGTAATCAGACGGCGCGGAACCCGTTTCTCGGCTTCGTAAACGAGGCGCTCCCGATCTTCGTCGTTGGGCTCGTGGGGAATCCACGACGTGTGGTGGCCCGTGTGGCGCGACCACTCAATGTTGCCGCCATGCACGGCCGCGTTGATTTGGCACTTCTTGCCTTCCGGGTCTTTGCTCCACCAGCCGAACTCGATGCTCATGGTGCATTGAGATGGATTGCCACGCCGTGCCGCAAGGCGGGACTCCGCACCGTGACCATTTAGAGGGAAAACTCCGCGATGGTCGCGCCGAGGTGGAATTCTCCCTGGCGGCGCACGATGTCGCGGACGGCGAGCTTCGCGGTGGTGAGATCGACCGCGTAGCTGCCGCCGGGCGGGCAAAACGCGCCGGTGTTGATGACGGTGACGCCATCGGGCTGCGGCCAGATGCCACGACGGTGGGTGTGGCCGCTGATGATGAAACGGGCGCGCGGCCGGTGCCGGCGGAGGAAGCCGGCGGCGAGGGCGGGCGTGCGGCGCCAGGTTCCGATGATGCGGGCGACCCGGGTGGGCGGCCAGATGGTGTCGGCGAGGAAACGCACGGTGTATTTCAGGCGATTCCGCTCCGCTTGGTGCTGCTGTGGAATCGAGGCCGCCACGCGGCGGACCATGGCGAAGTGCTGCGCGAGATCGGGTGGGGTAACGGCGGTGAAGGCGCGGCGCTCGACGGCGAGGCGCTGGCGGATGAGCGCGGCGTCGTTGCTCCACGGCACGATATCGTCGAAGAAAATATCGCCGTGCGTCACGAACACTGCGCCGTCCGCCAGATCGAGGTGATGCAGCGCCGAAAGATCGGGGTCGTGGTTGCCCGTGAGGAAGGAAGCGCGCGCGACGGAGCGCGGGAAAAAGTCCGCCACGATCGCGCGGCACTCGGCGGTGTGTCTGGGCAGCGGGCCGGGCCGGGTATCGAGAGTGTCGCCGTTGAGGACGAGGTGAGCGGCCGAGTCGAGCAGCGGGCGAATTTGCGCCAGGCGCTTGATCCGACTCGCATGGTCGCCGAAATGAAGATCGGAGATGATGCGGGTGGTTTCGACTGGCACGAGGCGGTGAAGGAAGGGTCCGCGCGCGGCGGCGCAATCGTGAACCGCACCGGCGCCGGAAAATGCCTTGTCATCGGCCGGGATGCGCTACGCCGTGGGGTGTGGGCGAAACCAGCACAACCGGTAGCATGAAATCGACGTGGGCGCGGCTGCGATGGCGCCGAGCGGGAACCATGCTGGCAATCGTGACGATGGTCGGTGGGTTGGGATCGGCCGTGTCTCGGGCCGATCCGGCGGCGGAGATCGCGGCCATTCATGTGGAGGCCATGGGCGGGCGGGTGCGGATTGCGGCGCTGACGGCTATGCGTGCCACGGGGGAAGTGACGGCGGCGGGAAAAGCCGTGCGCTTTACGCTCTTTGCGGCCCGCCCGGATCGAGTGCGGGTGGAAACGTCCACGGGCGGCCGCACGCTGGTGCAGGGCAGCGACGGCTCCGCGCCAGCGTGGGAGGCCGAAACGGGCACCCCGACGCCATCGGTGCGAAAGATGGCCGATGGCATTGCGCGGACCTTTGTGGCCGACGCCGAGTTCGACGACCCGCTGGTGGCGGGTGTAGCGGGCGGGTATGGCTTCGATTTTGGCGGCGAGATCATGGTGGCCGAGCGGAAACTCTTCCGCGTGTTGGTCACTCAGCGGTTGCGTGAGCCGTTTACCCTGCTGGTGGACGCCAGCACCTACCTGATTGTGGGCCGGCAGGAAACGCGCGAGACGGCGACCGGCCGGCGCGTGCCGGTCGTCACGCGCTACGGTGATTTTCGGCCGGTGGAGGGAGTGCTCCTGCCGCACCAAGTCGCCGTGACGGTCGACGGTAGGGTAACGCAGGAGACGCAAATCGACCGGATTGAGGCGAACCCGAACATCGAGGCGGCGGGGTTTGCCCGGCCCTGAGATTGTGGTTGCACCGCCGGGGAGCGCGCCTTTCCTCTGACCCCTCAATCTATTTAACACCATGCAAGAACAAGTCACCCTAGAGTGCACCGAAGCCAAAAAAGAGGGTAAGCCCGCGTCCCGCTACCTCACCTTTCGCAACAAGAAGACCGTGACCGAGCGCATCGAGAAGAAGAAATACAACTGGTTCCTCAAGCGCCATACGCTTCACAAAGAGATTAAGTAACGCGCTCCCGCGCGATGGGTCGCCCGACGTGCGATTCAACCGAAGCCGGGCCTTTGCCCGGCTTTTTTCTGCCCGGATGGCGCAAAAAAACCGCACCGAAGAGGTGCGGGTAAAGGCAGACGAGGTGCCCTAGCGGATTCGGCCGACCGAACACTGCCGGTCAGGCTTGGCCGGGCGCTTTGTCGCTTGCGGCCGGGGACATGAACGGGGCGGAGGTATGCCCGGTGATGCCCAGTTGTTGCCGGCGGGCGGCGCGCCAGTTTTCCCGGTGCTTCCGGATCCAGTCGAGCAACGCCTTCTCAAATCCGATGTCGTAGCCGAGGCGTTCCGACTCCAGCCACTTGTGTTTTAGAATCTCCTCCCGCTCGGCCAGGAACTCTTGGTAGAGGCTGGATTGTTTCACGAACTCGCGGGACGTCGGAGGCTCTTGAGTCGTCGAGGAAGACATGCGGCGCGGGTGGAATGAGAGCGAGCCGGCGGGGCCTGTCAATGCCGGCAATTTTTCAGTAATTTCACACGCGGGGCCCGGCCGGTTGTTTCAGCCGGGCCAGCAACGTCTCGGCGATGGTGCGGAAAACCTCGGCGGCCGGGCTCGCCGGGGCGGTGACGACGATGGGCATGCCGGCATCGCCGCCTGCGCGAATCTCAGGGAGCAGAGGGACTTGCCCGAGCAAGCCGGTCCCGAGTCGCTCGGCCGTGACGATCCCGCCACCCGAACCAAAGATCTCGTGCTTCCGGCCGCTGGGATCGATGAAGTAGCTCATGTTCTCGGCGACGCCGAGGAGCGGCACGTTGACTTTCTGAAACATCAGACCGCCCTTGCGCGCGACGTTGGTGGCGGCGGGCTGGGGGGTGGTGACGATGACGGCCCCGTCGAGCGGGATAGTTTGCACGAGCGAAAGCTGGGCGTCGCCCGTGCCGGGCGGCAGGTCGATGAGCAAAATGTCGAGCTCGCCCCAGAGGACGTTCTGCACGAACTGCTGCACCGTTTTCATGATCATCGGGCCGCGCCAGACCACGGGCGTGTTGTCGTCGACGAGGAAACCCATGCTCATGACTTTCACCCCATGGCGTTCCATCGGGACGAGCATCGCCTCGGCGCCTTCGCCCTGGACCTCGGGGCGACCGGTGAGCCCCATCATGAGCGGCACGCTGGGACCGTAGATGTCGCAATCCATCAGGCCGACCCGGCCCGGCCGGCCTTGCTCGCTGGAAATCTGCGCCAAGGCGCACGCGAGGTTCACCGAAAACGTGCTCTTGCCCACGCCGCCCTTGCCCGAGGCGATGGCGACCGCGAAACGGATTTTTTTCGGCGCGCCGGCATTGCCGCCGAGGTTGCCGCCAGCCGCGCCCGTGCTGGCGGCGGCGGGCGAGGCCTTCGCGGGGGTGACGGCGATTTCGACGAGGATGTCCTTCACGCCCGGCAAACCGCGCAGGGCGGCTTCCACATCGGCCTTGAGCTGCAGCGGCGTCTTGGGATCGCTGCTCGTAAGCGAGAGGGCGACCTTGATCGTGCCGTCGAAAAACCCCGCCGAGCGCACGAGCCCGAACGACACGATGTCACGGCTGAAGCCGGGATACTTCACTTGCTTGAGGCGGTCTTTGATTTCGTCGGAGGTCACGGCGGCGGGAGTGTTTAGATTGTGAACAAATTAGAGTTGTTATGCCGCGATGTGGCGCAAATAGAAATACCACCGCGTTCGTTTCGCTTCCGATGCGCCGCGCGCCATTCATGCAAAACCTTTTCCGCCTCTGCCTTCTCGCCGCCCTCGTGACCGGGGCTGCGCTCTTCGCCCAACCGGTGAAAAAACTCGGGGAGATTAAAGTTGAAGTCGATGGCACCACCATTCCGGTGCGGGTGAGTGCGAACTCGGCCGAGCTTCAGTCCTTGGCGCTGACGGCGTTCGGTGCCCATGGCCGCTACCGCGTGGACGGCACCAAACCGGCCTACGATATCAAATTCACCCAGGTCGCCGCGAGCCAAGTGCGCGTGGATGTCACCAAGGGCGCCGCGGCGACTCCCGTCGTCTCCCAAGTTGTGAGCGGCACGAATTCGCGCCACGCGTTGCTGCGGGCCGCTGATGTTGCGGTCGAGAAGACCAACCAAGCCGGCCTCCGCGGATTCTTCACCGCCCGCCTCGCGTTCATTTCGAAGAGCGCCGGCAATCGCGGCGACGTTTACGCCACCGATCTTTTCCTCGGCGAGGCCCGGCGGCTCACGCAGGACAACGCCTTTGTGCTTTCGCCGCGTTGGGCGCCCGACGGTTCCCGTATTCTCTTCACGAGCTATTATAAGAACAACGCGCCCGACATCTACTTCCTCGATCCCAACACCGGGCGGAAGGATATCTTCGCCAATTTCCGCGGCACCAACATGGGCGCGCGTTTCAGCCCCAATGGCCAGCAGGTCGCGATGGTCCTCACCGTGGAAGGCACGCCGGAAATCTACGTGCGGAGCGCGCAGGGCGGCACGCCGGTCCGCAAGACTCGCTCCGACACCGGCAAATCCTCGCCCTGCTGGTCGCCCGACGGCTCCCAGCTCGTGTTCGAAATGGAGCCCGGTCCGCAGCTCTATGTGATGTCCGCCGCCGGTGGCGCCCCTCGCCGGTTGAGCTCTTCCTTTAATTATGCCGCCGAAGCCGATTGGAGCCGCGCCAACCCCAATAAAATTGTCTGCACGGTCCGCGTGAACGGCCGCTTTCAAATCGCAGTCATCGATGTCGCGACGGGTGCGGGTAAGGTCGTTTCCAAGGCTTCCTTCGACGGCGTGGAGCCCAGTTGGCTGGCCGACGGCCGCCATGTCGTCTACACCGCACGGGACAAGACCACGAGTGTCCTGTGCGTGCTCGACACGGAGACCGGCAGCAGTTTCGCCCTGGGCAAGGTGAGCTCGGCCTCCGAGAAGGCCAGCGTGTGGACGCCCTGAGCCGCGCGGCGTCGAAGCGCGTGGCAGTTGCACAAAAAAGGCCGGTCGGAGACCGGCCTTTGATTTTTAAGAGGGATGCGCTGATGTGCGCTCCGACCTACTTTACCGCGGCGGCGTAGTTCGCCTCGACGGCCTTCCAGTTCACGACGTTCCAGAACGCTGTGATGTAGTCCGGGCGGCGGTTTTGGTAGTTCAGATAGTAGGCGTGCTCCCAGACATCGAGGCCGAGGATCGGTTTGCCTTCGATGCCGGCGACGGCCTTGCCCATGAGCGGGCTGTCCTGATTCGCGGTCGAACCCACGGAGAGCTTCTTGTCCGCACCCACGATGAGCCACGCCCAGCCGGAGCCGAAGCGCGTCGCGCCAGCCTTGGCGAAGTCTTCCTTGAATTTCGCGAGCCCGCCGAGCTGCGCGGTGATCGCATCAGCGAGGGCGCCGCCGGGCGCGTCTTTGTCGTGCGGCCCCATGACGGTCCAGAAAAACGAGTGATTGCTGTGCCCGCCGGCATTGTTGCGCACCCCGGCGCGAATCGCGTCCGGAACTTTCGAGAGGTCCGCGATGAGCGCGTTGACCTCGAGGGCGGCGAGCGCCGGGTGATCCTTGAGGAGATTATTCGCGTTGGTGATGTAAGCGTTGTGGTGCTTGCCGTGGTGAATCTCCATCGTCTTGGCGTCGATGTGCGGCTCGAGCGCGGTGGGAGCGTAGGGCAGGGGAGGAAGGGTGAAGGCCATGGTTATTACGGGTTGAACGTTGAAAACGAAAACGCGAGCAACGTGCGCGGCGGC
>JANNEY010000470.1:0-2189 GCA_031379235.1 Opitutaceae bacterium | reverse complement strand
CGACTTCACCGTCCATCGGCAACGAATCGCTCTTCGTGGGCAGGCCATCGGTCAGCAGGACGATGCTGTCGGGCAGGCGCGGCAGAAAACGGACGGCGGTGAAGGCGCGTTCAAGATTGGCGCCGCCTTTCGGCACGAGCGCGTGCAATTTGGTGATTACCTCGCTCATGATCTTGCGATCCTTGGTGCTGAACCATTCCTCGCCCCGGGTGGCAATGATCGGCGTCGTCTCCTCGCCGAAGAGCAGGATTTGGAAATGAGTTTCGGGCGAGAGCGAGGCGAGCATCCACTCCAGCGATTGGATGACCCGCACCCATTTGGGGGCCTCGCGTTTTTTCTCGTCGGTGTCGTCAAGACGGGCCACGGCGGCATCGATCGTTTCGTCGAGCATTGAGCCGGAGGTGCGGACGAGAAACACGACGAAATCGCCGTTCAGCTTCACGCCGGTGAGATACTGCCGGCGATCCACGTTGGGGATAGGCACGGGCGGCGCGACATCGGTCGTCGGTATGGCCTTCTTCTCGCCGAGCAGCGAATGCAGGGCGTCTTTGAGCGAGCCGGTTTTCTGCAGCATGAGCAGTAACTCGCGTTTGCGGGCGGAGAGTTTCAGCTGATCCTGTGTGTTTTGGGCATTGATGTCCTGCAGCTCGATTTGGGCGGCGGCCAAAACCCGGGCGAGACGTTCAAGTTCTTCCTTGGTCAGCGCCGTCTGATGCTGGGCTTTGTCCAGTTTATCGCGCGCTTCATCGACCACGGCTTTATCGACATCCTTTTTTTGTGAAACGGTGAGAATGAAAACGAGAATCACCGCACCGAAGCCGCAGCAAATGCAGTCGAGGAAGGCGAGGCTGAAGACCTCGGTCTCGCGGCGCTTGTTGGCGAGCGACATGGTGAGCGGGGCGCGCGGTTAGTCGTGAGCGCGGGAGCCGTTGCTGGCCCCGCAATGGGCAAACAAGAAATCCACCGCAGTGGTGCCGCAGCGAATCGTCAGGTGATCGCCCGTGTCGATTGCCGTGCGTGCAAACGCTGCGGCGGTGCCGCTGCCTGAGCGCGGCGAAGCCTCGGTGAACCACAGCCGGCCCCCGTCACGCACGAGTGGCACGGTGCAGTCATCCGCCGAGGAAAACGAATCGGGTAGGGCGAGATCGACGCCGAGCCCGGCGACACCAATCGTGAAACGTGGGCTGGTGCCCAGAGCAGTGCCCACCCCGTCGAGAATCAAATGCGTCGGAGCGGGACGTGCTCCACCTTGCTGGCGAAATTTTTGTAGGCGTGCCTCCCAGGCAGCGGCGGTCGAGCGCCGGGCGAGGGCGATCGGCACGGCGGTCTCGACGGGGACGTCGCCCAAATCCGCCGGCGGCTTGAGCCGGCTTTCTCCGATCCGGGCGGCGCCAGCAGCCGCGGCACCGGCGGCGAGGCGAAGAATGCGGTGGAAGCCAGCGGCGCGCAATTTGGATTCCAATCCCGGCAATCGCGCCGTGCGATCGGTGAGGGCGAGCGTGCATGGCTCGGCTCCGTGCGGAGAATTGTGGACGAAGGCCTGGATGCCTTGCACCAGCGTGCCGACAAAGGCCGCCGCATCGGTTGCGAGTTGTTCGCGTTTCGCGAGCATCTCGTAGGTGCGTGTCGCGGTGTTGATTTGAAACCGATGCTCGGGTGCGGTGTTGAGGAGGAAGTCCTTGGTCTGACGGAAAAATGTTTGCTCGATCCGGCCGTCCTCCAGGATGTCGAAGGCGGTGTGCCGCAGGAAGCGGTTGCCCATCGTGGCCGTCAGATGCTTGAGGAGCTGCGCATAGCCTGAGTGCGGCAGGTGGATGAAATCCTTTCGCTCCAGGTGTTCCTCGGTGCCAACCAAGGTGATGTCGGCGCCCTCGAGATGGAGGTCCACTACTACGACGGGCAGCGCGGGATTGAAGCCGCTGCCGCGTGGATCGCAGAGTGCGGCGCACGCCATATCGACGATGCCGGCGAGGGGCAGTTTGAGTTCGCCGGCCATGCCGAGGAGCAGGCCGATTTTTTCTTCTTCCGTAGCAGGGTCCTTGAGGTAGGCGCCGGGCACGGCGAGCACGACTTTCTCGCTGGGGGTCGCGGTCGACGCGCGTTGCATGAACTCGCGGAAAAAATGAAAGGCGAGTTCGGAGAACGGGGCCAGTTTGCCAGCGGGCCCGATGGTCGACGGCTCGTGGGCC
>JANNEY010000428.1:0-2461 GCA_031379235.1 Opitutaceae bacterium | reverse complement strand
GAGCTTCTCGGCGCCCAGGCCGAACCATTCACCGGCAACCTGCTTTCCGGCCGCGTCGTATTCGCCGGCGCCGAGATGCTCGCGGAAGTAATCCTTCGCGTTTCTCAGCCTCAATTGTGCTTTGGGAGTGAGCATTGGTTTTGATGGGAAAATGGCCGATGGAGCGGCTTTCACTTACGAACGTAGCCACGTTCTTTTTGATGGCGGACGCGTTACTCCTTGCGAAAATCCGCAAGGTTTGACCGGGCGTAAGTCACGCGGGCCGACACCCACGTAGGGGTTATCAACCGTGCGCCGTCAGCGCACCGCAATAGCCGCGACGCGGATGCGACCGAGCCATTGCCGACGCTGCCCGAAGGCGTGCCGCGCTGCGCGGTTTCGGCGCGCCCTCGGGCGGTTGCGGTGCCACCGGCCACGCGCACCGACACTCGGGCGCGTTCGTCGCTGCGGGCCGCCGGCTGCCTCCGCGTTCGACTCGGCGGCCCGCTCTGGCTCCGACAGCCCTTGCGCCGCCCGGCCCGAGCCTCGGTGCGGGGCGCGGGCGATCAGCGCTCCGGCACTCGGACCGATTCAAGTGATCGAAAATGGGGACAACGCGCGTTCACAGCTCGTGACGCCAAACCATCTGATGAGCGGATTGCGTCCCTCGCGCACCGATCGCGGGCGCCTTCGCGGGAAGACGGCGTGTCGCACTTGCGAGCGCCCTTCCGTTGCGGTTCGCCGCAAGGGGTAGGGTGTCTCATCAAAAAGAAACGAGACTTCGTTTCACAAGTGTTCGCCGTCGAGTCGGGAGATTCGGCGATGATTCAAACGGAAATTCAGTCTAACCTGAGAAATGCACAGCAGTATTTCCGCGAGCATTTGGGTGCTGGCGACTACAATTTCGAAGGACAGAAAATCGAAGGGAAATGGCTCGGATTGGGTGCCGAAAAGCTGGGCGTGAAAGGGCCGGTTGGTGGGAAGCCTTCCTCGCTCGGTGCGAAGGAAAGCATCCGGAAACGGGCCTGCGATTTGGCCAGCGGATGAATTCCGTCCGACATGAAGGAGACGGCATGAAGGCTAGTCGGCGTATCTTTTTTGACTTCACGATCGCCCCGCCAAAATGCGTTTCGGTGGTAGGCCTATACCAGGATGAATGTGTTTTGGCGCTGTAGGTGCAGGCCGTCCGGCAAGCGATGCGAGCGATTTTGCTGGAGCGGCCAGAGCAGGGAATGGGGCTTTGAGTAGGATGGGTGTGCCTTGGTGGGTGGCGCCGGAGCTTCGCGCATCGGCTTCCGATGCTTGGCCACGGCGCGTGCGGCCCCGAACGCCGCCGCGCCTTACTGGGGTCGAAGACGACCCCAGCCCCCGGTTTGCGAGGGCACCTGAGTTGTTGCGGTCGTGCGTGCACGCATAGCGCAAGCGGCGGGAGATTGCATGAAACACTCGATTTTCTGGAAATAGGCCCCGGGCGCGGGGCCGGCGTGTGGGCCTATTTCGTGCGGAGGAGTAAAACGACACGCGTGTCGTTTTACTCAAAAGCAAGCGCCGCTCCGGGGGTGAAACCGGAGCGGCGTTGTTGTGATCGCAGAGGTGATTTAGTCTCAGCCCCGCGCGGGCACTTTCAGTTTCGTGCGAATATGCACCGCGACCTCGCTAGGGTCGTAGTAGACGAAATGCCCGACGCGGTGATGCGGGATGCGGCGGAGCTTGGTCCATTCGCGCAGCGTGCGCACCGAAGGCTCTTTCCCGGACGGAAAGATGCCGCAGGCGCGCAGGCCGATAATGTTGGTGAGCCGGTCTTAGACCGGCGGGGATGAATCGAGTGGAGGGTTCATGCAACGTTCGGTGCGCGTCAACCCGCGTGGTCAAATCGCGAAACGCAGCACCGGGACCGGGGGCACGACGGAGAATGCGACTTCACTGGTTGCCGCTTTCGCGGCGCGTTGCGGCAGAATGCTGAAAAACGCCTCCGCTTCGGCGGGGCTCTTCAGATCGAGGTAATGCTTGCGGATGATGCTTTCGGAATCGCCCGCTTGCAGTGCCGCTTCGCCCATCGAGCGAAATTTCCCGACGAACATCGAAATAAACGTGTGCCGCAAAATGTCGTGACTGAGGCCAAATCGCTGCGCGATTTTTGCGCGGTATTTTTGCAGGTTCGGAATGATGATCGGATAGGATTCGAGCGGGTAGGCGCGGAGCCACGCGGCGAGGTTCGGCTGGATCGTTACGATGCGCTTCATTTTGACCTTGGAGACCTCCGGCTCGATGTGGATCGCGCCGGTGTCGAGCCGCACATGCTCCGGCTTGAGCTTGAGGATTTCGCCGGTGCGGAGACACGGGCGGATGCCGGCGAACAGGCAAAGCGCGAAGAACGGCACGAGCCGCCCGTCCTGATAGTCTTCGACGAATCGCATCAATTCCTGCGCCTGCGCGGCGGTGAACGTTTTCGCCGAGCCCCGCCGATGGGCAATGCGGTGGT
>JANNEY010000413.1:0-8976 GCA_031379235.1 Opitutaceae bacterium | reverse complement strand
CAGGACGTCCGCTCAATTCTCGGCGGGCAGGGACGCCCGCCGCTACGCCATGCGCTCAAGCGCGCTCCAGGCCTTTTCCGAAGCCCTCTTAGAGCCGATCCGAAGACCCCACCGCTCAGGTAAGCCACCGTGGGTAGGGCGAGGCGTCCCGCCGAGCCGCCTGCGCCCTACGGCTCACCGGGACGGTTCGCCCTACCTGGCGCAGCGGATATTCGGATGGGCTTTCAATACGGCCCGCGGATATGCAGCGCGACGTCGCGCGTGTAGAAATTTTCGAGCTGCGCGTGCAGGGCGGCGCCAAGCGGCGCGAGCGTGGAGGCCCGAGCGTTGGCGCGGGCCTGCTCCGGATTTTTCGCGCCTGGGATCAGCACGCTCACAGCCTCAAAATCGAGGCACCAGCGCAGCGCCACTTCGGCGAGCGTCAGGCCCGCGGGCACCAGTGGCTTCAGCGCATCGGCCAGCGCGACGCCTTTCGCAAACGGCAGGCCGGCAACAGTCTCGCCGACGTTGAACTGCTGGCCGTCGCGGTTGAAATTGCGGTGGTCGTTGGCGGGGAATTGCGTGGCCGGCGTCATCTTGCCACCGAGCAGGCCGCTGGCGAGCGGGAGGCGGACGAGGAGCGCGACGTTACGCCGCTTCGCCTCGGCGAAGAGCGTGTGAATCGGTTTCTGGCGGAAGATATTGAAGATAATCTGGAGCGCCGCGACGCCGTCCTGCCGCACGCAAAAATCCGCCTCCGCCATCGACTCGACGCTCACGCCGAAGTCGCGGATTTTCCCTTCGCGCTTCAGCTCGCGCACGTGCTCGAAGACTTCCCCGCGCTGCAACACCTCGAACGGGATGCAGTGAAACTGCGTGAGATCGAGCGCGTCGACGCCGAGACGCTGCAGCGAGGCTTCGGTGTGCTGGCGGATGCCGGCGCGGGAAAAATTCTCCGGCCAGCCCGGCGGCGAGAAGCGGCCGAGCTTGGTCGCGACATAGATTTTTCCCCGGGCGGCGGGGGTTTCGCGCAGAAATTTTCCGATGAGCGTCTCGCTCCGACCCATGCCATAGACGTCAGCGGTGTCGAAGAGCGTCGTGCCCGCGTCCCAAGCCGCGCGCAACGTGGCGAGCGCGACGGCCTCGGTCACCTCGCCCCACCCCGCGCCGAGCTGCCAGGTGCCGAGTCCGATTTCGCTGACGGTGCGGCCGGTCCGGCCGAAGCTGCGGGTGTTCATCGGAACGAAGCGTGGGCGCGCACCATCACCGCGCAAGTGTGCTCGCGGTCGCCGAAACGCGCAGCGGAGTCCGCTCCAGCTCGATGAGCGCATGGAGTTCGCCGAGGGCTTCACGGTGATCGACTTCGAGGAGAAAGGCCCACGCGGCGAGGACGCGGCGGTAGTAGAGCGTGCGCTCGGCGGCGGTTTTGCGGCTCAGGGGGCGCGGCGGCTCATCGGCAAGCGCGGGACCGGGACCGATTTTTTCGGCGGCGGCCCGCACGGCGGCAGCGGGGGAGGTCTTCGCCCACGCGACGATGCCGGCCCGGCGGCCCGCCCCCCAGCGAGCGATCGCCTCGGCCTTGGGGCGATCGAGTTTTGCCGGCTCGGCGTAACCGGACTTCCAGTAGATTTCGTTCGCGAGCGGCGTCTCATCAGAGCCGCGCGGCAAAAGAAATCGCGGCCGTCGTCCTCAAGTTTCAGGAGCGCGCGTTCGAGCTCCAGGGCGGCAGCCGGAAGCACGCCCGCGGTTTGCCCGCTGGCGACGGCAGCTTTCCAAGCGGGCCGCAGCGTCTCGGTCCACGTGCGCCTGAGCTCGACCAGCGCCCCGCGGCGGCCGCCGCGGCCGGGTGCGCCACCACCGGTGCGTTCGCCCCGACCGCGGCTCGCGGTGTCGAGCTGAGTGCGCGTGCCGGCGAGCAGAAGATTTTTTTCCGCGGGCAAATCGTCGGCAAGTTGGCGCGTGAAGCGTGCGAGCTGGGCGGCGCGTTCGCGCAGCGCGGGATCGGTGGCGGAGATTTTTCCGGTGTCGACGGCCTGTTGAAAATTCGCGACCGCCGTCTGCACCGCGGGCGTGACGACCAGCGTGCCGGCGAGCCGCGTCTCGATTAATTTCGCCCACGCTTCGAGGTAGTGCTCGGAGGTCGCACGCGGCTTGTCGATCGTGCGATCGACGAGCGTCGCGGCTTCGTGCGCGGCGGCAAACGAGGGAGAGCTACGGCCTTTGGTTTCGCCGGTCATCAGATCGCGACCGAGCAACGCTTCGGGCAGGAATCGTTCATAGCCCAGCCAGCGCTCCGGATCCGGATCAGGATCGCAGCCGGCGGCGACGGAGGCCTGATCCGTCGCGGTGAAACCCGCGATGCGGAGCGAGACATTGGCCGGCCGGCCGGCGGCCCACGCCGGCACGGCCGTGAACCACACACGGGGCGGCGTCATCTCGCGGGCCACCCCGAGCTCGTGAAAACCGCCGGAGTGACACTGCGTCATCGCAAACACAACGCGGCCCGCGCCGAGGCCCGCGGCGAGCACACGGCGGAGTTCGGCGACGCCGAGAATTTCGGCGGCGTCGGTGGACCAACTGCCACGACGCCCGCGCCGAAGCTGCCAAAGCGTAATCGCGCTCTCGCGGGCGTCGCCCTTGCCCGCGAGCTCACCGTGATCGCCGACGAAGAGGTAAAGCGTGCCGCCGCCGCGCACCGTGGGGAGAATCTCATCACGGAGGGCGCGCAGGAAATTTTCCTTCGTGGCCGCGCGATTGCGCGGCAAAGCGCCGGGCTCCCACGATTGCACGAGGCGGCCGTCGCTTTTCGTTTCGCGATGCACATCGGCGAGGAGCGGAGGCGCATCGGCGCGGTTGCCGATGCCGAAGAAAATCCAGGTCCGCTCGGGCGGAAGTTCACGGCCGAAAAAATCGGCGAGCGCCCGGGCCTGGAGATATTGCGAGTAGTGGTTCGAAAGCGGCGTGCCACCACCGGAGAGAAGGACGTAAGCGTCGCGTGCCTGGACGATCGCAGGCCCCGGGAGTGCCGGCGGGACGGAGCGCGGCGGTTCGGGCTTCGTCGCCGACGTGCAACCACTCAACACGAAGACGGTGAGAAGAAAACCGAGGCCGGGGAAAAAGGAGCGACGGGACACGGGGCGGTGGAGCGCGATGACGCCAGAAGTTCGGGCGGAAAGTCAATGGAGGTGGAAAGGCGAGAACACGCGGGCCGCACCGCGCGGTCGACTCGGGCCAGCGCCACACGGCGGAGTAACGCGCGCGTTACCGTTTTTTGTTTCGCCCCGGGGTGGTGGAGCCCAATTCATAGTCGTATCCGCCTCGCATCGGGAACAAGGCGCCGCGTTTGCGCCTCTTCCCAAAGCCAGCACTTTCCAGCCACCGTCATGATCCTCCGCCGCCTGCCACTTCTCGTTTCGTTTTGTCTAATCGGGCTCCTGGGCCGCACGCACGTGATCGGCGCACTGGCCAAGCCCACGTATGTGAAGGCCGCGCTCGTCGCCGCCGATGCCTCGGTGCAGCCCGGCACACCGATCACGGTCGCATTGCATCTAAGCCACGAACCGCACTGGCACACCTATTGGAAGAATCCCGGCACGGGCTTGCCGACCTCAATCGATTGGAAACTGCCGCCCGGGTGGAAAGCCGGTGAGATTCAATGGCCGGCACCGCAGGTTTTAAAAGACAGCAAAGGCAACATCGTCGGCAACGGCTACGAGGGTGAACTACTCCTGCCGGTCACTCTCACCCCGCCCGCTGATCTCAAGACCGGAGAGACGTTAGTGCTGAACGCCGACGCGGACTGGCTGATGTGTGCGGATGTCTGCGTGCCGGGCAACGCGAGCGTCTCGCTGCAAATCCCCGTGCTCAACGCCGCGCCGAAGCCTGATGCCACCTGGAACGCGAAGATCCGCGCGACTCTCGCGGCCCTCCCGCGCATCGAAAGCGGCTGGACGGTCACCGCCTCGCGCGGCGCGAAAACCCTGGTGCTCGCCATTGCGGCGGTGCAGCCCGGAGCCCCGGAGCCCCAACGGCTGCATTTTTTTTCCGATGACGGCCTCGTCGCCTACGATCAGCCGCAGGTCGCAAAGGCCGACGGCAAAGGCGGCTTCACTCTCACCATTCCGCTGGCCGCCGACGCCGCACCGGGGCCAGCGAAACTCGCCGGAGTGCTCATCTCTGAAACGGGCTGGTCACAGGGCAACCCACGGCGGGGATTGCTCGTGGCCGCCGATCTCGCAGCGGCACCGGCGGGTGCGACCGAAGCAGGGCGAAGCGACGCAATTCCAGCTCCGACCGGCAGCCTGATGGGCACGCTCCTGCTGGCTTTCGTCGGAGGCCTGATCTTGAACCTGATGCCGTGCGTTTTCCCCGTGATCGGGATCAAGATTTTGGGCTTCGTCAACCAGGCTGGGCACAAGCGCAGCAAAGTCGTCGCGCATGGCCTTTATTTCACGGGTGGCGTGCTGATCTCGTTTTGGGTGCTGGCCGGCGTGCTCGCGGTGCTCCGCGCGGGCGGCGACCAACTGGGTTGGGGCTTTCAGCTGCAATCGGCTGCATTTGTCTACGCGCTCGCGGTAGTGATGCTGGTTTTCGGGATGAACATGAGCGGGGTCTTCGAGTTTGGGCTTGGCGCACCAGCCTTGGTGTCGAACGCGCCCTTCATGCAGAAACAAAAATCAAACTACATGGAGTCGTTTCTCACGGGGGTGCTCGCCACGGCGGTGGCAACGCCGTGCAGCGCGCCGTTTTTGGCTCCGGCGTTGGGGGCAGCGCTCGCGGTCTCGACGATAGAGTCGTTTACCATCTTCACGGCCATCGCGGTGGGCCTATCAACGCCCTACCTCCTGCTCTCGATTTTCCCCCAAGCCGTCAAAGTCCTGCCCAGACCTGGCAGCTGGATGGAGACGTTTAAGCAGTTCATGGCCTTTCCACTTTACGGGACCGTGGGCTACTTGATCTGGGTGCTCGCCGCTCAGACGTCCGAGGAGGGTTTCCAAGGGGTGCTCTTCAGCTTCGTGCTCGTTGCGCTCGCCGTCTGGATGTATGGGCACTGGAGGCAGCCGGGGGCATCGGCGCGGAGTGCCCGATTTGGCGTCGCCAGCATGGTCGTGGTCGGCGCGCTTGGTCTCTGGCTGGGTTGGCCACGCGGCACAGAGACGCCGGGTGCCGCCGGAACCACCACGCCAGCCGTGGTTTGGGAGCCGTGGAGTCCCGAATCCGTCGCGAAGCTCCGCGCCGAGGGCCGGATTATCTATGTCGATTTCACGGCAAGGTGGTGCGCCACCTGCCAGACCAACAAGAAGTTGGTCTTTGGATCGTCGGAGGTCCTCAAGGCATTTGCGGACAAGAAGGTTGCAACTCTCCGGGCCGACTGGACCAACCGAGATCCGAAAATCACCGCCGAGCTGGCTGCTTACAATCGTTCAGCTGTGCCGTTCAACGTCTTATGGCTTCCAGGCCAAAACGAGCCTGTGATACTGCCGGAAATTCTTACAGCCGGAATTGTGCTTAAACACCTCACTCCTAGGTGAACGTAATACACTGGAGTTTTGTTATTTAAGGATCACATCTACTCGTGCCACGCGGTGAGATGAGTGCCAATAGGTGCAAAAGCATCTACCGGGGCGTTCTGCGCGTCGGGTTTTATTACAATTTATTTGCGTATTACTACTATTAGTAGTGGTGCCACGATTTGCTAACTATTGTTCAGTATCGTTTTAAAATGCCCGCCAAGCTGCGGCACAATTCATGGTAAAGAGGGAATCGAAACTGACAAAAATTTTACCATGAAAACCAAATCCATCCTCACGACCGCAGTTCTCGCTCTCGGTCTTATCAGCTCCGCCAGCGCTGCGACCTTCAGCTTCGGAGGTGGGGCCGG
This sequence comes from Opitutaceae bacterium, assembly GCA_031379235.1. Taxonomy (GTDB): domain Bacteria; phylum Verrucomicrobiota; class Verrucomicrobiia; order Opitutales; family Opitutaceae; genus ER46. Next base: position 3,116 of record JANNEY010000413.1, on the reverse strand, counting down.
CGACGGCGTCGGCACCAACACCATGAATTTCTCGTCGACCCCCGTCGGCACGACGGTCAGCGTCACGGCCTGGACCACCAGCAATCAGAGCACGTTCTCCCAAGTGTCGGTCGGCCAATACAGCGGCGGCCTCGGCGTTAAGAACAGCTCCGGTGATGCTCACACCGTCGACAACAGTGGCAACATCGACATGTTGCTCTTCGCTTTCTCCGGACCGGTCACGCTGACCAACCTCTCCATCGGCTACGTGTCTGGCGATAGTGACTTCAAATACTGGGTCGGAAATACCAACAACGTCGCGACGCTATTCGGTTCCAGTGGCACAGTGGTCAACGGCGGAAGCAACCCGGCTTCCTACGGCATCAGCGGCGGCGGCAACTATCTCTTGGTCTCGGCGAAGCCGGGAGATTGGAATGACTCCTTCAAACTCTCCGGTCTCACCTTCACCACCAACAGCAACATCCCTGGCACGCCCGACGCCGGTTCGACTCTCGCCATCTTCGGTCTCGCTCTCGCGGGTCTCGCCGCCGCCAAGCGCCGGTTTCAATCCTAAAGACATTCGCGACCGACTGATGTGTGATGACATCAGCTACGGCCATTAATGTTCTACCCTCGCCGTGAGGGAGCAGTCGAGAAGCCCGGTTTGGTTCGCCAAACCGGGCTTCCTCGTTTTCGGGGGATATTTCGCCTCTCTATCTAATCGTTAATCACTCTTTCATAACAAGCAGCCACTGCGTAGGCGATTAGCATAAAATCGGTGTCCGATTTCTTTACAGTCTGAGTTTCCTGTCGACGCGCCTCCTTCTCGACCGCGCAACCGAAGAAATAAGATGCAATTAAATATCTTAAGAACATCATTTTGCGATATGAGAGCCAGATCCTTTCGCTGCAGTTTACCTCGGTCAAACGCTTGCGTTTGCGTAGTAGTAATCGCCAACAAACGTCGGAAATACTTACATTTACCTAAGTATTAGACCCTAGTTAGATTTTCTATAAATTTTTTAGTTATTACTATATATCTGTTTACGTAATATTCAAATCGATGGCACGTGTCGTGGTAATAGGTATGTTCCATTCAATCTTACCTAGCATGAAAATCAAATCCATCATCACCTCCGCTGCTCTCGCCCTCGGCGTTAGCGTCTCGGCAAGCGCCGCGTCATTCACGTTCTCCGGCAATAGCGACGGCACCATCGGCAATTCTGTTGCTCCTTCCAGCTCATCTGGTGCGGGCGCGGTCACCGTTTCAGCGACCGCCTTCGCCTACTACAACAACACTGTCTCGACCCGCGCTGTCGGCCAATACGGCGGCGGATTGGGCGTCAACAATAGTAATAACAGCCCCTCCGACACCGGCTCCCCGGCCCACACCGTGGACAACGTAAACGGCGTCGACATGGTGCTCTTCTCATTCAGCCAGCAGGTCACGTTTACGAATCTGTCCCTTGGTTACGTCGACACCGACAGCGATTTCCGCTACTGGGTTGGCGGCGCGGGCTCCACAGCTGCTTCGCTCTTCGGCACCGGCACCGGTGGCACCGCTGTCAACGGTGGTAGCAGCGCGGCCTCATACGGTATCAGCGGTAGCGGCACCTACCTTCTCGTGTCGGCTGATAAGCTAGGTTATACAGCGGGCACAAATGGTTATTTTAACTATCAAACTTGGCAGTGGGTAGCCGGAACCTCTGCCGTCGGCTCCCCGGATCAATTCAAGATCAACGTCATTACATTCACGACGAATAGCAACGTCCCCGGCACGCCTGACGCCGGCTCGACCGTCGCCCTCCTCGGTCTCGCTCTCGCTGGTCTGGCCTTCGCCAAGCGCCGGTTCGCCGTCTGAGTATCGTTCTCTTGATTAGGTAGGTGATGTATTAATTAGGTCACTCTGGTTTTCCGCTTCCCCCAAAAGCGCAGCTAAGAAAGCCCGGTTTGGTCCGCCAAACCGGGCTTTCGCGCGTTTGACCCGACCGCTTCGCGGCACAAACCTGCCCTCGTGCTCTCCGACGCGCTTGCCGGCCTGTAAAAACTTCTGCTCCCCGACCGGTGGCAGGCCCTCGCGCTAACCGCGCTGCGCGAAAGTCGCGATGTGGTCGTCACCGAATGGCGCAGCCTCCTGCGTCAAATCGCGGCCGCCGGTCCGCTCGTGGGCGACGGGGCGCCGATGACCGGCCGCGATCATTTCATCGCGGAGCGATGGGATGAATTTCGCGCGCTCGCTCGCCACTGGCTCAACGAAGCGATCGTCGACCATCTGCCCGTCTTGCCTCCCGTCACCGCCGACCCGCGCCGCGTGATCAACCACAGCGTGCTGCGCCACCCACGCCGGGCTCCACCCGGCCGCTCCGGCGCTTCGCGCTAGCGCAGGTCACCGGCCGTCCACACCGCAAACAAATCCTCGCCCAACACGACCCGGATGCGCGCGTCCATTTCCTTGCGCACCCGGTCCCGTTCCACGAGTGCATTCCGGGAAAGATCGAACTCGAAACCAAACCGTTCGTCGAATTCCCGTCTGAGTCGAAACACCGCGCGGCGCTGCGCCTCCGTCGCCACGGTCGCACCAAGCCGCATTGCCACAAGTTGCCCCGTCGACGATTCGCGCAGCTCGAAATCCTCCAGCTCCTGCGCATCGAGCACCTGCGCGAGGTCCGTGCGCTGCTCCCGCTCCAGCAACGCCAGCCGGCGTAGAAACACGTTGGTCTCGCCAAACGGCCCGGGGCCGGACGCGCTCGCCGCGGCCACCGCCGCCAGCTCGTCCGCCACACCTTTTCGGATCGCATTGTAGTCGCTGCAGATTTTCTCTACGCGCGCCGCTTTTTCTGCCGGCGTCAGTGTCATCGGCCGCCCCGCCGCGATCACGAGCTTGGTGGTCGGATCTGCCATCGGCTTTGTTTCCACCGGCTTTGTTTTGTCCGCCACCGCCGCACCTGCCGGCGGCGGCGGCACCTCCGGCTTCCCGGAGTTTTCTTTCCGCGCCATCCCCAGCACCAAGAGCACTGCCACCACGACTGCGATCGCCAGCCACTTCATACGAACCACCCTAAGCCCGCGCCACCGCCTCGCGACAATTTTTTAAACCGGACCGTTGCAGTTGAATTCAAGATCGCTCGCAAGTTTGT
>JANNEY010000373.1:0-6223 GCA_031379235.1 Opitutaceae bacterium | reverse complement strand
CGAAGGTGGGCCGGCGCGTCCCGGCGCCGGCATGGATCGCCGCCGGCGCCGCCATCGCTCTTATCGCCGGCGGATATTTTTGGCTGAAGCGTCCGGCCGAACCAGCGCCACTCTCGGCGCAGAATGCGGGCGCCGAGAAGCCGGCCGCAACCCTGCCCCTCAGCGAGGCGCAAAAACGCGTCGCGCAGGCGCGGGCGCTCTATGAGCCGTGGGACTTCGCCTCCGCCGACGACTTCAAGCTGGCCGAACGCCTCCTGAAAGAGGCCACCGAACTCGAGCCGCTCAACACCGACGCCTGGGCCTCGCTCGCGATCCTTTCTTACGGGCAATATGCCTTCGGCTTCGATCGGAACGACGCGCGGGACGATCTGCTGCGCCGCGCGGCGGATCGCGCGGTGAAACTCGCGCCCGAGTCCGACCGCGCGAAGCTCGCTCGCGCTCTACACTACCGTCGCAGTCCCGGAAACGACGACGAGACGCTGCGCCTCCTGAGCGAGCTGACGGAGCGCCAGCCCGCGGACAAGTTCATCCTCCGCCAGCTCGGCAGTGTGCTCGGCGCCAAGGGTCGCCACGACGAAGCCCTCGCCACCTACGACCGCGCCATCGCCCTCCCAGGCGGAGACCCGATCGCCTACATGAGCCGTGCGACCAGGCTCATGGACCTGAATCGCATCGACGAGGCCGAGGCGGCCATCGATCAGGCGCTGGCGTTGCGGTCGGACTACTGGTTGGCCCAGATCATGAAGCCGACCCTGCTGCTTCAATTCCGCGGCCAGATCGAGCCGGCCAAGGCGGCGTTGCAACGGATTCCCGCCCGCGTGATGGCCGACGAACGCGTCGCCGCCGTCGCCGCTTTTTTCTGGTATCACCTGCGGGAAGCGGACCAAGCGGGCGACGCGCTACGCTACGTGACGCAGGACTACGTCGAGTCCAATGTGGTCAAGGCACCGAAGGCCCTGCTCGCGGGACTCGTCCATCAATTCGCCGGCCGCCACAACGCCGCCGTCGCGGAATGGCGCGTGGCCCTCCGTGTCCTCGAACAACGCCTCGTGCTCAACCCGAACGCCAGCGGCGATCACGGCGACAAGGCGATGGTGCATGCGTTGCTCGACGAGCGCGCCGCGGCCGAAGACGCGCTGCGCCTCTGCGAACAGCTCCGGCGTCTGCCGGCCGGGCGCGCGCATGGTGCGACCTGGGGCATCTACGCGGCGCTGGGCCGCGAAGCCGAAGTCGCCGACTTCTTCGCCGAACGGCTGAAAGGAAAACCCAACGATCTCCCGCTCTACAACGCGGCCCTCGTGCGCGTTCACCCGATCCTCGATCCTTTTCGGCAGCAGCCGCGCTTTCAAACGCTGATCGCGGAAGCGGAAAGCCTCCTCGCGTCGGCATCGCCGCGGAGCGGACGGGCGAACGAACCGGCAAAGTGAAGACGCGCTGCGAGCGAATGCTCAACGCCGAACATTCAACGCCGAACGCTCAAGCCGACTGCGCCATTCGTGATCCGCACTTCGGCGTTAAGCGTTAAAAGTATAACGTTAAGCGTTTTTTTCTCCACCCCGCTCGCGCCCGATCACACCCCCACCCACGCCAGCCCCGCCGAGATCCAGAGCGGGATCGTGAAAATACCTACGACCGTCGTGCCGAGCACGATTTGCACGGCGGTGCGCGGGTGTCCGCCGTAGAGCCGCGCGAGAATCACGGGCACCATTGCCGTCGGCATCGCGGCTTGCACCACGATCACGCGTTTCAGTTCCACGGAGCACGGGAGAAATTTCGCGAGGAGCAGCATCGCCACCGGGAGCGCACCGAGCCGCAGCGCCATCGCCGTGATACTCACCTTGGGATCGAAGAGCTCGCGCGGTTTATCCACAAAGCTCGCGAGGCTTACGCCCGTCATAATGAGGCCGAGGGGAATGCCGCAGACCCCCAGCGCGTGAATGGTGTCGGTCAAAACTTTCGGCAGGTGGGGCGTGAGCCCGGAGAGATTGCACGCCACGGCGAGCAAGAGCGTGACGGCCACCGGACTCACGATCCGCCGCCACCCCTCGCGCAGCGACTCGCCGCTCAGCACGAGCAGTCCCACGGTCCACAATGCGATTTCGACGCCGACGTTGTGCACCATCAGCACGCCGCGACTCTCCGGCCCCCAGATGCCCGCCATGATCGGGAGCGGGAGGTAGCCGTAGTTGGTGATGCCGACGGAAAGCGCAAACGTGCGCAACCCCGTCCCGACCTGCAGCCCGATCAGTTTCGCGACGAGCAGGCCGGCCCGGATGCCGAGAAACGTAACGCCGAAGCCCACGAGCGGCGGCAGCCAGAGGTTGCCCGGCTCGCGCAGCGCGGTGTTGCCCGCGACAGACTCGAAGATGAGGCACGGGTAACACACGTTCACCGCCAGCCGGATGAGACTCGTCTCCGCCTCACCCTCGATCCAATGCACCCGCCGCACGGCCACGCCGACGCCAATGACCGCGAACACGGGCACGACGAGCAGCAGCAGTTGCCAGTAGGACATCATCCGCCGCCACAAGAACGCGGCGCAGCGGGCGCGTCCAGCCCGGGATGCGCAGGACGAGCAACACAAGGTTGCGGCGCGCGAAAATTTCCTCACGGTCGCCGCAGTGATTCCCTACGAAAGTTCCGACGACACGGGGCGCTCCACCCCTCCCATCGCCCAAGACGTGATCGAATTTGGCGAGTCCGCGAAGCAGGCCGTGTCGACCGGCCAGCTCCTGACCGCGATCGAAGTGGCGCGCGACGGCCTCGCGCGCTTCGGGAGCGACCGAATGTTGCAGCAACAGCTCGCCCTCGCCCTCGCGCAAACCGGCGCGCTCGACGCCGCCCGCGAAGTGCTCGGCGAGGTGCTCAAGGAACCGGGCGCCGAGAAAGACGCGGAGACGCTCTGCCTGCTCGGCCGCGTCCACAAGGAGTTGTGGCGCCGCGCCGGCGATCCGGCGGCGGGCCTCGTGCAACTCCGGCAGTCGTGCAAATATTACGGCGACGCGTTTGCGCTCAAGGAAGCGTATTATCCGGGCATCAATCTCGCCTTCACGCTCGCCGCGCTCGGCGAACTGGATCGCGCGCGCGACATCGCGCGGAAGGTGGAGAAAGACTGCCGCACGGAAATGGGCCACACCATGGTGAAGCCCGACGGCTGGCTCATCGCCACGCTGGCGGAGGCGCTCACCCACCAAGGCGTGACCACGGACGCCGGAAAATATTATCTGCAGGCGGCGGGAATGTTTGCGGGCCGCTGGCGCGACCTCGCCTCAATGCGCCAGCAGGCGCACGAGATCGTGGGGTTCTACGCGCAGCAGAAAAACGACCCGCGCCGCCACTGGTATGATCTGGCGACGGTCCGGCAACGGGTGCGCGCGCTGGTCGGCGGCGGCGAGCAGGGCACGGCCTGGATTGACCGCTGTTTCGAATTTCCGACGGTCGTGATGTTCTCCGGCCACATGATCGATCAGCCGGGGCGGGCCAAGGCGCGGTTCCGCCCGGAGCAAGAAGCGGCGGTGCGGGAGGCGATGCGAGCGCACCTGAAAAAAATCCGGCCGGGCTTTGGCTATGCGTCCGCGGCGTGCGGGGCCGACATCATTTTCTGCGAACTGCTGCTCGAGCTGGGCGCCGCCGTCCATCTGGTGCTGCCGTGCCCGATCGACACGTTTAAGCGCCAGAGCGTGAGCTTCGCCGGGCCCGAGTGGGAACGGCGTTTTCACAACGTGCTCGGGCAGGCGACCACCTGCCTCGTCGCGAGCCCGTCGGATTTCGACGTTTCCGAAACCGATCCCGCGGCCATGACGCGGCATGTTTTTGCGAATCGAATCCTCACCGGTCTCGCCGTGCTGCAGGCCCAGGCGCTCGACATCGGGCTGGAGGCGCTCGCGGTCTGGGACGGTGCGCCCGCGCTCGCTCCCGGCGGCACGGGGAGTGTCGTCGCCGCGTGGGCCCACCGCGGGCTCAAGCCCCATATCATCACAACCGAGCTCGGTGCGGCCACTCCGGCGATTGCGGCGCTGCCGGCGGAACGCCCACCGCAACCGCCGGTGGACGGCATCAGCCACGACATCCGGGCGATGCTGTTTGCCGAGGTAGTGAACTACAAAAAAATCTCCGACCGGCAGATGCCGGCGTTCATCGGCGAATTTCGCGGCGCCTTGGCGAAGGCCGTCGGCACCCTGCCCACCGCGCCGCTCGCGGCGGAGAGCTGGGGCCGCTCGCTTTCGCTGGTTTTCGACCGGTTGCCCGATGCCGCCAACTGCGCGCTGGCGCTGCGCGATCTCGTCGCGCGCACGGCGTGGGCGGAACACGGCCTGCCGGCCGATCTCGGCATCCGCATCGTGCTGCATGCCGGCCCGGTCTTCGCGTTTCACGATCCGGTGTTGGGGCGCCAGTCCTGCGTCGGCGCGCATGTGAACCACGCCGCGCGCCTCGGGCCGATCACCGCGGCGGGGCAGGTCTACGTGAGCCAGGAGTTCGCCGCGCTGTGCTGCGCGGACGATCTGGCGGCGGTGAGTTTTGAATTCCTCGGTCGCCTGCGGACCGCCCGTCTCTTCGAGGACGCCCCGCTCTACCGGCTCGATCGGCGGGAGCGGTTGGCGACGGAGGTCGTGGCTTATGAACCCGCCATTCCCTCGCCCGCCAGCCATCCCGTCGTCCACGCGGACTGAAAGTTGAACCCACCGGTCACGCCATCGATGTCGAGCACTTCACCGGCGAAGTGCAGGCCGGGACAGAGGCGGCTCTCCATGGTCTTGAAATCCACCTCGCTCAGGCGCACGCCGCCACAAGTCACAAACTCATCCTTAAACGTGCTTTTCCCGACGACCGGCAATTCGGCGGCGGTAAGTTGGGCGGCGAGCGTGGTAAGCGCAGCGTTGCCGACCTGCGCCCATGGCGTCGCGGGCGCGATGCCCGCCGCTGAGACGAGCCGTTCCCACAGCCGCTGCGGCATCGCGAGCGGGCTCCACGTGGCGATTTGCTTCTTGGGATTTTTCTCCCGCACAGCGGCCAGCTCGCGCGTCAGCGATTCGCGCGTGTGCGGCGGAGCCCAGTTGATCGTGAGCGGAAATTCGTAGTTTTGCGCGGCGAGCTCGCGCGCGCCCCACGCGGAGAGTTTCAAAATCGCCGGCCCGCTCAGGCCCCAATGCGTGACGAGCATCGGGCCGTCGGTCTTCAACTTGGTGCCCGGCACGCTCACCACCGCGTTTTCCACCGCCACACCCGAGAGCCCGACGAGGCGCGCGTCGTCGATGTGAAACGTGAACAGCGAAGGCACCAGCGGCTCGATCGCGTGGCCGAGCGCCTCCGCGATCATGAAGCCAGCGGACGAACGATTGCCGCCGGTTGCCAGCAGCAGCCGATCCGCCCGCACGCCGGAGCTATCGGTGAGCGTCACCCAAAAGCTCGACGGCTCCCCCTCACGATTGGTGCGCTCGGCTTTGCGCACACCCATGCTCGACACGAGCCGCACGCCGGCCTTTGCGGCGGCCGCCATCAGGCAATCGACGATCGTGGCGGAATCGTCCGTGACGGGAAACATCCGGCCATCCGCCTCGGTTTTCGTTTCCACGCCGCGCTCGGCCAGCCACGCGATCATGTCGCGCGGCTGCCAGCGATGAAAGGCCCCGAGCAGTTCGCGGCCGCCCCGCGGATATTTTTTCACGAGTTCCCGCGGCTCGAAGCAGGCATGGGTAACGTTGCAGCGCCCGCCGCCAGACACGCGCACCTTCGCGAGCGGATGCGCGGTGGCTTCATAAAGCGTGACCTCGCCGCGCGCCCCGAGTTTTTCCGCGCAGGCGATGGCCGCGAAAAAACCCGCGGCGCCCCCGCCCACGATCACGACGCTCATTTTTTCCGGCATCACCGGACGCTGCGCGCCGCATCCCGCGAGTCGAAGCGAATCCTCCGGACACAAAAAGGCCGCCGCGGGCTGCGATCCGCGGCGGCAACTAACACCAACCCCTGACAATTCTTAAGGCAGCTTTCCCGAGCCTACTCAGGCCTTCTTCTTGCCGCGCGCCTGGGGCATCTCGTCGAACTTCTTCTGCTGTTCGGGCGTGAGCACGGCACGGATTTCCTTTTGGGCGGCCATCATGGCATCGGCACGCGCTTCGGGAGCCGCCTCGGCGGCCTTGGCGTAGATGGCGGTGATCTTCTTCTTCTGCTCGGCCGTGAGCGTGCCGACAGCCGTCTCGAGGCGCTCGATGCGCTGCTCAGGCGT
>JANNEY010000361.1:0-5880 GCA_031379235.1 Opitutaceae bacterium | reverse complement strand
TGCGGGCTGTTGAACAATTCGCCCATCGCAAGCGGCACGGTGGTCGCCGCCCGCAGCTGTTTGAACCACTCGTTCTGCTCCGGCGCCAGCGCGTCTTCGATGAAGAAGGGCCGGTAGCGTTCCAGTTCCTTGCACAGGTTGATCGCCTCGTTGGGCTGGATGCGCTCATGCACGTCGTGCAACAGCTCGACGGTCTCGCCGCAGTTCTCTCGGATATGCGCGAACATCTTCGGCACCATTTTCAGATAGGGCAGCGAATCCATATGGGCGTCGCGCGGGAGGCCGAAGCCCGCGCCGCGGAAATCCGGATTCGTGTTGAGCTGCTGGGAGCCGTAGCCGCCAAATTGAATCCGGATGTGCCGGAATCCCTCGGCCTGCTTCGCCTTCACCAGTTCGGCCAGCACCTTCAAGTCGCCCGCCGAGCAGTGCGTGTAGGTGTCGACCGCGAACCGCGAGCGACCGCCGATCAACTGATACACCGGCAAGCCCGCCCGCTTGCCCTTGATGTCCCACAGCGCCATATCGAGGCCACTGAGCGCGTTGTTCATCACCGGGCCGTTGCGCCAGTAGGAGCTGGTGTAGGCGGTCTGCCAGATGTCCTCGATGTCATCCACGTTTCGGCCGCGTGCAAAGGGATCGAGATACTCGTTCACCGCCGTGACCACGGTCAGCGGACGCTGGTTGAACGTGCCGCAGCCGAGCCCGTAGAGCCCGGGCTCGGACGTGTCGACGCGCACGACGACAAACCGGATGCCGCCCTGCGGCGCGCACGTGATCGCGCGGACTTTGGTGATCGTGATCGGCTTCGCGCCGCGATTGGCCTTGGCCGTCGCCTCTTCGGCGGCCCGCGCGCCACGATCAACAAAACCCAGCGCCGATAAACCGGCACCGAGGCCAAATGTCTTCAAGGCGGCACGGCGGGAGATCGCGGAGATCGAGGAGTTCATGGGGAATCGGGGGTTCGGTGCGGACGGCGCCTCAGCGTAGCACGACGCCGCACGTTGCAAATCGGCTGGCAGCCTGCCCCGTCGGACCAAGTCCATTCAAGGATCATCTCCAGCGAATGAGCATTCGTGCGCTCGCGCCGCCTTGGTCGGGAACCGAGTGCACGGAAACCTGCGACCCCGGGCCCCCACCCTACCACGAAATCCCCTCGATCACGCGGGCGCCTTCGACGCCGGTAAGCTTGTTCACGTTGATCCGGATATCATGAGCGGCACGCCATGCTTTGCCGGCACGCGTGTTCCCGCCCGCACCCTCATCGATTATCTGGAAGGCGGCGACACGCTCGATGAATTCGTGGAAGATTTTCCGACCGTCAGCCGTGAAAAAGCCGTGGCGCTCTTGGAGGAAGCCTGCGGGCAAAGTCGAATCGCTTTGAGGACACGCACCCTTTGATGTCCGGGGTCTTGCGACGCCTCACTGGATTTAGGCCCGGAAACGTCTCCATTGTCCCGCCGCAAAACTGACCGCGACGCCGGAGTGCGGAAGCGCTGAGCCGCCCCACGCCTTGTGAACACCGCATCGGAATTTGGAGAGCAATCCAGTGAGCTGTCGGTGGCGCAACGGCCCCATGTCTCCCACCCCCGCCTCTGCGCCAGATCGCCACGGACATTGGTCTAACGAGGCGTCATCGACGTCAGCGGCAGCTTTGGCTTGGTGCAGATCGTCAGTTTTTCCGGCCGTTTCCCGGCAGCGATCGAAGATGCTGTGCGGCGCTCGACGCTGGTCGTGCGTGAAGACAGTCCGCTCAAAATTGTGCCGATTCCCCACCTGATCGCGCTCAAACTCTATGCCGGCGGGCACAAGTCCAAAGCGGACATCATCGAATTACTGGTCCGCAATCCCGATTTGGAATTAGACGAGGTGCGGAGCGTCTGCGCCCGCTACGGGCTTGGTGGCCTCGAGGAACTGATCGCCGAGTCACGGTCCGTGTAACACTCAACCCCTTCCGGTTCTACCCCAAGGAACGGCTTTGGTTGCGGTGATTCATTCAGGGAACGCGCGCGTTATCCGAATCGGGGGCGTGGGCGCCTAGGAGCGCGGGTGACGGAAAACGGAACGCGTTCATCGATCGACCCCAAGCCCCAAAGCCAGACCCGGTTCGGCTATTCCGAAGGCGGCGCGGGCTGGTGGGCAAATGAAGAACGCCCGAGGGAAAATTCCCTCGGGCGTAGTGATGAATCGAAACCAAGTTCCGGTTCGGGCCGGTAAGAACGGATTAGAACTGCATCGAGACGCGGGCCTGCACCACGCGGCCATCGTCGCGGGTGACGTCGTTGAACTTGTTGGTCAGATTCCGGGCGTTGAGCTGAAACGTGGTGGGAATCTTTGCGATCTTGGTGCTGTAGCCAACAAAGGTGTCGAAGAGGGTTTCGGCCTTTACCTGAATGCCATAGACCTCGTTGTCGGACACCTCGTATTCGCCGGTGTGGCGCACGCCAGCGCCTACATAGGCTCCGCTGAGCTTGCCGGTGCGAAACGTGTATTTGCCGAGGACGTTGGCCGAAAACTCGGGGGACTTCGCCAGACGGTGCTTGAAGAGCTTGTCGTATTTCCGCGCGTTGGGCTCGTTGATGCCGATGTTGACCGTGTTGACGCTGGGGTCGGAGACGACCTTCGCCTTGATGATGTAGGTGAAGTTCGCGAGGACTTGGAAGTTGGCCGTGGGCGTCCAGACGAGGTCGGAGTCGATGCCTTTGCTGAGCTGCAGACCGCCGTTTTGGTTGAAGCGGACAATGCCGCTGATCGGCATGCCGGGACCGTTGCGCGGATCGGACACGTTCTTTTGGATGTCGGCGACCACCACGCCGTCGCGATTGATTTCGAAATACGAAATCGTGCCGGAGAGCTTTTCCCCGAAAAGCGCGCTCTTTAAGCCGATGTCGAAGCCGTCGCCAGACTCACTGGCGAGCGGCTTGCTTTCGCCGATGATCGGCACACTGGGGCCGGTGGACTGGAGATACACGTCATAGTCGTTGGAGAACTGAAACGTCTCGCTGAAGCTGGCGAAAGCGTAGAGGCCAGGGACGACCTGGCCGATGACGCCGAGTGATTTGGTGAGCTCGCTCTTGCCCGTGCTGATGAGGCCGGTGGTGTTCTGCTTTACGCTGCGCACGCCGGCGAGGAGGTTGAGCTTGTCCTTAAAAGCAGAGCCGCGGTAGCTCAGATACCAGTCCTGATATTCGGTGGGTTTCGATTTCACCTGCGTGATACCGCTCGAGATGAGTGGTTTGATCTCAGTCCATGGATTGATGAAGTTATAAAATCGGTCGAGCGTGCCTTGGCCGGTCGTCGTGCCGCCGCTGGTCGTGGTCCGAGTCGGGGCTTTGCTGCTGTCGATGCTGGCGCCGCCGTTATTCGTCCAGCTGCGGCGGGACTCCAAGCCGGCCAGCAAACGATGCTTGATCCCGCCGGTTTGCACCTCCTGCGAAAAATCGAGCTGCTGGGTGTCACTGACGGCGTCGAGCTTCTGGACCTGCGCGAACACATTGAGGGAAGGGACGCGGCCGTTGGCGTCGAGCGGGCCGGAATTGGTAAACGCGAGGGACCGGGCGAAGTCGCTTTTGTCCTGGCTGCGGACCCAGTGATATTGCACCGCGGTCTTGGGGAAGGGCGTGAATCGGATGCTCACGTCGGAGAGCGTATTGACGCCGTCGAGCCGGGAGTCGGGGCTGCCGGAAGTGAACTTGTCACCTTCTGGCGAATAGCGGCTCCAGTTTGTGCTCGAACCGATGTAGGGGTAGGTGATTTTACCGTAGGCGCCGAAATAGTCAGCCACCCAGTTGTTAGTCAGGTAGCCGGAGCCTGCTGGTGCAGTGATGCCCCAGCGATTGGAGATTACGGTGCGAGCGGCCGCATCGTCAGCCGCGCCATACTGTTTCTTGATATAGTTGAGCATGGCCTGATCGGGATTGACCACCTGCTGGTAGTAGAGGGGGTTGACCAAGAAATTCCAGGCGCTGACGGCGGAGTAAGCCTGCTTGTAGCTCGTGGAGTTATACTCGGCCTGCACTTCGATTTTATCGTTGGGCCGCACGACGAACGAGGCGGCATACATGTTGTAGCCGGTGTCCTGCTTGAGGCGAGTTTGGCTGTTATTGGCGGCGGCGATGAGCCGGTAGGAAATCCCATACTCGCGACTCACGACGCTCTGGGTATCGACGAGACCCTTAAGCAGACCGTAGGAACCGACGCTGACCTCGGTGGTCGTGCGGTTCACGCCTTCGGGACGCTTGGTGACGGTATTGGAAACGCCGTTGGGCGAACTGTTGCCGTAGAAAAGACCGACCGGACCTTTGGCGAGTTCGATGCGGTCGACGTTGTCGGTGGAGACGTAGCCAGGACCATTGGAATTCGCCGCCACCTGCACGCCATTGATGAAATTGGGCAGTTGGAAACCGCGCAGTTTGAACGAGCCGTTCTGACGCGTCTCCTGTTTGTTGACCGTGACGCTTGAGGTGTAGTCGTAGACTTCGCGAATCGAATTGTAGCCGAGGTCGCGGAGCAACTCGCCCGAGATGATCTCGATGGGCTGCGGCGCCTCATAGAGGGAAACGCCGATGCGCGAGGTGGTGACCGAGCTGAGCTTGCGGTATCCAGTGTCCTTGCTGGTGCCGACGGAAAACGGGCTGAGCACGATGGTTTCTTCTTTGGGTGGGACGGCGGTGGTCTGAGCCTCGACCGCAGTCGATGCGGCGAGCCAGCCAGCGACGGCGGTGAACAGGGTGCGGAGGGATTTCATGGGTTGGGTCTTAGGCGTGGGTTGCTGATCGGAAACGGTTCCGACCTCCCCGGTGCGCGGCTTGCTTTCGGCGGTGCGCTTGCGACTGACGACGAGGGCGCCGGTGGCGGCGTCCTGCGCGGCCTCGAGGGCCGAGCCCGCGAGCATGCGATCGAGCGCTTCGCGCGGCGTGAACTCGCCGGCCACCGCATTGGTGGTGGCGCCGCGGACGCGATCGACGAGGTAGACGATCGGCGTGCCGGCGGCGGTGGCGAACTGCTTCAGCGTAACGGCGGCGTCGCCGCGGGGGAGGTTGAAGGCCCGCTTCCCGGCAGGGGCAGTCGCCGTGGTCGCCGCGCCAGCGACGACACTGCCGCAAAGGGCAACGACGGCGAGGGGAGCGGAGACGTGGGGTGACAACATGCGGAGGAGCAGGACTACCCCAGTAACGCAGCGGCGGACGAAAAGACCTGGTCGCGACGGAAAGATTTTTTTCAGGGCGCGTAACGCGCAGGGGATTTCCAGATGGATCGCCACGTCGCAGCGCTCCTCGCGATGACAAGCGTGGATGGCTACGGCGTTCGGTCTCTCGTGAGGACAAAGGGGGGTTGTCATTGCGAGCCCGGCTCGGCGGGCGCGGCAATCCAGCTGGGATTCTAGATGGATCGCCACGTCGCTGCACTCCTCGCGATGACAAACAGGGATCGCCACGTCGCTGCGCTCCTCACGATGACAATGAGTGGCCACAACTCAGCGCGCGCGGCGGAGGTAAATGGCGGCTTCGCCGCGGCGCTCGCCGATGATTTCGCCGTCGCGCTCAAGAAGGCGGACGAAGGCTTCGGCTTCGTCGAGGGCGAAGGTGCCGCCGATGCGGCGGTCGGCGAGTGTTTCGTCGGCGAGGATGAGTTGGACGCGGCTGCGGGCGTTGAACCGCGCGATCACGTCGGCCAGCGGGGCCTCGGCGAAATCGGCGAGGCGGCTTTGCCAGGCGAGGGCCGCACGGAGGGTGGCGGGGTCAACTTGCTCGACGGTGGGGGGCGGGGCGTGTTTCGGGAGAAAAATGCGCTGGCCGGCGGAGACGAGCGTGCTGCCGGGTGGAGCGCGTTGCCCCCAACGCGCTGGCTCGGTCTCCACGCCGGCTGAAAGCGCGTTGGGGG
>JANNEY010000356.1:0-10386 GCA_031379235.1 Opitutaceae bacterium | reverse complement strand
GCCCCGCGCGCGCCATTCGGGGGTGGACGTGCCCCGGCCGCGCGCGGCCCCCACGGCCCACCTCCACCCGACAAACCTGCCAGCGATCTTAAATCCGACTGCAACGTTGCGGCTAAGATGGAGCGCGTTGCCCCCAACGCGCTTTCCGCGGGTGCGCCCCTTTCCAAGCCAGCGTCTTGGGAGCAAGCCGCTCCACCTTCGGATGCCGCGTGGCTCGTCGGCCTCTTGCAGGCCGGCGACTCGTTTTACCCGACCGGCAGCTACGCTCACTCCTTCGGCCTCGAAGGCCTCGTGCAACAAGGCGTCGTGCGCGACCGCGCGACGCTGCGCGATTTCATTTTCCTCTCCGCGTTGCCCGCGCTGCGTCACACCGACCTCCCGCTCGCGGTCCACGCGTGGCGCGCATTCGGCGAAGCCAACTGGCCGCGCATCGGCGAACTCTGCGTGCTCTCGTCCGCCCTCAAGACCGCCCGCGAAGCCCGCTCCGCCTCCGAAAACATCGGCCGCCAGCGCGCCGAACTGATGGCGACGCTCCGCGCCCATCCTCTCGCCCAAGAATTCCTCCGCCGCGTCACCGCCGAAAACTGGCCGCACTCCTCCGCCGTTTCCGCCGCACTCGAGGGTCGCGTGCTGGGCGCCCCGCTCACCGGCGTGCTCGCTGGTATTTCCTACGCGACGCTTTCCTCGCTCCTTTCCGCCGCGATGAAAATTCTGCGCCTCGGCCAGAACGCCGCGCAGTCGCTCCTCACCGAAGCCCTCGCCGCCGCGCCGGAAATCATCACCGCCGCCGAAGCGACCGCATTCGAGGACATCGGCTGGTTCAACCCGTGGCTCGACATCGCCGCGGCTCGCCACGAGACGGCGGATGCGCGGATGTTTATTTCGTAACAGTAGCGAGTAGTGAGCAGCGGGTAGCGAGCATATCAAACCAGCAGTGTCGCCCGCCTGTATTTCTACTCGCTACTCACTACCCGCTACTCGCTACTCGCTATTTTTTTCTATGACTCGCCCCCCCCGTATCGGCATCGGCGGCCCCGTTGGCTCCGGCAAGACCATGCTCTGCCTCAAACTCTGCCAGCGCCTCCGCGAGCGCACCTCGATGGCCGTGGTCACAAACGACATCTACTGCTCCGAAGACGCGCAGTTTCTCATCCAGCACAGCGCGCTCGCTGCCGACCGCATCGCGGGCGTCGAGACCGGCGGCTGTCCGCACACCGCAATCCGCGACGACACCACGATGAACGAGCAGGCGTGTCGCGCGCTCGAAGCTAAATTTCCCGATCTCCAGCTCCTCCTCGTCGAAAGCGGTGGCGACAACCTTACCGCCACGTTCTCGCCTGAGCTCGTCGATGCCTTCATCTACGTGATCGATGTCGCCGAAGGGGACAAGATCCCCCGCAAGGGCGGCCCCGCGATCCGCCACAGCGATTTGCTGATCATCAACAAAATCGATCTCGCTCCGCTCGTCGGCGCCGACCTCGGCGTGATGGATCGCGATGCAAAGATCCAACGCGGAGCGCGGCCGTTTTTGTTTTGCGACCTCAAGCGTGAGCATAACCTCGACGCCGTCATCGCGTGGATCGAGCGCGAGGTCTTGTTCGCACAAAGGGCGAAGCGGTAAGGCAAATGGTCCTCGGAGAGCCGGCACACGCCGGCTCTCCGGGACGCCTTGCCCTACCCTCAGTATCTAAGATGTCGGCTTTTTCCGGCCACCTTTCACTGCGCGCCGCGGTGCGCGATCACGGCCGCACCGTGCTCGCAGCCCAGTCGTTTCGCGCGCCGTATCACATCAGCAAGCCCTACTGGGACGCCGAGACGCACACGCTGCATGTGCAGGTCGTCAATCCCACGGCCGGCATTCTCGCGGGCGACCGGCTCGAAGCGGCAATCGCAGCCGAGGCCGGAGCCGCGCTCCTCGTGACGACCCCAAGCGCGAGCCGACTTTTCCATATGCGCGACGGAGTCGCCGAGTGCCGGCAACATTTCTCGGTCGCGGCGAACGCCTGGCTGGAGGTGATGCCCGAGCCGCTCGTGCCGCACCGCGCGTCGCGCTACCGGCAGATGACGACCATCGCAGTCGAGCCAAACGGCGCGCTCTTTTTTGTCGATCAACTGATGCCCGGCCGGGTCGGACACGGTGAAGCGTGGGTGTGGGACCGGTTGCAATTGGAACTCACCGTGCGCGTCGGTGGTGAGCTGGCGTTGCGCGAACGGTTCGATCAAAGCGGCGAGGAACTGCGCCAGCTCGCCGCACTCGCCGGGTCGGGCGCGAAGGCCTGTTTCGCCAACGCGATTTTGATCGCACCGGCCGCCGCCGCCAGCGGCGAGCCGCCGTGGCGCGCACCACTCAACGCACTCCATCGCGACGGGGTTTGGGTTGGCGTCAGCGTGTTACGGCTCGGCGGTTGGAGCATAAAAATCGTGGCCCCCGACACGATCCGCCTGCGTCACACCGTGCGCGAGGCGCGGCGGATTCTCGCGGGTTATTTCCCCCGGCTTGGTTGCGACACACGCAAACTTTGAGTTTGCCGTTCTGCCCGCCGCCGCAGCCCGACCACCGTCAGAAGCGCCGTCAGCCCAATCAGGGCGAAGCATGCGGCCGTCGCGAAAGGATGCGCGCCGAGGTGTTTCAAGTCCCACGTGAGCCCGTGATCGCCGTCATGGCCAGGGTGCGCCAGCAGCGCAGAAACCGAAACCAAGTAAACGGCGAAAAACGCGACGTGCCGTGGAGCGGGGAATTTCATACGAGCATTCGTTAAGCAGGTCACATTCCAGTCGGCGACTCAGAATTAAGCGATGCGCCCGGCGCTTGGGTAGTGGTATGGTTTGACGCTGAAGCTGTGGGGCGGGGTTTATCCCCGCCGTGGCGGGCATAAAGCCCGCCCCACACTCGGGCAAAACATACCGCTACCGGCGCTTGGCCCTTTCGCCAAGAACACGCGGCCCCGCTCAGGCATGAGGAAACCGCTGTCTCGAAAAACAAAAACGCCGCCCGCGATAAGGCGGGCGGCGTTTGAAAACAGGGATTTGAGCAGCGTGAAAGAGACTCGCGGTCCCGGAGCGCTTAGCGCTTCGAGAACTGGAAGCGCTTGCGGGCGCCGGGCTGGCCGGGCTTTTTGCGTTCCTTGGCGCGGGGATCGCGCTTGATGTGGCCGGCTTTCTTGAGCTTCGTGCGCAGCTCGGCGTTCATCTTTTGCAGGGCTCGGGCGATGCCGTGCGCCACTGCACCGGCCTGACCGGCGACACCGCCACCGGCGACGTTGACGGTCACGTCAATCTTGTCGCGGAGCTCGACGGTGAGAAGCGGGGCGTAGGCCTGCTTCGAGAAATTCTCGTGGGAGAAATAGTCGTCGAAGGTGCGGCCGTTGACCATCAGTTTGCCGGTGCCCTCGGCCAGACGCACGCGCGCCGTTGAGGTCTTGCGGCGGCCGGTGGCGAGGAAGAGATTAGCGGGAGTGGCAGCGCTCATGTGCGATCAGGGAATCAGACAGAAATCTTCTGGGGTTGGTTGGCCTCGTGCGTGTGCTTCGGGCCGGCGAAGACGCGAAGCTTGGTCAGCATGTGGGCGGCGATGCGGTTCTTTGGGAGCATGCCTTTGACGGCGTGCTCAATGATGAACTCCGGGTGGCGCACCCGTTGCTCGGACAGCTTGCGGTAGCTCTCGCCACCGACGAAGCCCGAGAAGAACATATACTCGTTCTGCACTTCCTTTTTGCCCGTGACGACGACCTTCTCCGCGTTAATCACGACCACGAAATCACCGGTGTCGATGGTGGGAGTATAGGTCGCCTTGTGGCGGCCTCGAATGAGGGTAGAGGCCTTGACGGCGAGACGACCGAGCGGCACCCCCGTAGCATCGATAAGATGCCACTTGGGTTGCACCGTCTCCTTCTTGGCGAGGAACGTTTTCATGCGAAAAGAGGCCAATAGCTACGGTCAAAAGAAAACCTGTCAACGACCATTTCTCCGGGAGATCAAAACGGCGAGTCCGTCGCAGCAAAAGATCATGGGGAACCGCTCGGCCCGCCACAACCGATCTTGTTTCGGGCGGACAATGTGCGAGCCTGCCCCGCCATGCGCAACGCGTCCAAGGATTCACGTTTCCCCCTGCTGGCCGCCGGCGTGGCGGGGTTCACCGGCATCATTTTCGGCGCCTTCGGCGCTCATTTCCTGAAGGCCACCCTCATGGAGCGTGGCATGGCGGTCTCGTGGGAAACCGGTGCGCGCTACCATCTGTTTCACGCGCTGGCACTATTGGGTGTGGCCGCCTGGCTTCGCTCCAGTCCCACCGGAGCTGCCGGCGCCTTGGGACTTTGGGCCGCCCGCTGCTGGGTCGCGGGCACGCTGCTCTTTTCCGGCTCCCTCTACTGGCTCGCCTTGGGTGGACCGCGGTGGCTCGGCCCGGTCACGCCGCTGGGCGGCATCATTTTGATGGTGGGCTGGCTGTTGGTCGCCATCGCCGCGGCAGTGAAACGGCCGCAACCCTGAGGCACGCATGCCGGATCTTCCAGAGCTGCCGCCAGATTTGCGCGCGATGCTCGACGCGGTGCGTCGCATCGGCCGCCCGCGGCTCGTGGGCGGAGGCGTGCGCGACTGGCTACTCGGGATCGCGGCCAAGGACTTCGACGTCGAGGTCGGCGGCGTCGATTTCGAATCACTCCAGCGTGTGCTCGGGCGTTTCGGGGCGACCGATGTCGTCGGCCGCAGCTTCGGCGTGCTCAAAGTCCGCAGCCGCGCGAGCGGGCAGGAATACGATTTCTCGCTGCCGCGCCGCGAGTCCAAGACCGGTAGCGGCCACCGCGGCTTCGCCGTGCAACCCGATCCGGCGCTGAGCGACGCCGACGCTGCGGCCCGGCGCGACTTCACCGTCAACGCCATCGCCCTCGATCCGTTTACCGGCGAGCTCATCGACCCGCACGGCGGGCAAAGCGATCTCGCACGCCGCACGCTCCGGCACACCAGCGCGGCCTTCGCGGAGGATCCGTTGCGCGTGTTGCGCGGCATGCAGCTCGCGGCGCGTTTTGATTTTGCCCTCGCGCCGGAAACGGCCGCGCTCTGCCGCAGCATCGCCGGCACGTTTCGCGAACTCCCCGTCGAACGCGTCTGGGGCGAGTGGGAAAAATGGGCGGTGAAGAGCCTGCGCCCGTCGCGCGGCCTCGCCGTGCTCGAAGACTCTGGCTGGCTCCCGCATTTTCCCGAGATCGCCGCGCTGCGCGGCACGCCGCAGGATCCCGAATGGCACCCGGAGGGCGACGTGTTCACGCACACCCAGCATTGTCTCGACGCCTTGGTCGCACTCGAAGGCTGGCGCCATCTCACGCCGGCGCGGCGGCGGTGGTTGATGTTCGCCGTGCTCGCGCATGACTTCGGCAAACCCGCCACGACCGCCCGCGCCGAGAAGCACGGCGTGCTCCGCTGGGTGAGCCCCGGACACGAAGCGGCGGGCGGGCCGATCGCGGCGCAGTTTCTCCGGCGCATCGGCGCGCCGCTCGATCACGATGCGCCCGTCAGCGCGCTGGTGGCAAATCACCTCGCGCATCACCACGGCCAGGGCGAGTTCTCCGCCAGTAGCGTCCGCCGCCTCGCGCGCAAACTCACCCCTGCCACCATCGACGATCTCGCGCTCGTGATGCGGGCCGACGCCAACGGCCGCCCTCCGCTGCTCTCCCCCGAGAGCCACGGCCGCATCGACGAACTGGTCGCCAAGGCCCAAGCCCTCGCCCTCGCCGACGCCGCCCCGAAACCGATCCTGTTCGGCCGCCATTTGATCGCGCTGGGATTGAAACCGGGGCCGGATTTCACCCGCCATACGGACGCCGCGTTCGAGGCGCAGCTCGACGGGGCGTTTACCGATGAGGCCTCCGGCCGCGAGTGGCTCCGCCAGCAACTCGGTCTCCCGGGGAATTGACTCCACCCCGCATCCGCCCTGAGTCGGACGCACCATGAAATCCGGCCTCCCGCGCATGCTCTTGGTCACCCTATTGGGCGCGCTTGTCGCGCCTGCGGCGCTCGCGGCCGCCGAGGCGGTGGCACCGATCCCGGTCGAGCAGTTTTTTTCGCTCGCCCAAGTGCGCCAGCCACGGCTTTCACCCGATGGCAAAAAAATCGCCTTCCTTTTTCCGCACGAAAAAAAATACGCCCTCGGCGTCTTCGACCGCACCAGTAAGGAATCGCAAATGATCCTGAGCGGAAAGGACGAGAGCATCGCGCGCTTCCTCTGGAAGGGGAACGATCGGCTCGTGTTCGAGGCCGATGTCGCGGGCAACGAATCGTTCTTCATCGGCTCCACCGATCTCGCCGGCAAAAGCATCCTGCGGATCTCGGAGTCGCAGCGGATCGAGAACAACCTCACCGGCGACTTCGCCAGCATCATCGATGAACTGCCGCTCGATCCCGCGCGCATCGCCGTGATCGGGTTCTTCGCGGGGAATGTCGACAACGCCACCTTCGTCGGTGGCTCCCCCGTGATCGCGCGGCTCAACGTCGGAAATCTCGGGCGTTCGACTCTGCTCGAAATTCGCGAATCGGACCGCTTCGTGCACCACATCCTCGACCAGCGCGGCGCGCTGCGGCTGCGCGCTCGCCTCGAAGGCAAGACGCTCATCTGGGAGCACCGCACCGAGGACAACCAGCCTTTCAAGCGCGTCGCCACTCACCCGTTTCACGGCTACGCCGAGACATGGCATGCCGAACAATTTTCGGCCGACAACGTCACGCTCTGGCTGAACTCGCGCGAGGAACACGATCGCGGCGCGCTCTACGCGCTCAACACGCGCACCTTCGAGCGCGGCCCCGCGCTCTTCGTCCCGCCCGAGGGCGAGATCACCGATGTGATCGTCAGCCGCGATCGCACGCGGGTGCTCGGCGTGCGCTACGAGGCGGACCGCGAGCGCTACCACTGGTTCGATCCGGTGCGCGCGGCTTTACAGGCAAAACTGGCCGCGACGTTCGCCGGCTGCGACGTGCGCGTCACCAGCCTGTCAGACGACGAGAGCGTCGCACTCATCTGGGTCGCCCACGACCGCGAACCCGGCGTCTACTACGTCCTCGACCAAAAGGCCGGCTCGCTCGTGCTCTTCAAGCGCACCCGCGAGATCGATCCCGCCCAGTTCAGTCCGCGCACGCCGATTCGTTACCGCGCGCGCGACGGTTTGGAAATTCACGGCTACCTCACGTTGCCGCGCGGTAGCAGCGGAAAAAATCTGCCGCTCGTCATGCACCCGCACGGTGGACCGTTTGGCATTCGTGACCGCTGGGGCTACGACACGGACGCGCAGTTTCTCGCCAGCCGCGGCTACGCCGTCCTCCAGCCCAACTACCGCGGCTCGGGTGGCTACGGCCGCGAGTTCATCAACAAGGGCCGCCAGCAATGGGGCCGCGCGATGCAGGACGATCTCACCGACGGCGTGAAGTGGGCCATCGAGCAGGGCATCGCCGATCCCGCGCGGGTCGCGATCTATGGCGCGAGCTACGGCGGCTATGCCTCGCTCGCCGGCGCGATGCTCACGCCCGATCTCTACGCGTGCGCGGTGAACTATGTCGGCGCCGCGGACCTCGAACTGACGTTTTGGCGGCGCGGGGACGACGCGTGGCGCACGGGTGACGAGTTCAACTACCGGACCGAGTGGGTCGGTGCGACGCGCGCTTGGCGTGACGAGACCTCGCCCATTCTCCTCGTCGAGCGCCTGAAGATTCCCACCCTCCACGCCTACGGGGCCGAGGACCCGCGCGTGAAGATCGACCACTGGACGCGACTCGAAACGCCGTTGAAGAAATTCAACAAGGACTACCAGTCGATCGTCGAAGGCCGGCAGGGCCACGGCTTCCGAGACGAAAGCCAGGCGAAGTCGTTTTCGTCCGCGCTGGAGGCTTTTCTTGCACGAAATCTCCGCGACCGAAAAGCTGAAGTGAAAATCGGACCGACGAAGGTGATCGAGCCGGCGGGGAAGTAGTGAGATTTCTCATTGGTGGCATCTCTCCGTCGTAGGGCCGCCGCTTGCCGGCGGGCCGTGGCGATTATGATGTCCGTCGCGAGACGGCCCGGCGGCGAGCGCCGGCCCTACAAAATACGCTCCTGAAAGCGCGTTGGGGGCAACGCGCCCCACCTCAGAATTTCCGCGTCAGCGAGAGATACCAGAAGCGGCCTTCAGAGGTGTAGAGCCCGCCGGGATAGCCGGTGGTGTTGCCGCCGCCGCCGTAGGCCTGCGGGGGATCCCAATCGAAGAGATTGCGCACACCGAGACTGACTTTTGTATCGCGGAGCGCGGGCTTCGCCGTGCCGCGAAACGCATAGGTGATCTGCGCATCGGTGATGTAGCGGTCGCGCACGTGGTAAGGGTTGAAGTTGGCGTCGGTGTCGTCGAAACCGTCGATGTAATTGACGCCGAGGTAGGCGGTCAGGCCGCGGTAGGCCCAGTTGAGATTCACGCGACCGCGCAGCTTGAGGTAGCCATCGGCACCGACGCCGGTGGAATCCAACCCGAGCACATTCCGCAGCGGCGCGCCCAACACGGCGGCCTGATCAAAGCGCGTCATGAGCGTCCACACCGTGCTGAGCTCGAAGCGGCCGAGCGAGTCGGTGGGCCATTGATAGCCGCCGCTGAAATCCCAGCCTTCCACCTTGGTGCGGCCGACATTGTAGAAGAGCGAATTCACGACGCCGATCCCGCCGGACGAGGTGAAGGTCACGCTCTCGCCCGCCAGCGGTGCGCCGGTGAGGCCGAAGGCGCGGAAGACGGTGTTCTGCGGATTGGCCCGCACCGTGCCATCGCGCGTGATGGCCCAGAAATCCGCGCCCAGGGTAAGCCCCTTCAGGCCGTGTTTCGCGGGCGACCACACGAAGCCAGCGTTGAAATAGTCGGTCTTCTCCGCCTCCAGCCGCCGATTGCCGCGGAGCGTGATCGATTGCTCGGGCTCGACGAAGAAATCACGCGGATCGAGAATCGCGGAGAGCACGGAGATGGGCGAGGAGTAGAGTTCGTAGAGCGACGGCTCGCGAAAACCCTTCGAGTAGCTGGAGCGCAAAGTGAGTTCGCGCGCGATGGGCTGCCAGCGGAGCGTGCCCTTCGGGACCGTCACATCGCGATCACTGGTGAAAAATTTTTCGTGCCGCACGGCGCCGCTCGCTTCCAGCCGGGCAAAGATCGGCACGCGGGTTTCGAAGAAGAGGCCACCGACCTTGCGCTGCGCGCGCGTGAAGGCGCTCGGGGCGCTGCCGATGATATCGCCGGCGATCCCGTAGGCGCTCGGATTTTGGGTCAGCTGCTCCCGCCGGAAATCTCCGCCGAAGGCGATTCCGACCGGGCCGGCCGGCAGCTTGAAGAGTTCGCGCGTCGACCCCACGGCGTTGAGCTGGCCCAGGGTGGATTCGTTTTCGTCGCGGACCGTGACGTGCACGTAGTCGGCGAACACGGCGTTGGCCGCGATGGGATTCCGAAAATAGCCGAAGGGATTGTAGGGCGTGGTCGTGCCGATGTAACGCGGACTGCGCGGATCGAAAATCGGCGAGGCGCCGTTCACGATCTCGTTGAAGCGCGTCGCCGAATCGAAGCGGCTGCTGGAATGTTCACGCACGGAGCTGAAGCTGAACGACGCGTCGAAATTCCATTTGCCCGCGACGTTTTCGCCCTTGATGCCGCCGGTCGCCAGAAAGGCTTCCGTGGCAGTGCGCACAATGCGGTTACCGAATTCCACGAGGCGACCGCGGGAATCGTCGGAGATGTCCTGATTGAAGGGATTGAAGGGATTGAACGCGCCGGCGGGCGCGAGGCGTTGCGCGGTGTTGTTCACGAAGCGCGTGCCGGGACCGGGGAAGAACACGCCGGGAACAATGGCTGCCCCGGCCGGCGCCGTCGTCGCACCGCCGAGCACGGGAATGATGACCGTGAGCAAGGGGGCCGCGGTGCGCGCGGGGATCACGATGTCCACCTGGCCGGGCGTGCTAAAATCTCCCGTGGCCGTCGGCGCGAGCTGGTATTCCGTGTCGACCATCTGAAACGAGAAATCACCGTAGGCCTTCACGTTGTCGGTGCCGAAGACCTTGCGCTCACCAAACGCCATCGCGCCCACGCGGCGGACGTCGGGATAGGAGGTCGCATACTCGTTCGGGTTGAAGGTGGCCGTGCGCCCGCCTGAGTAGGTGTATTGCGACGCGGGCCGCTGGCCGTTGTTGGCGACGTCGGCGCCCGACTGCCCAAAAATGCTCAGCGCAAAATTCGACACGCCGCGAATCGGCGCCGTGACTTGCTGGCCGAGTGCCGCGCTGATGGCGAAGCGTGAGAGCAGGAGATTGAAGGGGCTGGAGTTGGCGCTAAGAAACGGCGGCGCGGCCGAGTAGTCGCGGTCGCGGTCCATGATCGCGCCCTTGCGGTAGAAGTTGAAGGCGAC
>JANNEY010000369.1:0-11589 GCA_031379235.1 Opitutaceae bacterium | reverse complement strand
CCCGCCGGTTCAGCGCAAACGAAAACCTCGGCGGGCAGGGACGCCCGCCGCTACGCCAAGACATCGCCTGCCCGTCCCCGCGGCGTCTCCTTAATGTAGATATCCCGCTGCGGATTCGGGATCACGATGCCGGCGCGCTTGAAGTGATCCCAGATCAGGAAGTTCACCTGGCTACGCAGGTTTTGCGGGCGGTTGAGCATCGTCTCGGTCCACACCCAGATTTCGAAATTGATCGAGGACTCGCCGAACTCGATGAGCCGTGCCTCGGGCGCCGGGTCTCGCATAATCTCGGGGCAGGCGAGCGCGGCCTCGACGAGAACCTTGGCCACGAGATGCACGTCGCTTTGGTCATGCACGCCGATGGGAAAACGGAAGCGCACGCGGTTGTTGCTGTGGCTGTAGTTGGTGACCTTGCCCGAGATGAATTCGGAGTTCGGCACGATGATGTCGATGTCGTCGTTGGTCCGCACCGTCGTCGCGCGCGCGCGGATCTCGACCACGTCGCCGTAGGTGGTGTCGCCGACGCGGATGTGGTCGCCCACCTTGATTGGGCGCTCGATGAGGAGAATGACGCCGCTCACGAAATTGTCGGCGATGTTGCGCAGGCCGAAACCGATGCCGAAACCGATGCCGCCGATGACGAGCGAGAGGGTGTTCAGGTTGAAGCCCGGAATCATCACGGGCAAAATGACCAGCACGCCGATCAGCATCACGCCGTAGCTGATGAGCGTGGAGATCGCGACGCTCACGCCGCGGTTAAGCCCGGCCCGCGGCAGCAGGCGATCCCGGAGAAGGCGCTTCAACAGAGAAACCCCAATGGCGAGGCCGGCGACCATCCCGAGGCCGACGATGATGGAGAGCGGCGTGAAGCGCAGGCTGCCGAGTTCGAACGGTTCGCGGAGGAATTCGAGGAGCGCTTTCATTTGGCGCGGACGCTACGGGGACTTCTCTCGCGAGCGCAAATCCCGAGTCGCGGCCGGTGCCTGCGGCTCAGCGTGTGGCGCGCGTTGCCCCTACCGCGCTTTGTAGGGCGTCTGTCTTGCAGACGCCGCGGCGCGTGCAAGACACGCGCCCTACGCCTAGCGCGTTGGGGCAACGCGCTCCACCTCGGGCCTCACCCCACCAGCGCGCGCAGGCCGTGGGCGAGTCGGCCGACGCCTTCCTGGGCCGTTTCCTTTTGCAACGCCCCATACGCCACGCGCAGGTGGCAGCCATGCTCGAGACCGAAGGCGCTGCCGGGGATGACGGCGACACGATGCTCGCGGATGAGTTTCTCCGCGAGCTCGAGCGCCGGGCGTGGCGAATTCACGCGGAGCAGAAAATAAAACGCGCCTTGGGCGGGCGGCACCGCGCACACGCCGTCGCGCGCGAGGGCGGCGAGTTCGGGTTGCACCAGCGCGCGAATTTCGGCGATCCCGCGGAGCTTTGCGCGGACATAGGGCGTGCCGCCGCCGGCCGTGGCGTCGAGCGCGCCGACCGCGGCATGTTGCGAAATCACCGGTGGGCAGATGACGAGCGTGTCCTGAATTTTCCGCAAGGCGGCCTCGAGTTTTTCCGGAAACACCATCCACCCGATCCGCCAGCTCGCGAAGCCAAACGCCTTCGACAGCGAGTAGAGCGAGATCGTGTGCGCGGCGGCGCCGGGGAGTGATGCGGCGGAGAAGTGCTGCGCGTCGTCGTAGGTGAAGCCCTCGTAGGCTTCGTCGCTGATGTGGACGAGGCCGCGTTCGGCGCAGAGCGCATTCACGGCGCGGAGCGCCGCCTCGGGATAAACCGCGCCGGAGGGATTGTTGGGCGAGACGGTGACGATCGCGCGCGTGCGCGGCGTGATAGCGGCGCGCAAGGCGGCAAGGTCGAGTTGGTAGTTGGCGTCGGTCGGCACGAGCACGGGCCGGCAGTTGGCCATCGTGACGGCCATCTCGTGGTTGAAATAATACGGCACCGGCAAAATGAACTCGTCGCCCGGATCGCCGAGGGCGAGGACGGTGGCGATGAAGGCGTTGTTGCCGCCGGCGGTGACCATGAGCCGGTTGCCGTGCGCGGGACCGACGCGGATGCCGTTCTCCGTGGCGAGTTTTTGCGTGAGAGCTTCGATGAGCGTCGGGATGCCGGCGACGGGTTGGTATTTGTGGTTGGCGGGCTCCGCGAGAAACCGCTCCAGCTGCGCCAGTGCCGCGGCAGGCGGACCGTAACCGACGACGCCCTGTCCGAGTGAAATGGTCCCCGGATGCGCACGAATCAGATCGGCGATGACCGGGATGATGGGCGACTGGACGGCGCGGAGGCGGGAGGATTCGTGCATCGGGTGGGCCGTTTAGGCGGAGGCGGCCGCACCGGCAGGGAATTCCCTATGCGCGGGCGGGGCCGGTATCCAGCAGTTCGTGCGCGGGGCGAATTTCCCAGCGCAGGGCCAAATCGGGTGGAAGCACATCGGGGCGGAGCGTTTCGTCGGGGCGAAAGGAATAAACCACGAGCTTTTCCAGACCGGGCTGGAAGAATTCCTTGTCGTAGTCCCGCAAGCGATCGAGGGAGAGCGGCTCGTCTGTGAAAATCGCGGCGTGTAATTTTCCTCCCGACTGATGAATGAACGGATTGCGTTTGAGAAAGGACTGCGTGGCTGGAGTGAGCGCAGTTATTTTTAGCGCAATGCTGTTCCACGACCCCCCGATGAGCGACTGGCCCATCTTTTTCTTATAGCTCAACACCCCGTCACGCAGGAATGCTCGCGATCCGCCGGTGCCGACCTCGGAGAAGCCCTTGGTCTGTAGATATTGAAATGCGAAGTGATACAATGCGCCGGACACGCCTTGCTGCGCATAGTCCACTTCGTCATCGCAAATCCCGAGACTGAGCAGCCGGGGCCGGTCTGGCTCGTATAAAATGGTGACGCCGGCGATGTCTCGCTCGGAGTTTTTTTGTCTGATCAGCAGAAGATCAAATTCAAACTGATGCTGGCGGGCTTCGTCATGGGACTGGATGTGGGCCGCCTTGCCGTGCGCCTTGCGTGCGAGGGGCACATACATCTGGTGATAGAAATTGTCGAACCGGGCCGGGTCCCGCGTGACTTCATATTCGAACTCATGTCGTCGCACGCGCCGCAAATCGTCCTTCACGGAGTTCCGCAGCAAGATTTCGCGGGGCAACGGCAGCGGCAGCTTGCCGCGGACCCAGAACGGAATCATGAACCAGCGTCCTGAGCGACGCATCGTCGATAATTTGAATTCAGAGGAACTCAGGGCGATGAGCGAACAGGCGCTCGCCGCGGCCAGCCTGCCGGCAAAGATTTTTTTTAGCGGTAAGGTGGCCGCTCCGCTGGCGTTGGGCTGGTCGGCGAAAGCGAGTCCGTGCAAATAGCTCTGCTCCGGTGCTGTCATCCCGCAAAGCATGGAAAGTGGCAGCCCACTCTCCGCCTCGGTCCCCGTGAAGATTTGGAAGGAGGTTTTTGGCGGGAAGACCCGGCGCCGGAGGGCGGTGAGCGGTCGAGTGAGACGACGAATCACGGTGGAAGCGCTTACGAGGACATGACGACCGAGTGGTGCGCCCACGGCGTGGCCTGCGTCAGGCTGGCGAGGAGCTCGGGGTCATCTGTGGGGATGTCGTGAAAGGAATTTTGGAGGTGGGTGCTGAGGGCGTCGCGCCACGTTTCGAAGGGGAAAAATGCCACGGTTAGGCCCGGCTTATACGGTGGTGGGGCCGGTCGAGTATCGCCGGCGATGCGCTGCTTTAGCGCCAGCGCGAGATCGATGCCTGCCCGGGCGCCGAGATGGGCAATGGGCGTGGGACGCGGATTGCATTCAAGCAACCAGGCGGCGCCGTCCGCATCGACGATGAAGTCAAAACCGATCAGGCCGGTGAGGCCCCAGTGGCGGACGAGCGCTGCGGAGGTGTGGCGCATCTCCTCGTGGTCGGTGAACCGCACCACGCTGCTGGGCCCCTTGGCGTTGGGATAGGATTCGACGACTTCGGCCGTGAGCGCGGCCAACGGCTCGCCGGCGAAAGCGGCGACCAGACTCGTGGCGTTTTTCCCCGCGATAAACTGGCTCACGATGATGCTCCGATCGGCCGGGAGCCACCGGCGGCTCATGGTGCGGCCACGGAGCTGGGCGCGCCATGAGCGAAAGTAGCTCCGTAGTCCGCCGGTGCGCAAAAGGGCGGTCAACGTCGTGCGCGCCTCGCGCTCGTCGCCACAGATAAATACGCCGTTGCCGCCGTTGCTAAACGATTCCTTGAGCACGGCCGGGAAGCCATGCGTGCCGGCGAATTCGTCGAGTTCCCGGGTGCTGGTGATCGTGCGGCTGGCCGGCGTGCGCAGGCCGAGCCGCTGCGCCGCCTCAAACGTGGCGCGTTTGCTGGCGGCGTGAGGGAGATTAGCCGGCTTCCCGAGCGAGGTTTGCAGGAGCTGCGCCAGCGTTAGCAAGTCTCGCCGGTTGCTCGCCTCGGCGTGCGCCTGCGCCAGAAACAGCGCGGACCGATCATCCATCGGGAGCACGAGATCGGGCCGCCAAGCCTGTGCGGCCGCGACCAGGTGCGCGAAGATCGCGCGGCCCCGGCTTTCGGACGGCAGGGGGAAAACGTGGTCGATAAACTTGGTGCGGGCCAGATAGGCGCTGGGACGGCAGAGGACGCCGACCTCAAACCCTGCGGTCTGCAATGCCCGCGGTAGGCGCGCGGCGGCGGGCCAGTGCAGCTCCAGGGCAAGCAAGAGCACCTTGGGACGTGGTGACGGTTCGGGTGACATTACGCTAACTTCATGAACGGCAGCTATTGTTGGAAAGAGAACGAAATTGTGACGTGCGTGGGTCGCCTCTGGTAACAGCGGGAGTATTTGCCTATTTGTTTACCAAACAAATTCCCCGCCACACGGCTGCGGCCACAAAACCCGGCTCGGGTCACCCAACCCAAACCGCCTTCATTCGGTTTGGGCCTTGGCTCGCGATTCCGCCCGGGGCGACGTTTACCGCTTGCTGGCGGGCGCGAAAGTCCGCGGCTTCGACGCCACCGGGCTCGGAAACGGCACGCCCCAGAGTGCGGGCTGTTCCTGCGCATCGGGATTGCCGCCGGGCACGAGGTGTTGGAACACGTCGTCGAAGCGGAGGCTGCACTGGAGACGACGCTGCGTGGTCGAATCGATCTTCGGGTTCACCACGATGGTCGCCTGCGAGAAAGGCGGCGCGTTTTTGATCTTCTGCGCGGCGGCGCGCGCTTCGGCGGGCGTGAGCGAGCGGTCTTTGATGACGGCGTCGAGTTTCTGCAGAGCGGCGAGCGTGACCGGACCCCAGAGTTTTTTCCACGCCGCCGGATCGATGCGAGGCGCGATGATGTTCACGAAGCGTTTTTCGTTTCCCTCCTGCCGCCAGAAACCGACGACGAGGAGGAACGGCTCGTCGATGCGGAACTGCCGCAACGCGTCCCCGAGATCGACGGGCGCGCCGAGTTTCGCGACCTTCGGGTTCACCGGCACGCCGCCGAAGCGCGTGTTGATGGCGGCGGGGATGTCCCACTTCTGCGTGTAGCTGCGTGGGCGGTAGCCGTCGAAGAACGTGTCGCGCACCCACTGCTCGAACACGAGGCCGTGCTGCTGCACTTCCTGGGCGCGCGCTCCCGTGGAAAACGCGAGCGCGCCGAGGACGGCGGCGAGGCCGAGGAGGCGCGTGATGAAAGCGGCGGGCACGGCGAGGAAGGCCGCAGCGTTACGACGCGCCCCGCTTCGCGCCAGTCTGGAAACTACTTCGCGCCCGTTGACCGCGCCGCGCCGATTCGCCAACGTCGTCCCGTTATCCATCCCCCCATGCTCCCCATGAATCGCCGCCACTTCCTTAATTCCGCCTCCGCCACCGGCGCCGGCCTCCTGATCCTCCCGAGCTCGACGCTCTTCGGCCAGAACACTCCGAGTAAGAAACTTAACGTCGCCCTCATCGGCGTGTGGGGCCGTGGCCTCGCGCACTACGAGGGACTCGCCAAGGAAAACGTCGTTGCCCTCTGCGATATTAACGAGACCCGCTTCCCGGATGCGTTGAAAAAATTCCCCGGCGCCAAGACCTACGTCGACTGGAGAAAATGCCTGGAGCAAAAGGACCTCGACGCCGTCGTCGTCTGCACCGCCGACCACACGCACGCGCACGTCGCGATGTGGGCGATGAACCGTGGGCTGCATGTTTACTGCGAGAAACCCATCGGCCTGAGTGTCGATGAGTGCCGCCAGCTGCGCGCCGCCTACCTCGCGAAGAAAAACAAAATTGCCACGCAGGCCGGCACGCAGCGCCACGCGAATCCGAACTTCATGCGCGTGCGCGAGCTCGTGCGCGACGGCGCGATCGGCGAACTGCGCGGCGTGTTTGTCTGGGGCAACCGCAAGCTCCCGCGCCCCGCCTACCTGCCCGCGGAGGGTGCGCCGCCTGCGACACTGCACTACGATCTCTGGCTCGGGCCCTCGCCCGCGCATCCCTACAATCCCGGCTATTTCTCCGGCGGCCCCGGCGCGAATTGCCTTCAGTGGAACATGTATTGGGACTTCGGCACCGGCCAGGTCGGCGACATGGGCGCCCACACGATGGACCTCGCGTGGAACGCCATCGACGCCACGCACCCCACTGCCATCGAGGCCAAGGGCGACGCCTTCAGCCCCGACGTGACCCCAGTCGAGCTCACGGCGCACTTCGACCATCCGGCCAACAGCTGGCGCCCCGCGATCCGCGTGAGCTGGTATCAGGGCGGCGCGCTCCCGACCGCCCCGAAAAATTTCATCGACCTGAACAAGGTCGGCCACGGCGCGATGTTCAAGGGCTCGAAGGGCGTGCTCGTCGCCGATTTCGCGACGCGGATGATTATCCCCGGCGCCGACAACGACGACCTTACCTACTACAAGCCCCGCACGAAGGACACCGTCACGCCTCCGCTCGGAAATTTTCAGGAGCAGTTTTTCCGCGCCTGCAAAACCGATCTGAAGACCTCGTGCAACTTCGACTACAACGGGCTCATGACCGAGCAAATGGCGCTCGGCCTCGTGGCGTATCGCGCCGGCAAAAAGATCGCCTACGATGGCAAGACCGGCCGCACCGACAGCCCCGAGGCGGACGCGCTCCTCGCGCGCAAATACCGCGACGGCTGGCCGCTCAACGGATGAGTAATGGCGGGCGTCCCTGCCCGCCGGTTCCGCGCGCTGCCCAATTCAATCCAGGGCGGGTCGAATCCCCGCCCTGCTTTAACCCATGCGCCTCGCCCCGCTCTCGCTCCTTGCGGCCCTCGTGTTTTCCGTCGCGCCCGCCCGTGCCGAATTCCGCGCGGCGGTCGTCAAGGTCGACATCACACCCGCGACGCCACAGTGGCTCATGGGCTACGGGCCGCGCCAATCGACGGGCGTGCGCGACAAGATTTTCCATCGTATTGCGGCGCTCGATGACGGCGGCACGCAGGTGTTCATCGTTGCGTCCGATCTCTGCCTGTTTTCCCCGACCGTCTACGACGACATAACGGCCACCTTGAAAAAGGAACTCGGCCTCGAGCCGCGCCAGCTCTGGTGGACGGTCACGCACAGCCACTCGACGCCCGAGGTCGGCCCGCCGGGCATGTATGATGTGCTGCTCAAGGGCCGCTCCGATCATCCGTGGAACCGCGACTACTGCGAGTTCGTGAAGTCGACGCTCGTCGCCGGCATCCGCGATGCCCGCGCGCAGCTCGCCCCCGCCCGCCTTGCCATCGGCACGGGTTTCTCCCGCGCCAACATCAACCGCCGCGCGCGCGACGCCGACGGCAAGATTTCCCTCGGCCTCAACCCCGACGGGCCCACCGATCGGCAAATCGGCCTCATTCGCCTCGAGCGCGCCGACGGCACGACCCTCGGCCTGCTCGCCAACTACGCGATGCACGGCACCGTGCTCGCCGGCTCGATGCTCCAAATCAGCGGCGACGGCCCCGGCATCGTCAGCAGCTACGTCGAGGAAAAGATCGGTGCGCCGATGCTCTACCTCAACGGCGCCGCAGGAAATCTCGCCCCGATCTACACCGTGCAGGATCTCGCGCGTTCGCACATCGGTGAATTCCGGGTGCTGCTCGGGGACAAAATCCTCGAGGCCAACCGCACGCTCGGCGCCGTTGCTGAGACCAAACTCTGGCTCGGCGAAACGTGGATCGAGACCCCGCGTCGTGCCGATCTCGGCTGGTCCGACGAGCTGGCCCGCTACGGCGCGAAGAGTCCCGCGGGCGCCGACCTCGTTCGCATCCCCGTGCGCGCGCTGCGCGTCGGCGATGCGATCCTCTGGGGCAGCCCCGTCGAACTCTTCTGCGAGATCGCGCTGCGCGTGCGCGCCGACTCGCCGTTTCGCCACAATTTTTTCCTCGGCTACAGCAATGGCTGGCTCGGCTACCTGCCGACCGCGCAGGCTTTTCGCGACGGTGGCTACGAACCGCGCACGTCTCCTTTCACCGAGCAGGTCGAGCGCGACTACACTGACGGTGTGATGGCGTTTCTGCAAAGCGTGCCGCGCGAGTGAGCGCGGGTTTCCTTTTGTTTGTCATTGCGAGCTCGGCTCGGCGGGCGCGGCAATCTATCTGACATTCCGGCTGGATCGCCGCGTCGCTTCGCTCCTCGCGATGACAAGCTAAAAGCTGCAAGTGTTGGGTGTAAGCTCACGAGGTTTGAACTCGCTGCCGAATTCTGTTCGTTCGTGTGCATGGCTCCATCCCGTTTGCCCCATCGCTTCTTCGTCGGCGTTGCGTTTTTGTTTGCCGCGGTCGCGTCCGCCGCGGCGCAGGCGCCGAAACCCAACATCATCTTCATCCTCGCCGACGACCTCGGCTACGGTGAGCTCGGCTCCTACGGGCAGAAGCAAATCGCCACGCCGCACCTCGATCGCATGGCGGCGGAGGGGATGCGGTTCACGCAGTTCTACGCGGGCAGCACCGTGTGCGCGCCGTCGCGCAGCGTGCTCATGACCGGCCGGCACATGGGCCACACCCGCGTGCGCGGCAATGCCGGCGGCGGTGCGCGCGGCGAGGCGCAGTTTCTCCAGCCCGGCGACACCACCGTCGCGGGCGTCCTGAAAAACGCCGGCTACGCCACCGGTCTCACCGGCAAGTGGGGTCTCGGCGAACCGGGCAGCGTCGGCGATCCGCAAAAGCACGGGTTCGATTACTTCTTCGGCTTCTACAACCAGACGCACGCGCACAACCACTTCCCGAGCTATCTTTGGCGCAATGGCGAGCAGGTGCCACTCGCGAACGATCTCGTGAAGGTGGGCGAGGTGCCCGGTGCGGGCTACGCGACCAAGCGCGTCGTGTGCGCCGATGATCTCGTCGCCGCGGACGCGCGGGCCTTCGTCGCGCGAAACAAAGACCGGCCGTTCTTCCTCTTTCTCTCGATGGTCACGCCGCACGCGAACAACGAGCGCTCGCGCGAATTGGGCGAGGGCAACGAGGTGCCCGACCAGGGCATCTACGCCACGAAACCGTGGAAGGAGACCGAGAAAAACCACGCCGCGATGGTCACGCGCCTCGACGCCGAAGTCGGCGCGCTTCTCGCGCAGCTCAAGGAACTCCGGCTCGACGACCGCACGCTTGTGATGTTTTCCAGCGACAACGGCCCGCACCGCGAGGGCGGCCCCGACTACAGCCCGGAATTTTTCGGCGCGAGCGGCCCGTTACGGGGTATCAAACGCAGCCTCACCGACGGCGGCATCCGCGTGCCCTTCCTCGCGCGCTGGCCCGGCAAGATCAAGGCCGGCGTCGTCTCCCATCACGTCGGCTACTTCGGCGACCTCATGGCAACGTGGAGCGAATTCGCCGACGGCAAAGCGCCCGCTGACATCGACAGCATCTCGGTCGTGCCGACGCTGCTCGGCCGCGGCACGCAGAAGAAACACGACTACCTCTACTGGGAATTCTACGAGCAAGGCGTCAGCCAAGCCGTGCTGATGGACGGCCGCTGGAAAGCGATCCGCCTAAAAACGCTCTCCGCTCCGATCGAACTCTACGATCTCAACAACAACCTCGCCGAAAACCCTGACGTTGCCGCGAAGAATCCGGAGCTGGTCGCGCGCGCTGAAAATATTTTTAAGACCGCGCGCTACGACAACGAGCACTGGAAAATCAGCGAGCCGGCGGCGAAGGCGAAGAAGAAGTGAGCGTGGGGCGCGTTGCCCTCAATGCCTTTTCAGCCCAGAAGAATTGCTCGTTTGAAATAATGTCACGTCAACCAACACCTCCAGAGTTGCGCGAAGGGTTTGAGATGTTCTCCCGATCATTGACCGGGAGTTTTGCCCTCTATGCTTGGAAAACGCAGCTGTTGCCGCGTCTGGAGGCACATAGGGAGGAGATAGCGCCATACATTGCCATAGGGCAGAATGCCTTGGTTCAGAGTTCACTCGTTTGCATCCGCTCGCTGGACGATTTTTTCCTCGCCCCCGACAAAGTGCCGTTTGAACACGATGTGTTATCTCACGATTTCGGATTCGTTCATGTCGGGTCGCCACTTGGAAACTCCGAAAGGACAAGAATCAATCGAATGATCGTCCATATGAGTTACGAACCCCTTTGGAAGGCTGCGGACTACATCGGTCCCTCGGGAGATGGCTCCTTCGATTTACCAGCCTTACTTACGGCTGTGGTTCAGCGATCGATCGCGTTCCTAGACTATTGCGCGACGGCACCTCTCTTTTCGGAGACGGACGGACTGCGTAAGGTCTCAGGATTAAGGAGACTCGCAGAAATCCAGCTTACTAATGTGCAAGCAGTCGGGCTCCTTGAGCGTTCACGGCCCTGAGTTGGGGAATTAGCTCTCGTATCTTTCCCAATCTCCCCGCCAGAAATTTTCTCTCCGCCGGCAGCACCGCCAATTCGAGCGCGCACTCAAGTGAGGCGACCGCCTCTGCGTTTCTCCCGGCGGCTTCGAGCAGGTGGCCGCGCACGGCGTGGAAGAGATGGTAGCGCTCCAGCGTGCGGCGATCTTTCAGTGCCGCGATCGCGCGGAGGCCGGCCTCGGCGCCTTCGACTTGCGCGAGGGCGATGGCGCGGTTGAGCGCTACGATGGGGGAGGGGTCGAGCGCGAGCAGGGCGTCGTAGAGTTCGAGGATGTGGGGCCAGTTCGTCTTCTCGGAGCTCGGCGCGAGGGCGTGGGCGGCGGCGATGCCGGCTTCGAGGTGGTAGCGGGTGACGCGTTCGCCGGCGGCGGATTGTTCGAGGTGAGCGAGGCCGCGGCGGATTTGCACGCGGTCCCATTTCGCGCGGTCCTGCGCGGCGAGGAGGAGGAGGGAGCCGTCGTCGGCGACGCGCGCGGGGAGACGCGCAGCGTGCAGGTGCATGAGGGCGAGGAGCGCGTGCGTCTCGGGCCGCTCGCCGATGGCGTTGGCGGCCAGGAGTTCGCGGAGCCGGATCGCCTCGGCGCAGAGCTCGGCGCGGAGGAGCGTGTCGCCGTGCGAGGCTTTGTAGCCTTCGCTGAAGAGGAGGTAGAGCGCGTGGAGCACGGAGGCGACACGTGGGGCGAGCTGAGCGGCGGGCGGGAGCTCAACGGACACCTGGGTGTCGCGCAAAAAACGGCGCGCCCGCACAAGTTTCTTCGTGATGGCGTCGGGCGTCGCGAGAAACGCGGCCGCGATC
>JANNEY010000326.1:0-6613 GCA_031379235.1 Opitutaceae bacterium | reverse complement strand
CGCGCCCCGGGGTGCCCCCCCTCACACCCGCGGGCGCCCGGTTGCCCCCCACGCCACCCTCAAAAGTCAATGTTTCACCAGCCGTTGGTATGACTGGCATGGCGAGGAGCGACCCGACGAAGCACGCCAGCTTAGAAGGAGATCCTCAAACACTCGCTTCCGGACTGCAGAGGCCAAAATTGATTCGCCTGCAGCAGTCCTGGAAGAACAACGATCCTTTCTAGTGCGGCAAAGCCTCGATGGTCGTCTTCATCGTGGTGTATTCGGCCGCAGTGATTTCCTTGAAGCCAAGGCGCCGTGCCCCGAGGAGAATCGGCTCCAGCGGCAGATCGTGATTCGCACTGCGCAGGTTTTGATGCAGACCCCAATAACGACCGGGGGCAGAATAGATCCGCAGATTCCACGACTCCATCGCCACGCGGCTCTCAAACATCGCCACCATCGAACCTCGAATGTAGAGGCCCGCACCACCCCAAACTTCCAGCAGACGCGGGAAATTATGCACGCCACCGCTCGCCTGTCCGTTGGCTCCGGACGAAGGCGGACCATCGGTCAGCCCGGCGGGATTATGGTTCGTTGGCACGATGCCCACGAGGAGAGCCGTTGAAATCTCGGTGGCCGTGGCACCAAACTTCGTGTCCCTCGCGCTACCGGAGCCGGCACCACCCGTGCCATTCGGCAAGATCGTCGGCGTAACAGAATTATTGACGCCATCGTAGGTATTGCTGCTGCCCGGCTGTGTCGTCGCCCACGAGGCCGACCAGTTCGATGAACCAACGCGGTGCGCGCTGAGCGAATCACACCACCCGGAAGTCTGGGCATACGGCGGCGTGCTCGCACAGGCGGGCATCGACAGAATCGTGACCGCGTCGGCCATCACGGAACAGAGTTTTTCCGACGCCGAATCGGGATAACGCGCACTATAGCCGCCCGGATTGGCCGTGTCCGTCGACGTGGCATTGATCGTGCCGTCGGCATTGAAGTGCCCGACGATATAGGCCGCGTCGTTCGTCGCGAATGTAAAGCCCGTCATGTTCGGATAACTGGTGCCATCCAGCGACACGACTTTACCACGGCCATTCCATAGTCGCACAGCGGAATCAATCCGGTCGGGACTGCCGTCGGCATTGGCATCGCCCCGGACCTCCGCGTCGACGGAGTGGATGTAAACGGTCACACCGTCGAACCACGGCTTGGTGTTGCTCGTGCTGGCCAAATCTGTCGAGCCCACGGCAAATGTGCCGGGATTCGACGAAATAAGGGTGTCTGCCGGATTCGCCGGTGCGAAATAGATGCGATAGGGATCGGCGGCGTTGAGCGTTGAAGCCGTGGGAAACGTGGTATACAGCGACGCGCCCAAACCCAAGCCATGCGCGGCCGGCGCTGCTGAACTCGCGGCGTTGTAGATGGAGCTGGCCCAAGTCCAGCCCGCCACGGAGGCGGGCGCGGCCGGGCTGTAGATGGTGCTCGTCGTCGCCGAAGCGACATAGCTGAGCGGCGTGCCCGACATCGTGCGCTCCACCGCCATGCGGAAGCGCGTGAGATCAAAATCGATCTTCACGACCGGCCGGGGCGTGTAGGCGTTGCCCGAGCGGAACGATCCGGTGGAGAGCTGCGATCCACCACCGGAATTATTCTTCGCGCGGCGCAGGTCGTAAAAGTAGGCGTCGGTGAAGCTCGCCATCGTCGGCGTGCCGGCCGTGTAGCCCGAGTTGGCTACGTCCGGCGACCCACCCTGAATCGTGCGGAGCACCTGATTGTGCCCGATGGAGGTCGTCGTGATGTAGCGATTCGGCAGATTGTTCACGTTGGCGTTAAGGTCGCCATAGCTCGGCTGCCCGGGCAGAATCACTTCCGCGAGCGTGTGCGTCAGATCGGCATTCACGGTGTTCAGCCAGCAGCGGTAGGAGCGGGCGCGCATACTTACGGCCACACCGTCGGGCTTGTAGCCCGTCCGGGTCGTGCTGTCGGGATTGACGACAATGTAGAGGCCGGCCTTGCGCGCGATTTTCGTCTCCTTGAGGCCGGCCGTATCGGTCGAGGCGGGCCGGGCGAGAATCTGGCGGCCATTGTTGCGATCGTCTTCCGTGGTAGAGGCGAGATCAACTTTTGAATAGTTCGAGACCCCAGGCAAAACCAGTGGGGTCACCCCGTGGACACTTGTGCGCAGGTTGAGCCCGTAGCTCGTCGTGGCGAAGACCTTGAAATTGTTCTGCGTGGTCGTCGTCTCCGTCCCGCTGCCATACTTGTGGTCGCGCCACACGGAGCCGCTGCTCTGAATATCGGTCACGACCGCAGTCGTCGAATGCTGGAAGCGCAACGGACCGTTTCCGCCCGGGCCGGCATCCGTGCCACCCGTGCCGTTAATCCAAGTGCCCTGTCGAATGCTCTCGGCATAGAATCCTTTCGAAGAGGAAACGCGCTCCGTGAATTGCACGTTCGCCGTAAACCCGGTCGCGCTGCGCGCGCTGAGCTCGCCATTGCAATGCACCGGACCGGAAAGGACCATGTCGGCACCGGGCCAGATTTCCATGTCCATGTTGTAGAAAACGGCGAACTGGAACAGCGGGACAAAGTCCACCGCCAGGTTGTGCTGGCTGTAGGCGGGGATGGTGCCGAGCGCCCCATGGCGGGCCGTCGCTTTCGCGATGATGGGCACGCTGGCCGTGTTCACTTGGAGACCGGCGTTGGCATTGCTCGGATCGGTCGCGGGATCAATGAACACCAAACCGGTCGAACCCGTGAGCCCGGCCACAGTCTCCATGGCACTGCCCGAAGTGTAGGTCGAGTCCGCCGCCTGCAAGAAAGTTAGCGGCGGCATGTCAATGGCATTGGTGCCCGTCATGAACGCAATCGGGCTCGCGCTGCGCAGGCGGTAAAGCTTCGTGGTGATCTGTTCGGCGGCGTAGGCCGAGATGCTCTCCGACATATTCTTGGCACGCAGGATGACGCGGTTGCGTTCATTGCCGCGGCGCTCGGTGAGAGTATAGCGCAGCATGCTCGCCGTGAGAATGGCCATAATGCCAGTGAGAACGACCACGGTGACCATCGCCGACGCACGGCGCGGACGGGTGAGAATCGAGGAATTTTTCATGGTGTTAGCGGCGGGGCGAAATCGTGTAATTGAAACTACTGCTCGAAAGCATGTTGTTCGCCGTCGTGCCGTTGATGAATTCCATGTTGATGGAAACAAATCCGTTCGTCGGCGTGGAGTTGGGCGATTCGGTGGAAAAAACCGGATAGCGGTCGCCGGCGGAATACGGTGTGTAGGGCGAAGGGACAGAGCGACCGAGCGTGCGGGCCGACAGCAAACGGGTTCCGGACAGGGTCGGATTGCTGTTCAAGTTGATCGCGTTGAGCTCGGTCGCGACGTCGGTGTGGCCGTTCGAAGTGCTCGAGGTGCCCTCACCCCAGTCCGCCGTTTCATAGTAGCGCATCGGGGCCTCCGCGTTCATGGCCGCTTGATTGGTGGTGACGCGATAGTAGATGCGAATCTGCCGAATGTCCGTCGTGCGGTAGACCGAAGATTTCGTGACGAGCACCAGGCAATCACCCTGCCCGACCCATTTGTCGTAGTCATCATCAGCCGCATTCTCGATCTGTGACATGGCCGCGGGATCACCCGAGAGACTCACACTCCCGTCGAGCTTGGTGTAATAGGGGAAGACGTAGAAGTAGGACGCATCGAGCGTCTCCTTCGAAACCTGCGCCATAAAGCTACGGAGGCTGGCGTTGGTCGCGAGGCGCTGCGTGTCCTTATACATCGCACGCAGCCCGAAGAGAAACGTGCCGAGGCACATGGACATGACGACGCCAAACACCGTCATGCTGACCATGATCTCGACCAGCGTGAAGCCCGCGAACCCGCGGCGTGGTTGGTTTGAAGTGCTCATTGGTCGAAACGGGTGCGAAGAAAGACCTCGCGGTCACGAATCGTGCGCGTGGCTCGTCCGTCGATGAAGCTGTAGGTGTATATGACGGTGACCTTCTTCACCTCCGAGACGTCGTTCGCCGAGTCGGGGATTTCGTCGATCCATACCCAAATATCCAAATTGATCTGCTGGGAAGTCGTGCCGGTGACGGTGGAGAGCGGGATCGCGCCAATGAAATTTGCCTCTGCGCCGACGCTCGCCGCCGTCGCGGAGGGAGCGGGAGTGGTCGTCGGTGCCGCCGGTGTTCCGGGCGCCGCCGTATGCACGACCTTGAGCCATACGACGGTGGACTGGTTGACGCGCACCCGCATGTAGGGCGGGGTCTTTGCCACCGGCGCAAAGGGATCGGTTTCGTAGTTTGGGAGCAGCGTGGCATAGTCGAGCTGCTTCATCTGCTCGATCATCCCGTAGATCATGCTGGTGGCGGCAGCGTGCAGCACGTTGGACTCCGTTACGCGGCGTGACTGGATGAAGGCGGCAATGAAACCAGCCATGACGGTGGCCATCAGCACCAGCGCCACCATGACCTCAACCAGCGTCAGACCCTTGGTGCGTCCGGTTCGACAGTCAGTCGAAAGCGCACGCTGGCACCGCGAGTTCGCCGTCTGAACGAGCAGGCTGGAGTCAGACCGCGAGGGCGTTTCGTAGCTCGGCAAATCCGAAGGCAAAACGAGTGGACAGGAAAATGGCAGCGACATGGTGCGAATCAATATCGACCATCATACGCTCAAATTAACCGCCGCAGTAGGGGCCAATGGTCCCAAAAAGGACCCTGTCGCATTAGGGCCGTTTGACCCTAGTGCGCGGTTTTCCCGGCAGGGACGTCATCGTCACCATCAGGAAAAACCTAATCGCGATTTGCCGGTGCGATCAGAAATACCCGCACGCAGACAGATTCGAACGCTTGGTCAGTGCCGGCTCTGTTCGTAATGCTGCCGGAGCAAATCCTTGCCGTAATCATTGCCGTTGGGCGTGCGCACGACGACATGGATATGCTCGCGGTTCGGGAGATTTGGATCTTTGGCCAAATGCCGCAGGTTCGCCGGTCGCTGGTGATCGAACTCGATCAGGACGACGGGGCTGTGAATGCGAAAATAGAAAACCGAGTCGTCAGCACTCCCGCCAATCCACGCAAAGTGGGTCCGGCCGAGCTGGGAACGCACTTCCTCCATCTTCACCTTCGCGTGGCCATCGTCTATGTTGCCGATGAAGAGTCCGGCGAGCGCGAGCAGGTCTTTCTGTTGCGCGGCGCTGAGTTCGCTCACGGGCACGCCGGCATAGTCGAGCACGACATTGTCCTTCCACGCTTCGGTGTGGTTGTTGTTGCCCGTCTTCGCCACGTCCAACACCGCCCGCTTCGCCTGTGCTTCGGTCAGCGAACGCCGCAACGCGAGTCCGGCCGCCTGCTCCGCTTGCAGAATCGTCAGGCCCTGAAATTTTCCCGAGGGCGCCCGCACCGGCTCGGAGCCGACAAACACCGGCGACATCACGACCTGATCGCGCAGCACGAAATAATTCACGATCAGATGATGCCCGTCGATCTGCCAGCCCCACGGTTTATCCGCCGACGGCTCGCCCATGATTGTAATGTGGTAGAGCCACTCGCCGTATTGGACAAAATCGTTGTTGTTCAATTCGCCAAGCGTGTGGTTCAGCTTCATGATGTCTTGTGAGAGCTGGAGACCCTTCGCGCTCAGGGACGCCCGCATCAGCGCAAAAGCCGCCGTGCGTTGCGCCTCGCTCATCTCGAGAAACGACACGCCCTGCCGCACGTAGAAGTGTTGGTTCATCCACTTGCGCCACTCGGAGTCGTCGACCGGAAACAGAGTCTTCGCCTTCTGCTCCGCCGTTAGCGCCGCGAGAAACGTCGTCGCGGCTTTGCGCACCGGCTCGGTCGTCACGCCGCTCGCGCGCACGGGAAAGAGCCCGCGCTCGATCCCGTCCTTGGTCGCGATGCCGCGAAACGGCTCGGCGAGCCCGGCCGCCTCGGCGTCACGTGAGCGCGTCGCGGCGCTCTGCGCCGGGCCGCCTTTTTTTGTGGGCTGGGCAAACGCGAGGCCGGCCGCGGTGGCGGCGAGA
The DNA here is from genome assembly GCA_031379235.1 of Opitutaceae bacterium. Classification (GTDB taxonomy): domain Bacteria; phylum Verrucomicrobiota; class Verrucomicrobiia; order Opitutales; family Opitutaceae; genus ER46. Next base: position 602 of record JANNEY010000326.1, on the reverse strand, counting down.
ACGGTGCAGAGAAAGCGAATCAATGATGAGCACATGGGGATGAGGTCGTGGAAAAATTCTTAGCTTTGGAGCCGGTAAGCCGGATTCTGTTCTGCGCCTTGCGACGCTTTGGCCGTCATTTCTCTCGGCACCGTCTTGCGACGGCGCCGGCCCGCTCGCCTCACTTGAGCCTTTGCGGGCTGCGGCATACCCGTGGCTATTGGACGGGCCGCCCAACCACCTATTTTGCCTTGCACCAGACGGGGTTTGTCGTGCCGCCCGCCTCGCGGCGGACGCGGTGGGCTCTTACCCCACCTTTTCACCCTGACCTCGCGGTTGCCCGCGCGGCGGTTTGTTTTCTGTGACACTTTCCGTCGACGCGCCTTGAAACGCGCCGCCTGGGCTCGCGGTGAAGCTGGCCCAGCGCCCTGCCCTGTGGTGTCCGGACTTTCCTCTCCGAACTTTCTAAAACGGACGCGGGTTTAGCCCGCATCTTGGGATCAAAGAACTCGGAGCGACGACCAGGCCCCAAAGCTAAGCAGCCACGCTAAAACGCAGCGCAAGGAATGCAAGGCGCGCGTGGGCGCGCTCAGTTCCACGGCTTTCCGGTTTGGCCGGCCCGT
>JANNEY010000312.1:0-4615 GCA_031379235.1 Opitutaceae bacterium | reverse complement strand
CACCAACTGGTGCTGACCGGTGGCCTGATTGAAGGTGAAGAGATTATCGAGGGAAAGCGTGGTGGTGGCCGCACTGCCTTCTTCCTGGATGATCAAGGAAGCCTTCAGACCGTTGGTAACCTGCGCTACGGCCGACGGAGTTTGATGAACGATGCCGACGAGGAGGACGGCCGCAGTCAGGCGAACCAAAGGCCGACGCAGTCCGGAACGAAAACGGGAAACGAGCATGGGTGCTTTCATGGCGAGCGGTGGAGAGGGAACCGTGGAGAGGAGAGAAAAATATCTACGCAGAACTGCTGACAGCGGTCCCCCGACTTGCAACCCGCGGGGGTGACGAAACCGCTAGGATTCGGTGACGGCAGGCGGCTTTTGGTTGGCTTTTGCATGACATCGGTTGGCGAGAAAGTGAGGCTATGCTTTGACGCCGAATTTGCGGCGGAGTGCGACCAAGCCCATCGCCACCACGCCGGCGAACAATGCATACGTCGGGGGTTCAGGAATAGGCGCGAAGCCGGGCGAACCAATTTCGAGGCCGTTGGCGGAGAGGAAAGCACCATTGACGCCGATCGTGCTCAGGGTCGTGAGCGCGGTGAAATTGCCGTCGAGCAGGTCGGAATTGTCGAACGTGCGACCCGAGTTGGCGTTGTTGAAAAAGACGTTCGCGACGCGGGTCGTGCCGCTGAAGAGATTCACGGCGTCGCTGATGGCGTCGAGCGTGACATCGAAGCCGCCGCCGTAGTTGCCGATGAGCAGGCCGGAGGTGGGCGTGCCGAACCAAGCGGTGTTGAACGCGGCGTTGAGCGTGGCGTCGTTGGCGGCCGAGGCACTCTCGATGAAGATGACCGATTGCCCCGGCGCGATGCTGGTGACACCGCGCAGCGCGACGGCCCCAAAGGGCGACTCGGAATTATCGTCCATTTTCCAGCCGGCGATGTTCACCACTGAGGCGGTGATGTTAGTGACCTCAAACCAATCGGCGCCATAGGTGCCGTTGCTGCTACCGACTGCGTGAATCTCCGTGATGAACAGAGACTGCGCCTGAGCCGTGCCCGCCCCGATGGTGGCGAGCACGGTGGCGAGGAGAACGGTGCTGACACGAAGCGAGGTCATGGACGGATGGCTGGCGGAGAAGGCGGAGAGCGATGGAGCACGAAGCCCGCGCGACTGCGGGCTCCGTGCGAACGGGCCTCTCTTCAGGCGGCGCGATTGAAACGACGGCGCAGCGCGACCGTGCCGAAGGCCGCGAGACCGGCGATGAAGGCGTAGGTGGACGGCTCGGGAATCGGGGCGAAGCCGGGCGAGCCGATTTCGGCAACGTTGAACGAGGTGAAGGCACCGTTGATTCCGACTGTGCTCAGCAGCGAGACGGACGAAGCCGCGGCGAAATTGTCGAAGGTCCGGCCCGTCGTGGCGGCGCCGAACGTGACTCCGGTGATGAAGGTTCCGCCGCTGTTGAAGATGTTCACGGCGTCGCCTCCGGTGCTGAGGCCGATCCCGCTGCCCGTGGCGCCGTAGTTGCCGATGACGAGGCTGGACGTGGGCGTGCCGATCCAAACGTTGTTGAACGAAGTGTTGATGGCGGCGTCGCCGCCGGCGGAATTGCTTTCGATGAAAATCACGGACTGACCGGGCGCGATGCTGGTGACGCCGCGAAACGCAAAGGCCGTGGCGAACGCATTTGAACTGTCGTCCATTTTCCAGCCGGTGATGTCGACCGAGGCCGGGCCGAAGTTCGTCAGCTCGAACCAATCGGCGGCGTAGGTCCCGTTGCCGCTGCCAGCCGAATAGATTTCCGTGATGGCAAGCTGGGCTTTGGCGACGAGCGAGCTGGCCGCGACGATAGCGGCTGCGAGGAGAATTTTTCCGATGCGATGTGAGTTCATGGTCTGGCGGCTGAGACTGGTTGTGAGGGGAGATTCTTTTGGAGTGGGTTCAGGCGTTGGCGGCGGTCTTGCGGCGGCGGAGAAACGCGGTGCCGCCCAATGCGGCGAGGCCGGTGATGGCGGCGTAGGTGGAGGGTTCGGGAATCGGCGCGAACACCCAGAGTTGCGGGTGGTTCATGTCGCCACCGCCGTTTTCGCTCACCACGTAGAGGTAGCCGTTCAAATCCATCGTGAGGCCCTCAAGCTGCATGTCGGCGATTGCGATGTCACCCGGGCCGCCGGTGAAGGTCAGCGAACTCATGATGTTGCCGTTGCGATCCATTTGCCGGATGATCCCGGACTCTTGGCTGAGAACGAGGAGGCTGTTCAAGTGGGCTGGGGCTAGGGACGATATGTTCGAGAGTGCAAACACGTCGGCGAAATCCAGAAGGTTGGCGTTCGCAGGATTGAACAGATTGGTCGAATTCACGACCAGCGGCCCGCCGTTCGAGGCCGTGCCCGCATTAAAATCGATCGTCGTTTGGAATATGCCTTGGGGGCCCGACTCCTTGACAAAGATAAAGCCTCCGGTCGCGGGATCGTAGGAGAGACCTTCGAGGCCGATGTTGCCGATAGTGGTGCCCAGCTTGACCGTCTGCACTTGAGGCGTGCCGATGGTCAGCGTGGTGCCCGCGGCATAGGTGAAGACGCTCGCCTGCCGGTAGCGCTCCTCGACGAGCACGAATTTCCCGCCTCCGATGTAGGTGATGCCCTCGGGATCGTAGAACGAGGTTCCCTGCGGCGATCCGCCCGTCGCGAGAGTCATCGAGCCGATCAAGGCTCCCGTTTTTGAAACTTCGACGACGGCCCGGCCGCCGTCGCCGACGATGAACAGCGTGTCGGTGTCCTTGTTGTAGGTGACACCGGAGGCCTCTTGGGCGAGGAGGTTGGGCGCTCCGGGATGGGAGATGACCGGCTCCGGCAGCGAGTAGCGCCCCACGCGTTGGTATTGGGAAAGATCGATTGACGTGGGCTGGGCGTGGGCGAGGCCGACGCCGATGGCGGAGGCGGCCAAGACGAGGAGGACGTTGTTTTTCATCTGGAAACGGGAGGGCTGGACTGAGCGCTGAACGGAAACAGGCGCGGAATTCCATGGCCTGCGCCGCAGAGAAATTTTTGGCGCGTCGGGAATATTTCCGCCGTGAAAAATTCGTGGGGAGACCGCGGGTGTATTACAACTCCGCAAGTCTAACATTTGGACGGCGGAAATGTGTGCGTTGTGTGACGGCGAATACGCCGTCGAAAGCGCCGGAGCCGGGAGGGCGGCGTCGTTAGCGCGCCGCAGGCACGGTGGTCGCGCCGCGGGTGGCGGCGGAGTCCGGGCGCGGCTCGGGCGTCACAAGCTGGCGGGAGAGTTCCGTGAGCTCGGCCACGGATTTTTTCACGTGTTCCTGGAGCCTTGTGTTGTCGGCGATGAGTTTTGCGATGCGCCGGTCGGTGGCGGCGAGTTCCTGGAGCGGGATGAAACGTGTGTCCACGGTTGCCGGGCCGTTGGCGCCGGCGACGCCGGCTGCGCGCCCGCTGTTGGCTGGTTGGGTCGAAAGCTCGTTGAGGCGGCGGGTGAGGTCGGCCTTCTCGGTGCGCAAGGTGGCAGCCTCGCGCGTCAGCCGTTCGAGCTGAGTGAGGAGGGCGGAGTATTCCCTCGGCGGTGGCGCGCCTTCCGGTGGCGGGGCCGTTTTCAGGCGGGCGATTTCCGCGGCGGCCAGCTCAGCCTGCTGGCGCGCTTCCTCGAGGGCGGATTTGGACCGGGCGAGTTGCTGGGCGATTTTTTCGCGTTCGCCTTCGTCGGCGATTCGCAGGGCGGTGGCGACCTTGGCCTGCGCTTCGGCGGTCGCCGCCTTGACGACGGCGGACGAGAGGCGCAATTCGCCGTCGGCGAGCTTTTGCTCGAGTAGCTTTTTTTCCTGCGCAGTCGTGTCGGCCGCGGCGGTGAGCCGGGCGATCTCGCGTTTCAGGCTTTCGCTTTCCCCGTCGTCTGCGGGTTTACGGTCAACCGGTGTGACGGGATTCGGCGCCGGGACGGCCGGGGGCGGGAGCGGGACGGGCGCAGCGGTGATGGGTTCCGCCGCCGCGGGCCGGTCTGAGAGTCCCAGCTGGCGTCGGCGTTTCACGAGTGTGAGCTGGGCCTCGGCCAGTTGGTCGGGCGTAAGTTTTTGGGCGACGATGTCGCGGCCCGTGGGCTTCGCGCCATTTTCGACGGCCAGCGCCAGCCACACGTAGGCCTCCAGCATCGCAGCGGCGCCACCCCCGCTGTCAGCCAAAATGATGCCGAGATTGTTCTGCGCCGGGAGGAAATTCTGCCCGGCGGCTGCGCGGTAAAGCTCGAGCGCTTGCACCGCATTCGGCGGCGATCCACGGCCCTCCTCCAGCATGAGAGCCAAGTTGAACTGGGCACGGGCAAAACTCTGGGCCGCCGCCGCGCGATACCAGCGTTGAGCCGCGACCTCGTCCTTCATGACGCCGCGGCCAAGCTCATAGGCGAGCGCCAGATTATATTGCGCCTCGGCGACATTGCGGTCCGCCGCCTGCCGGAACCAGAGCACGGCCTCAAAATGGTCGGCCTTCACGCCGAGGCCATTGGCATACATGTTGGCGACGTTGAACTGAGCGGGTGCGAAGCCCTGCCGGGCCGACCGCTGGTAGTATTGGAATGCCGTCGCGGGGTTGGCCGGCACGCCGCGGCCGAGCTCGTG
>JANNEY010000300.1:0-16748 GCA_031379235.1 Opitutaceae bacterium | reverse complement strand
ACCTCTTGGAAGGCGGGGCCGACATCCGCACCGTGCAGGAGTTGCTCGGCCACGAGAGCGTCGAGACGACGCAGATCTACACCCACGTGATGCGGCGGCCGGGGCTCGGCGTGCGCTCGCCGCTGGATGCGTGAGGCGGCGCTCCCGCCAAAAACAGCCAGGTCAGGCGCAGCCGGCGCATGGCCGTGACGACAACCCGGCGCGTGCACGCAGGCAAGCGCGCGGCGGCGACTGATCGGGACGGTCTGGCAATAACTCTTTCACTGTCAGGCTTGAGAAATCCCATGAGCCTCGCATCACTCTTTGGCGTGCCGTGCGTCTTCCCAGCGCAATCCGGCAACGTTTGCATGCAACTCCCACGGCCCCACCACCTCGCATGACCGGCACCTCGAGCCATCGCACTCGCGCGGGGAGGTCTTGGGGTCTGACGCCGCCGCGGTGGTGGCGGACGGTCTTCGTGGCGTGCGTGCTGGCGGGGGGCGGGGCCGCGCTGGCGCCCGCGGGCGAGCCCGCCGAAGTGCAACGCGGCCTGCTCGCGGGCAATTACGCGGCGGTCATCAAACAGGCGAAGGCGGAGCTGAACGACGCGCCGACCAACAGCGAGTGGTCGATGCTGCTCGTGCAGGCCTTGCTCGCGACGGGCCGCTACGGCGAGGCCGACAAGGCGATGCAAGACGCGTTGATTCGCGATCCGCGCAGCATCCGGCTGCGCTGGCTGGCGCGCGACGTGGCGTTTGCCAACGGCCGGCCCGAAGAGGCCGCCAAGCGGGCCGATGACGTGCGGCTCGCGGTGCGCGATGCCTCCTGGCAATACCGCTCGCCGGCGGATCTGGTGATTTTTGGGCGGGCGGCGTTGCTGCTCGGGGCCGACCCCAAGGATGTGATCGAGAAAGTTTTTCTCACGGCGCAGAAAGGCGACCCGAAGCTGCGGGACGTCTATCTCGCGCGCGGCGAGCTCGCGTTGGAGAAGCACGATTTTCCGTTGGCGGCGAAAGCCTTTGAGGAAGGCCTGAAACAACTCCCTACCGATCCGGATTTGCTGCACGGCCGCGGGCGCGCCTATGCCGGGGGCGATCGCGAGACGGCGATCGGTTCTTATCAGGCGGCGCTGAAGCAGAACTCGAAGCATGTCCCGACGCTCATCCAGCTCGCGACCCACCACATCGATGCCGAGGCCTACGACGAAGCCGGGGCGCTCCTCGATGCCGTGATTGAGGTGAACCCGGTGCAGCCCGACGCGTGGGCCTACCGCGCCGTAATCGCGCACCTGAAAAACGATTTCCTCCAGGAGACGGTCGCGCGCGAGCGGGCGCTCAGCTCGTGGCGGCAGAATCCCCGCGTCGATTTCCTGATCGGCGAAAAACTTTCGGCGAAATACCGCTTCGCCGAAGGCGCGGCCTACCAGCGCCGTGCGCGCGAATTCGATCCCAACTACCTGCCGGCCACGGCACAGCTCGCCAACGATCTGCTGCGGCTCGGCGACGAAGCGGAAGGCTGGGCGCTGGTGAAAACCGTCCATGAGCGCGACGAGTATGATGTGGAGGCGTTCAACCTCGTGACCTTGCGCGACACGATGAACAAATATGCCGCGCTCACGAACGACGACTTCGTGATCCGCATGGCGGCGCCCGAGGTGGCGGTTTACGGCCCGCGGGTGCTCGCGTTGCTGCGGCGCGCCAAGCAGACGCTCACGGAAAAATACGGCGTCGAACTCGCGAAGCCCACCTACATCGAGATCTTCGCCGACCAGCGGGATTTCGCCGTGCGCACCTTCGGCCTGCCCGACGTGGCGGGATTTCTCGGGGTGTGTTTCGGCCGGGTCGTGACGGCCAATAGCCCGGCGACCAACGGCTCGCCCACGAACTGGGAGGCGGTGCTGTGGCACGAGTTTTGTCACGTCGTCACGCTCCAGATGACGAAGAACAAAATGCCCCGCTGGCTGAGCGAAGGCATTTCCGTGCACGAAGAGCGGCAAGCCAGCCCGGCCTGGGGCATGCGCATCGACGCGAAATACCGCGAGATGATCCTCGGCGAGGATTTGGTGCCGGTGGGGAAACTCAGCGCGGCGTTTCTGGCGCCGAAGTCGCCGCGGCATCTCCAGTTTGCCTATTTGGAGTCGTCGCTCGTGGTGGATTTTATCGTGGAGCGCTTTGGGGTCGAGGCGGTGCGCGGCGTGCTGGCGGATTTTCGCGACGGCACCGAGATCAACGCGGCGCTGGCCAAGCGCACCGTGCCGCTCGAAACGTTGGAGGAAGATTTTGCCGCCTACGCCAAGAAGCGCGCCAAGGCTGTCGCGCCCAAGCTCGATTGGGAACGGATCGCGCCGGCGTTGCTGGTCCCCGACAAGGCCGTCGAGTTGGCCGAGTGGGGCGCGGAGCACCCGGACAATTATTGGATGTTACGCCTGCAGGCCCAACGCCTGATCGAGCAGCAGAAGTGGGCCGAGGCGAAGGTGCCGATGCAGCGCCTGATCGAACTCTACCCGCAGCAAAAAGGCAGCGACGCCGTCTATCGCCAACTCGCCGCAGCCCTCCGGGCGCTCAACGAGCCGGCGGCCGAGCGCGAGGTGCTGACGAAGTGGTGCGAGATCGACGACGAGGCTACGGAAGGTTACCTGCGTTTGATGGAACTCGCCGCGGCAGACAAGGACTGGCCGACCGTCGCGCGAAACTCTGAGCGCTATCTGGCCGTCAACCCGCTCGTGCCTCAGCCCTATCGCTATCTCGCCCGAGCCGCGGCGGAAACGGGTGACGATTCCACCGCCATCGTGGCGTGGCGGACGCTGTTGCAGCTCGATGTGCCCGAGCGGGCCGACGGCCATTTCCAACTCGCGCGGTTGCTGCACAAACGCGGCGATGACGTTGAGGCTCGGCAACAGGCTTTGCTCTCGCTGGAAGAGACCCCGCGCTACCGCGAGGCGCTAAAACTCTTGCTCGAACTCAAGCGGGCGCGCCAGGAGCCGGCCGCTGAGCCCGCTTCCGCTCCCGCCGCCGCGAACGAACTCCTGCGCAAGATTTCCCCGGTTTCGCCGGGCGGCAAAAAATGAAACGCCGTCTCCTCACCGCGTGCGTGTTTTTCCTGGTGCTCTCCGGCCTCGTGCTGGCGCAGCGGCGCTTTGGCGGTGGTCGTGGCGGTTTCGGCCGCGGCGAAGGCGGCTCAAATGGCGATAGTATGACGACGGCGCGCGAGATGGGATCGCACAGCACGGGCACCCCGGTGTGGGAAAACCCGCGGGGCTTTCCCAAGGATGTCTTCACTTTTGCCCGCATCCGTTATTCCACCGGAGGCGGGGGTGGGTTTTTTGGCCGGGGCGGCAATTGGCTGACCGACGCGCCCGACAGCGATCTCAATCTGTCCTACCGGCTCCAGCAGATGACTTCGATGAAGGTTGATCCCGATGGGCGCTTCGTCGGCATCACGGATCCGGAGCTGAACGAGTTTCCGTGGATCTATATTGTGGAGCCGGGGCGGCTGGGATTTTCGGAGGAGGAAGTGATCGCGCTGAGAAAATACCTGCTCAACGGCGGCTTCCTGATGTTTGATGATTTCTGGGGTGATTCGGCGTGGCGGAACGTCGAGCGCGAGATGAAGCGGGTGTTTCCCGACCGCGGTTTCAGCGAACTCCCGATCGAGCACCCGCTTTACCACTGCGTGTTCGATATCAAGGCCAAGGGCCAGGTCCCGAATGTCCATGTGGGGGAGGAGAGCCAGCACACGGGCGTCACGTGGGAATACCACGATGGCGACACGCGCACCGTGCACCATCGCACCATTCAGGATGACAAGGGCCGCATCATGGTCTTTGCCGCGCACAACACCGACAACGGCGACGGCTGGGAGCGCGAGGGCGAATACGAATATTACTTCAAGAATTTCTCCGAAAAGATCGCCTATCCGCTCGGGATTAACGTCATCTTCTACGCGATGACGCACTGATCATGATCCGCCGCCGCCAGCTTCCCCTCGCTGTCATCTGGGCCGTCTTCGGTCTCAGCGTGGTCGTGGCGTCGGCGCAACCGCGCGGTCCGGCTGGACCGCCGCCCGGCTGGGGCAATGAAAACGATCTCGGCGGATCGCTCGTGCGCACCGAGGGCAGCGGGGTGATCGATCAGGATTTGGTGAAGACGGCGCGCGAGGTGGTCTCGCACAGCACCGGCACGCCGACTTGGGAAAACCCACGGGGCTTCGAGAAGGACGTGTTCACCTTTGCCCGGGCGATTTTCAAGGTGGGGCCGACGACCTCACTCTACCCGACGTTTCACCGCGAGCGCCGGCTCGGCTGGTGGGTCGATTTTCCCGACGCGGATCTCAATCTCTCCTACCGGTTGCAGCAGATGACGTCGTTGAAAACCGATCCGGATGGCCGGGTGCTCAAACTCAACAACCCTGAACTGCACGACTACCCGTTTCTCCTGATGGAGCATCCCGGCTACATCCGGATCAACGATGCCGAGGTCGCGGGCCTGCGCAAATACCTCCTCGCCGGCGGCAGCCTGGCCGTGATCGATTTCTGGAATGACATCGAGTGGAAGGGTTTTTCCGCGATGATGAAGCGCGTGCTGCCGGAACGGGAATGGAGCGAACTCGGGGTCGAACACCCGATTTTCCATTGTGTGTTCGACGTGAAAGGCCCGATGCAGCACCTGCAGGTGCCGACGATGCAGTTCTGGAACCGGGCGCACAATCCCGACGACCCGAACTCCTCGGCGCACCGGCCCGAGTGTTACCGCGGGGTGGGCTCGGAAAAAATGTCGGTCCGTGCGCTGCACGACGACAAAGGGCGCATCATGGTGATCGCATTTCACAACAGCGACATCACCGACGGTTGGGAACGCGAGGGCGAGGAGCACGATTTTTTCCAGGTCTTCTCCGAACGCGTTTCCTACCCGATCGGCGTGAACCTGATTTTTTATCTGATGACCCACTAGCCAAGCGGGAATCAGCGAAAGTTTCAGTCCCTCTCCAACCGAATCCTTCACTCCCTTTTTCCCCAGCCCCTTTCTCATGAGCATCCCCGCTGCCCAAGTCCCGCCTCTCGTGTCCGCCGCGCCGCCGGCCGACGCGTTTAACACCGAACGCGACACGGCCGAGCGGCTGATCGCCGGCCGCGCCCGCATTGAGGCGGAGCTCGGCAAGGTCATCATCGGCCAGCGCGAAGTCATCGAGCAGATCCTGCTCGCCCTCATCGCGGGCGGACACTGCCTGATCACCGGTGCGCCCGGGCTGGCGAAAACGCTGCTCGTGAAGTCCATCGCGCAGGTGTTTCACCTGAAGTTCGCGCGCATCCAGTTCACGCCCGATCTGATGCCGGCCGATATCACGGGCACCGAAATCCTGCGGGACGACGGGGCGGGCGGGCGGCAGCTCGAATTTGTGCGCGGGCCCGTCTTCGCCAACATGATCCTGGCGGACGAAATCAACCGCACGCCGCCGAAGACGCAGGCCGCGCTGCTCGAAGCGATGCAGGAGCACCAAGTGACCGCTGCCGGGGTGCGACATCCGCTGGAGGAACCGTTCTTCGTCCTCGCCACCCAAAATCCGATCGAGATGGAAGGCACCTACCCGCTGCCCGAGGCGCAGCTCGATCGTTTCATGTTTAATGTGGTGATGGACTATCTGCCCGAGGCCGACGAAGTGCGGGTCGTCGCGCAGACCACGTCCGGCCGCCCCGAGCCGATCGAGGCCCTCTTCACCGGTGAGGATGTGCAGCGCTTTCACGAACTCGTGCGCAAGGTGCCGGTCGCCGAGGAAATGGTCCGCTACGCTGTGCAGCTCGCCGCCTCGTCGCGGCCGCAGCAGCCGGGCACGCCGGACTTCGTGAATGAGTGGGTGAGCTGGGGGGCGGGGACGCGCGCCGCGCAGTTCCTCATTCTCGGGGCCAAGGCGCGCGCGCTCCTGCGCGGCCGGGCACATGTCACAACCGAAGACATTCAGGCGCTCGCCACTCCGGTGCTCCGCCATCGCATCCTGCTGAATTACCGCGCCGAAGCCGAAGGCGTGAAAATGGACGACGTCATCAAGCGCCTCCTCGCCGGCGTGAAAGCTCCCGTGAAAGCCAGCTAACGTCCGCCAAGCCGGTCCCTGCGCTCGCGCCGGCCGGCTCGCTGTCACCGCCCATGTCCGCCACCTCCAATCCCGCGCTCGCTTCGGCGAAGCTCATCGACCCGAAGGCGTTGATGTCGATCCGCAGTCTCGAACTGCGGGCGCGCGCGGTCGTGGAGGGATTTTGGAGCGGCATGCATCGCAGTCCCTACCACGGTTTCTCCGTGGAATTCACCGAATACCGGCAATACACCCCGGGGGATGATCCGCGTTATCTCGACTGGAAGGTCTTTGCGCGCAGCGACCGCTACGTCATCAAGAAATACGAAGATGAAACCAACCTCCGCGTCCACCTACTGGCGGATCTGAGCCGCTCGATGGACTACGGTTCCGTCGGCTTCACCAAGGCGACCTACGCGGCGACGCTGGCCGCCACGCTCGCGTATTTCATCCATTTGCAGGGCGATGCGATCGGGCTCCTGACGTTCGACGAAAAAGTCCGCGAGTATCTGCCGGCCCGCCACCGGGTCGGCCACCTGCGGCAGATCATGCTCGCCCTGGAGAAACCCGCTGCCGGCCGCGGCACCGATTTGGTGGCGCCGTTGGAGCGGATTACGTCGCTCATCCGCAAACGCGGGCTCGTCGCGCTGATCTCGGATTTTCTCGCTCCCCTCGATCGCTTGGAGCGCAACCTCCTCGCGCTCGCCGCGGGTGGGCAGGAGCTGACGGTTTTTCACATCGTCGATCCGGCGGAGCTCAACTTGGGGATCGAAGTGCCCGCGATGTTCGAGGATGTCGAATCCGCCCGCACGCTCTACATCGATCCGGCCGCGGCGCGTGAGGCCTACAGCAGGAAATTCGCCGCCCACACCGAGGCCCTGCGCGCCATCTGCCGCAAGCTCGGCGTCAGCTACCAGCAACTCTCGACCGCCGAGCCGCTCGAGATCGCGCTGTTTGAATTTCTTCAGCAGCGAATGCGCCGCGGGCGGCTGTTCCGCCGGACCGGCTCGATGGGCACGGGAGGACGCTCGTGAATTTTCTCACCCCGCTATTCCTGCTCGGTGGCCTCGCGATTGCGGGGCCCATTCTCTATCACCTCGTGCGACGGACGACGCGCGACAAGACGGTCTTCAGCTCGCTGATGTTTTTGTTGCCGAGCCCGCCGCGGCTTTCGAAACGCCACCGGCTCGAGCATATTTTGCTGCTGCTCCTGCGGTGCGCGGCGCTGGCGTTGCTCGCCCTCGGATTTGCCCGGCCGTTTCTGAAGCAGGCCCCGATCATCGATCCTACGGCGGCACAGCCGAAGCGCATCGTCGTGCTCGTCGATACCAGTGCCAGCATGCGCCGCGACGGCGTGTGGGCCGCGGCTCGGGCGCGCGCGGAAGAGGTTTTGCGCCGCGCCGGTCCGGCCGATCACGTGGCGCTCTATCCTTTTGACCGGCAGGCGACGGCCCTGGTGTCGTTCGAGGACTGGAACCGCACTGCGCCCGCTGACCGCGTGGCGTTTGCCGTGGGTCGGCTTGGCGCGCTCACCCCGACTTGGGCGGGCACGCATCTGGGCAACGCCCTCGTCACCGCCGCGGAGGCGCTCGCCGAAAACGAGGATGGCAAGACCGCCCCCGGCCCGCGGCAAATCGTGCTGGTGAGTGATCTGCAAGCCGGCAGCCGGCTCGATGCCTTGCAGGCTTACGAGTGGCCGAAGGGCGTCGAACTGATCGTCGAGGCGATCAAGGCACGCAACGTGACCAACGCCGGGGTGCAATTTGTGGCCGACGGCCCCGAGTCAACGCGGGCGGCCGATGCCCCCGTGCGCGTGCGGGTGACGAATTCCCCCGAATCGAAACGCGAACAATTCAAACTCGGCTGGACGGCTGCGACCGGTGCGCCGGCCACAGCCGCGAACCCGTCGCCGACCGGTGAGTTTCTCAGCGCCCCGATCGATGCCTACGTGCCACCGGGGCAGAGCCGCGTTTTTTCCGTGCCGGTGCCGAAGGGCATGGCGGGCCTGGAGCAGATATCGCTGCGCGGTGACGACGAGGACTTTGACAACACCGCCTACGTGATTCCTCCCGCGCAGCAGCGCGCCACCGTGCTGTGGATCGGGCGTGATGTCGCCGAGGATGTGAAGCAGCCGCTATTTTTCCTCCGCCGGGCGTTCGCCGAGACCCCGCGCGTCGCGGTGCGAATCGTCGCGAGCGCACCAGCGGCCCCGCTGCTGCCTTCCGATGTCCAGGCCGCGAGCGCGATTTTCGTGGTGGATGCGGTGTCAACCGAGACGGCGACCGCATTGCGCGAGCAGGCGCTCGCCGGTAAGACGGTTGTGATCGCACCGAAGTCCGTGGCATTCGGGCCGACGCTGGGCGCGTTGCTCGGGCGGCCGGAACTCACGCTCACCGAAGGCCGCACGTCGAACTACGCGATGCTCGCCGAGATCGACTTCCAGCATCCGCTCTTCGCGCCCTTCGCCGATCCACGCTTCAGCGATTTCACCAAGATTCATTTTTGGAAATTCCGGAAACTTGATGCCTCCGGTATCATCGGCGCCCGCGTCGTCGCCAAATTCGATTCGGGCGATCCCGCGATCGTCGAGGTGCCGACCGGCAAAGGGCGAATCTATGTGCTGACCAGTGGCTGGCAGCCCGAGGAAAGCCAGCTCGCGGTGTCGTCGAAATTTGTGCCACTGATGTGGTCGCTGCTCGAGCAGGCGGGCGGCGTAGCGAGCTTTGCGACGCAGTATGCGGTGGGCGACAAAGTGCCGCTCCCGGCCGATGGCACGGCGACCACGGTGCGTCCGCCTACTGGAGCCGCCGTGGCACTCGCGGCCAAAGCCGGTGAGTTTGCGCCGACTGGGCAGCCCGGCATCTACCAATTGGAGGGTGGCGCGAAGCCGCTGCGCTTTGCCGTGAACCTCGATGCGAACGAGAGTCGCACGGCGCCGCTGGCCACGGATGAACTGGAGCAACTCGGCGTGCCCGTCGCGCGATTGAAAGCGGACGCCGCGGTGCCGGCCGAAAATAAAACGCTGCTCCAGGGCCTCGAAGCCGAGAACCGGCAGAAACTTTGGCGTTGGTTTGTCGCGGCGACCCTCGCCGTGCTTTTGATTGAGTCGGCGCTCGCGGGGTGGACCGCACGCCGGCCGGCATTGGAAACCCAAGAGGTGACACCATGAATGATGACTTCCTGAAATCGCGACTGCAGCGGGTGGCGCGACGTTTCCAGTGGGTGGCGATGTGGCGGCGCTTGGCCGTGTGCTGGGCCCTCGCGGCACTTGTCTCCGTCGCGGTCGTGTGGACGCAACGCGCCACGGGTAACACGTGGACGCTGGCGCTGCCGGTCCTGCTGGTGCTCGCCCTTGGCGGTGCGATGATGCTCGTGTTCGTCAGTTTCTCGCAGACTCCGGACTCGCGTTGGATTGCGCGCAAGATCGAGGCGAAGCATCCCGAGCTGAACGGGGTCTTGCTCACCGCGATCCAGCAGGATCACGATCCGAAGCAGCCGGCCGGGTATCTCCAATACCGCGTCATTCAGGAGGCGACGGCGCACAGCCAGAAACAGGACTGGCGGCGCGTGGTGCCGGGTTCGCGTTTCGTGATCGGGCAGGCGGTGCATTTGCTCGCGCTGGGATGTTTTCTTTTTGCGCTCTCCGGTTTGCGCGTGGCGCGGATTCACGGCGAAGCGCCGCAGTGGGTCGGCAGTGACGGAGTCGCGGTCACTCCGGGTGACACGAGTATCGAGCGCGGCGACAGCCTCGTCGTCCTGGCCCGTTTCGGTGGGGCGCTGCCGCCGAACGTCAGCCTGGTGATTCGCGAAAATGGCGCCGCGCCGCGCTCCGTCTCGCTCGTGAAGAGCCTTGCTGACCCGGTGTTTGGCGGGAGCGTGCCCGAGGTCGCCAACGATCTCACCTATCATCTCGAATATCGCGGGGAGAAGACGCGCGATTTCAAGGTCACGGTCTTCGAGCACCCGAAGCTCGTGCGTTCCGACGTCGATTTTAAGTTTCCCGATTACACCAAGCTCGCGCCGAAGCACATCGACGACACGCGTCGCGTTAGCGCGGTCGAGGGCACCACGCTCGATTTTGCGCTGCAGCTCAACAAGCCGGTGAAGTCGGCGAAGCTTGTCGCGCGCAACAAGCAGAAGACCGAGATCCCGCTGACGGTCGCGCCTGACAAGGCCGTGGCGACGCTCGGGGCCTTTGTGCCGGTGAAAAGCGAGAGCTACGACCTGCAACTCGTCGATGCCGAGGGCCGCGCCAACAAGGTGGCGACCCCTTTCGTGATCGATGTGCAACCGAATCGTGCGCCCGAGATCAAGCTGGCGTCGCCGCGCGGCGATGTGCGCCCTTCGGCGCTCGAAGAGGTCGCGTTTGAGGGCACGGTTTGGGACGACTTTGGCACCGGGGCGTTCGGTCTCGCCTATGCGATTGCCGGCGCCGAGCCGAAATTCATCGAACTCGGCCGCGATGGCGCCGCGAAGGAAAAGCGCAGCTTCAGCCACCTGATGAAACTCGAGGAACTCGGCGCCAAGCCCGACGACCTGATTTCCTGGTTTGCCTGGGCCGACGACACCGGGCCTGACGGCAAGGTGCGCCGCTCGAGCGGTGATCTTTATTTTGCGGAAGTGCGGCCCTTCGACGAAATTTTCCGTGAGAGCCAGAACATGGAGTCCGGCGAGCAGGAGCAGCAACAACAGCCACCCGGCCAGCGCAACCAGGCGCGCAAACTCACCGAGCTGCAGAAACAAATTATCAGCGCGACGTGGAAACTTCAGCGCACGGGCGCGACGGGTAATTATGCCGACGACGCCAAGGTGGTGAGCGACGCGCAGGCCCAGGCGCTCGCGCAGGCCGAGGAAACCGCCGCGGAAGCGCGTTCGCCGCGCCAGCAGGCACTCTGGAAAACCGTCACTTCGGAAATGGAGAAGGCGATTGAAAAGCTGAAGGATGCCGCGAAAGATCCCGCGCCCCTCGCCCAAGCCCTGCCCGCCGAACAGGCCGCGTATCAGGCGCTGCTGAAACTCCAGGCGCGCGAGACGAACGTCACGCGGCGCAACAGCAAGAAAGGCGGCGGTGGTGGCGGCGATTCCGCGAACCAACGGCAAATCGATCAACTGGATTTGAAGCAGTCGGAGAATCGCTATGAGACCCAGCGGCAGGCCAAGGCGCCGGAAAACAAGGAACGCCGTGAGCAACTCGGCGTGATGAACCGGCTGCAGGAGCTGGCCCGGCGCCAGCAGGATCTGAACGAGCGGTTGAAGGAATTGCAGACGGCGCTCCAGGAGGCGCAGACCGAGAAGGAGCGTGAAGAGGTGAAGCGCCGGCTCAAGCGGCTCGAGGAAGAGCAGCGCCAGATGCTGGCCGATGCGGACGAGGTGAAGCAGCGCATGGACCGGCAGGAGAACCAGTCGAACATGGCCGACCAGCGCCAGCAGCTTGAGCAGACGAGGCAGGATATTCAGAAGGCCGCTGACGCGGCGGCGGACGGTTCCGTCGCGCAAGCGCTCGCCTCCGGCACGCGCGCGCAGCGTCAGCTCCAGCAAATGCGCGACGAAATGCGCAAACAGAATTCCAGCCAGTTTGCCGAAGACCTGCGCGACATGCGCAATGAAGCGCGCGAACTCTCGCGGCAGCAGGAAGAGCTGGGCCAGAAGATCGACGAACTCGCCAAGGGCGGCAATCAGCCGAAGCGCAAATCCCTCGCCGATTCGGGCGAGGACAAGGAGCTCGGCGACAAACTCACCGAGCAGAAGGAGCGGATGAACAAGCTCGTCGACAAAGCCACGCAGATTTCCGAGCAGGCCGAAAACACCGAGCCGCTGCTCTCCCGCCAGCTCTACGACAGCGTGCGTAAAGTCGCGCAGGACGACGCCAACGCCGTGAAGCAGGCGCGTTCCGAACTCCTCAACAGCGGGCGTCTTTCCCGCGAGCTCTACGATCAGTTGCAGAAACTGAACGAAAGCGAACAGGGCGGCAAAGCCCTCGACCTCACGCGCGCTTTGGTGCGCGAAGGCAATCTCCCGCAGGCGAAGAAAGCCGGCCAGCGCGCCCGCAGCGAAATCGATGATTTGAAACGCGGCGTCGAGCGCGCGGCGGAGAGCGTGCTCGGGGATGATGCGGAGCAATTAAAGCTCGCCCAATCCGAACTCGACGCGCTCACCGATCAACTGAAACGCGAGATCGCGCAGGCGAGCGGGGCCGGCCAGCAGGAGGGCGCCAAGCCGGGCGAGCGCGGTAACCAACCTGGTCAGCGTGGCCAGCCCGGCGATCAACGGCAGGCCGGCACCCCAGGTGAAAATGATCCGTCGGCCGCGGGCCGTGAGGGCACCGAACCCGGCCAGCAACCCGGGGAGCAGGGCCAGCCCGGTCAGCCGGGGCAGGGTCGTCAGCCCGGCCAGCGGGGCGATCGTGGACAGAAAATGGCCGGCGGAAATCAACCGGGACAACAGCCCGGGCAACAACCGGGCGAGGGCGGTCAGCAACCCGGCGGGCAACAACCGGGTGAGCAACCCGGCCAAGGATCTGCCCAGCAGACGGCGCAGGCCGGTGGTCAACCGGGCGGGGGAGGTGGCCAGGCTGGCGGCGATGCGCCGCAGCAGCAACCCGGGCAACGCGGTCAGCAGCCCGGCCAGATTGCCGAGGCACGCAATCCACGGCAGCAGCCGGGTGGCAATCAGCGTGGCGGTAACGCGAATCGCGGCGGCAACTTCAATATCGACAACATCCTGAATGGAGGTGGCGCGAATTTTGGCGGTAATTTCGGTGGCGCCGAAGACGGTCGCGTGAACGTCGGGCCGATCACCGGCGGCGATTTCAACCGCTGGGCCGAGCGCGTGCGGGATGTCGAGGAACTCGTGGACACGCCCGAGATGCGCAAGGCGGTCGCCGCGGCTTTGGAGCGGGCGCGGATGCTGCGCAGCGATTTCCGGCAGAACCAAAAGAAGCCCGACTGGACCGTGGTGCAGTTGGAAATTCTCAAGCCGCTCGTGGAAGTGCGCAGTCGTGTCGCCGAGGAACTAGCCCGCCGCGACAACAAGGATTCCCTCGCTCCGATCGACCGCGATCCAGTGCCGACGCGTTTCGCGGAGTCGGTGCGCCGCTACTACGAGGAACTGGGGAAAGACAAGTAAGCGCTGCGCGCCAAATCACAAAATGCCAAACGCCAAACGCCCAAAAAATCCCAACCCGACGGGCACATCCACGCGTTCGCTTTTGATTGGGGATTTTCAGTTTGGATCTTTTTTGGCGTCTGAAACTTGGCGTTTGGAATTTCGCCTTTGACCACCTCGCTCACCTTCTCCGGCTTGAACTGGCTCTGGCCGGTGCTCGGCTTCGGCTTGCTGGCCTTGCTCGTGCTGATCTGGAGCTACCGGGCCTCGGCCGGTCACCCGCTGCGCTGGGTTTGCCTCGCGTTGAAGGCCGCGGGCATCGCGGCGCTCGCGCTCTGCTTGCTGGAACCCTTGTGGCTCGGTCAGCGGGCGCGGCCGGGGGCCAACCTCTTCGCGGTGCTGGCCGACAACAGCCAAGGCCTGCAAATTCATGATCGCGGGGAAAACGCGAGCCGCGGTGATACGCTGCGCCGCCTCGTCGATCCGGTGGTGTCGTCGTGGCAGACTTCCCTTGCGTCCACGTTTGATGTGCGGCGCTACCTTTTCGATACGCGGCTGCAGGCTTCGAAGGATTTCGGCGAACTGAATTTCGAGGGCCGCTCCAGCGCGATGAGCTCGGCGCTGCGCACGCTCGGCGAGCGCTTTCAGGGGCGTCCACTGGCGGGCGTGCTCCTGCTCACCGATGGTAACGCCACCGATCTGGCGAACGGCGCGTGGCCCGATCTCACCGGCCTGCCGCCGATTTATCCGGTCGTGATTGGGCGAGGCGACAGCGTGCGTGATATCGCGGTGCAACAGGTCGCGGTCAGCCAGAGTTCCTTCGAGGATGCCCCGGTGTCGGTGCAGGCCGATGTGCAGGCCGCCGGTTACCGCGGCAAACCCGTCGTCATGCGGCTCGTGGATCGGGCGGGCAAGACGGTGCAGGAGCAGACGGCCGAGGCGCGCGCGGATGGCGAAGCGCTGGCGTTTCGCTTTCAACTGAAGCCGGAACAGCCGGGGCTTTCCTTTTACCAAGTCCGCGCGAGTTCGCCGGCTGATGTTGTCCCACCCACGGCCCCGGGCGCGACGGCTGCCCCCGAGGTGAAAACCGAGGAGGCCACGCTCGCGAACAACCAGCGCGTCTTTGCGGTGGATCGCGGGCAGGGGCCGTTTCGCGTGCTGTATGTCGCGGGCCGGCCGAACTGGGAATTCAAGTTTCTCAATCGCGCTGTGCAGGCGGACGAGCAGGTGCAATTGGTCGGTTTGATCCGCGTGGCGAAGCGCGAGCCGAAATTCGATTTCCGCGGTCGCGCCGGCGAGACGAGCAATCCACTCTTCCGCGGTTTTGGCCAGCAGGCGCCCGAGGATGTGCAACGCTACGATCAGCCCGTGCTCGTCCGGCTCAACACGCGGGACGAAGTGGAGCTGCGCGCGGGTTTTCCGCGCACGGCCGAGGAGCTTTATGGCTACCACGCGGTCATCCTCGACGATGTGGAGGCGGAGTTTTTCACGCCAGATCAGGCGCAGCTGCTGCAGAAATTCGTGTCCGAGCGCGGCGGCGGCGTGCTGATGCTCGGTGGCATGGAGTGCTTCCGGGAAGGGAAATATTTCCACAACCCGATTGGCGACATGCTCCCCGTCTATCTTGATCCTGATGACGGCCCGGAGCCAGAGCCGCCCGGCCCGGTGAACTTGCAGCTTGCGCGCGAGGGCTGGCTCCAGGCGTGGGCGCGGCTGCGGGACAACGAGGCGGACGAACGCACCCGCCTCGAAGGGATGCGAAAATTTGAGGTGTTGAATCGCGTGCGCGGCATCAAGCCCGGCGCCAGCGTCATCGCCACCGTGCGCGACGAAAAAGGCGCGGAGCTGCCCGGCCTGGCCATCCAGCGCTTCGGTCGCGGTCGCACCGCGGCGCTGATGATTGGTGATGTTTGGAAATGGGGCATGACCGACGTGGCCGCGCACGCCGACATGGACCGCGCTTGGCGGCAGATGGTGCGCTGGCTGATCGCCGATGTGCCGTTGCGCGTGCAGGCGACCGCCGAGCCGATCGCCGCCGATGCCAACGGCGCGGTGCGCGTGCAAGTGCGCGTGCGCGATGAGAAATTTCAGGCCGTGGACGACGCGGCCGTCACGGTTGAGATTGAGCCGGTGGTGTTCGAGGGCACGGCGGGCGCCACGGGCACCGCGATTAAACTGGAAGCGGAGCCGGCGCTCTCGGAGCCCGGACTTTACCAAGTCACCTATGTGCCGCGGCAGACCGGCGGCTTTCGCGCTGTGGCCACCGTGAAAAACAACGCCGGGGCGGACCTCGGTCGGGCTGAGGCGGGCTGGAGCACAGACCTCGCCGCGGAAGAATTTCGATCCCTCGTGCCCAATGTCGCCTTGCTGGAGGACCTCGCGCGACGCACCGGCGGCCAGGTAATTCCCGCGGCGGACTTGGAGAACTTTGTGCGGAAGCTGCCCGAGTTGCGGGCGCCGGTGATGGAGACGTGGTCTTACCCGGCGTGGCACACGCCCCTGATGTTCGGCTTTGCGCTCGCCTGCCTCCTCGCCGAGTGGGGCCTGCGGCGCTGGAAAGGAATGCCATGAGCGTGCGCCGATTTTTTCTAATCCTTGGTCTCCTCGTGTCGTGGGCGGTCTCCGTGGCTCAGCCAGCCACCGTGATCGCGGTCGCGGGGGCGCCGGGTGAGCCGGAGTTTGCGCCGGACATCACGCTGCAGCTGGACGCGTGGGCCAAGGTCAGCGCACAGGCGGGGGCAAAGCATACCGCAATTGGTCGGGAAGAGACGGCATCGCCCTCGGACTACGACCGGGTCAAGGCGGCGCTCGCCGCGGAGGAGAAGACCGGTGCCGCCGAACTCTGGATTGTGTTGATCGGGCACGGGACGTTTGACGGCAAGGAAGCGAAACTGAACCTCCGCGGACCCGATATCGCGGCTTCCGAGTTGGCGGAGTGGCTGAAGCCCTTCCAACGCCCGATCGCCATCATCGATACCACCTCGTCGAGCGCGCCGTTTCTCGCCAAGCTCGCCGCGCCGCGCCGCGTGATCGTCAGCGCCACCCGTAGCGGCAGCGAACACAACTATGCGCGCTTCGGTAAATTTCTCGCCGAGGCGCTCGCCGATCCCAAGAGCGACCTCGACAAGGATGGACAGATCTCGCTGCTGGAGTCGTTTCTCAGCGCGTCGCACCGGACGAACGAATTCTACAAGACCGAGAACCGGCTCGCGACGGAGCACGCCCTGCTCGACGACAACGGCGACGGGTTGGGCACGCCGGCCGATTGGTTCCGCGGGGTGCTCGCCACCAAGCGTGCGCGCGACGGCGCGGCGCTCGACGGCGCGCGCGCCCATCAGTTTCACCTCGTCCGCAGCGCGGTCGAGCAACAGCTCGCCCCCGAGGTGCGCGCCCGCCGTGATCAATTGGAGCTCGATATCGCCGCGCTGCGCGCGAAAAGGGAAAAGCTGACCGAAGGAAAATATTTTCAGGAGCTGGAGAAACTATTGCTCGAACTCGCGGTGCTCTACGAGGGCACGTGAGTTTCCGCGATTGAGCTGTCGGGCGGGGTCGCCGAACCCCGCCAGATTTGGAAAAGCGTTCGCATTTCTCCCAGCGGCGGG
>JANNEY010000293.1:0-13743 GCA_031379235.1 Opitutaceae bacterium | reverse complement strand
GTGCGAGAAACGACACGACGCCCCCGACGACGAGTCCGACGGCGAGGATGCGCGCGGCGGCGGGGAGCCGGTTCAGCGTTGGCCGCGCATCGCCACGCGTGTCGAGGAGCATGACGATGAAGAGAAACAGCGCGGCGATCGCGCCCGCGTAAACCAACAGAATCAAAAACGCCAGGAGGTAGGCCTCGAGGCCGACGAAGAGGCCCGCGACGCCGACCAAGGAGAGCAGCAGGCAGAGCGAGGCGTTGACGGCGTTTTTGTTCACGACGACGCCGACCGCGGCAATCAGCGTGAACAAGGCGAAGAGGTTGAAAAGAAATTGGCCCATCGTGGTTAAGCGCAAAGGCGCGAAGGCGCGAAGATCGGAGCAAAGGCGAACACGCCAGAAATCTTCTGGTTCGAGCTTAGCGTCTTGGCGTCTTGGCGTTTCAAATTCTTCGGCGTCATGGGGAGATCAGTGCCGGTCGTTGCCGTGGTCCTCGGCGGTTTTCTTCTTGTCCCACTTAAAGTGCGAGTCGGGCAGTGTGCCGCCGAGTTCGTAAAGGCGGGCCTTGTTGTTGACCATCTCCTCGCGGGTGTAGCCCGTCATCGAAAACTGGTTCTGGAGGAAAATCGCCTCCTCCGGGCAAACCTCCTGGCACATGCCGCAGTAAATGCAGCGGAGCATGTCGATCTCGAATTCCTTCGGGGCTTTCTCGACGTGGCCGGTCGGCGCATCCGTCGCGATCTCGCCGGGGGTGATACGGATGGCCTTCGGCGGGCAGACGAACTCGCAGAGCTGACACGAGACGCACTTCTCGCGACCGTGCGGATCCATCACGAGCGTCGGGACGCCGCGATAGCCGGGCGGGATCGCGGGCCGCTGCTCGGGATATTCGAGCGTCTCCTTCGGCCGCACGAGATGCTGCCATGTCGTCCTCAGACTGGCGAGGATCTGCGGAACATAGGTGCGCTCGGCGAAGGTGAGCGGTTTGCGTTCGAGAGGGATGATAGCCATGGCGGTGCCGGGTTCTCTTAAACGCAAAGCCGCGAAGCGGCGAAGATCGGAACAAAAAAAGCCAATCCGGATTTCTTTCGGATCGAGCTAAGCGTCTTGGCGTCTTTGCGTTTCAATTTCATCGTCTTCACTTTTGCAGGAGCGCGATGCCGATCGCGTAGGCGAGGAGGTTGGCGATGGCGAGGGGCAGGAGTTTCTTCCAGCCGATCTCCATGACTTGGTCGTAGCGGAAGCGCGGCACGGTCCAGCGCACCCACATGAAGAAAAAGATCAGCGCGAGCACTTTGCCGAGGAAGATGCAGATCGAGAGCAGGCCGACCGCAATCGGATGGCCGAGGAGCGGCGAGAGATGCGTGAGCCAGCCGACGAGATCGGCGAGCGGCACCCATGGAAGCGGATTCCAGCCGCCAAGGAAGAGCAGCGTGAACACGCCCGAGCCGATCAACATCGCGGAATATTCGGCGACGAAGAAAAGGCCCCACTTGAAGGCGCCATACTCCGTGTGAAACCCACCCACGAGATCCGCCTCGGACTCCGGCATGTCGAACGGCTGGCGGTTCGTCTCCGCAAACAAGGCCGTGATGAAGACAAACGCCGAGACCGGCATCAGGAAGATGAACCAAACTCCACCCCACGACGCCGCGGTAAAACCAGCCCAACTGCCGCTCTGAAATTCCACCACGCGCGCGAGCCCGAGGGTCGCCTCGCGACCGGGCGCGTTTACCCAAAGGAAGATCGGCATCACTGACAGCGTCATCGAAAGCTCGTAAGAGATGAGCTGCGCCGAGGCCCGCACGCCGCCGAGGAAGGGATATTTCGAATTGGAGGCCCAGCCGGCGAGAATCAGCGAGTAAACGCCCATCGACGAGACGGCGAAGACCGCGAGCATGCCGATGTCGACGTTGGCCAACGCGAGCGGAATGACTTGGCCCGCGGTGTCGAGATACGCGCCAAACGGCACCGCCACCACGGTTGTCAGCGCCGGAATCATGGCGACGATCGGCGCGAGCACGAAGTAGAACTTGTTCACGTGCCCCGGCAGCGCGTCTTCCTTGAAGAGCATCTTGCCGCCGTCGGCCATCACGTGGAAAATTCCCAGGCGTTGCAGGAACGGTCCCAGAATTGGAATCCACGCGACCCACGGCACGATCGCACGGTTAGGGCCGGGGCGACCCTGAATCCAAGCCGACACCTTTCGCTCTGCCATCGAGCATGCACCGCCGATGGGGAAGATGACGAGTATCACCGCGAGCCCCTTGAGCACGCCTTGCACGACCGGATGCAGACTGAGGTAGAAATCGATCATCGCTCAGAGATACGCCAGCCCGGCGAGAACGAGACCGAAGCCAACCACCACCGCCGCACCGAGCCGCATTTTTTTGTGCTCCGCAGCCAGCTCCACCTGCTCGCGCTGCTGCGCCTTGGTGGGCTGGGCGGGCGGAGCCTTCTGCTTGCGCAATGTCAGCGCAAACAGGCCGGCGCCCATGAGAATAAATCCGATGCCGAGGCCGAAGAGAGCGATGGAGCGCATGAGTTAGGAGGTAACCGCGGCCTTTGCCGCGGGCTTGTGGTGCAACGTCTCGCCTTCGACAAACGGCAGCGCTGCCCAGGGGGTGGCATCGAGGAGGAGGCCGGTCTCGGGAATTTTTGCCGTCAAGAGCGTCACCAGCGCCGGAACTTCAACGGCGAGCACCGCGCGCACCGCCGCGACATCGGCCGCCGCCACCTGCGCGAGCTTGGCGAGCACCACCAGATCGTCGGTCGCACCCTGTGGGCCGGGCACCGCCTTGGCAAAGGTCTGAAGCCGGAACTGCTGGTTCACGAACGAACCACTCTTCTCGAAAACCGTGAGTGTCGGGATGACGATCTTGGCCGCCCCACTCGTGGCGTTGGCGTGCGTGCCGAGATAAACGATCGAAACTTTTCCGAGCTGCGCCGCGCTGAGTCCCGCGGCCGCGAGGTCTTCGCCGATGGAGACGACGGTCTTTACCGTGCCGGCATCGATCGCGGCGGCGAGCGCCGTGAGCTTGGCCGCAGGAAGTTCCTTGATGAGGCCGGTGACGAGCGCACCGCGAACGTTCGGATTCTTGTCGGCGGAAATGAGGAGCTTGTCGCCCTCGCCTACCCGGCTGACGAGATGCGCCGAAGCCTTCGCCGCATCGGCGAGTTTCTTAGCAAGAAACTGTTCTTCGACGGAGCTGCGTCCGGAGCCGACAATCGCGACGCCACCCGCCTTGAGGAGATCGGTCGCAACTTTCAGCGCCATTTCCAGCGTGCCATCGACACCGTTAATCTTGATCGCCGTGAGACGGTCGGAAGCGCGGACCGCTTTGTAGAGCTCGCGACCGCTGTCGGCCATCCACGTGTCGTTCACGGCATCATTCTGCCGCGGCGTGATGCGGTAGATTTGGCCTTCGCGCGACCAGACGACGGTGTTGGCGCCGACGCTCGACTCGGTGTCGATGCTGTTCGTCTGCTTGAGAAACCAGACGCGCATCTTGAACCGAAAATCCGTGCTCGTCAGCGCGCCCACGGGGCAGATGTCGACGGTGTTGAGCGAGTAGTTATTCGAAAGTTGCTTGCCCGGATAGCACGTCAGCGTCGAGTAGCTGCCGCGGTCGATGAAGCCGAGGACGTCGTCCTTCGCGATTTCCTTCGAGAAGCGGATGCAGCGCGAGCAGAGGATGCAGCGCTCGTCGTCGAGCATCACGCGCGGGCCGAGCTGCGTGCGCTTGGGCTTCACGTTCTTCTGCTCAATGTAGCGCGAGTAGCCGCGGCCGTAGCCGGTGGACTGCTCCTGCAACTTGCACTCGCCGGCCTGATCGCAGATCGGGCAGTCGAGCGGGTGATTCACGAGGAGGAACTCCATCACGCCCTCGCGGCAATCCTTGATCTGCGGGGTCTGCGTGCGGATGTGCAGGCCGGGCGACGCATTCGTCGCACACCCGATCTGCGGACGCGGGATCCAATTAATTTTCTGCTTCCCTGTCGCCGGGTCCATGATCGGCGCCTTGGTCGCGGGATCGACGGCCGGCATGCCCATTTCGATAAGACACATCCGGCAATTGCCGACGACGGAAAGCTTCGGGTGATAACAATAATACGGCACGTCCACGCCGACGAGGCGCGCGGCCTCGATCGCATTGGTGCCTTTCGGCACGGCGACTTCCTTGCCGTCGATATTGACGGTGACGAGGTCGGGTTTGGCGGTTTGGATCATGCTAAAGGGCGATGCGGAAGTCTTGAGAGAAAACGCGAAGGCGCGAAGACGCTAAGGTCGGAGCAAAGGGTTGGTTTGGGTTCTCTTGGGTCTGGTTTGGCTTCGTGTCTTTGCGTCTTCGCGTTTCAAGGGATTCAGCTCACACCAACTCCCGCGCATCCGCTGACTTCGACTGCTTCTTGGTTTCGGGATACGCTTTGAACTCGTCCCCGAATTTCGCAACGAAGCTCTGGGTGGGCCACGAGCACGCTTCACCGAAAGCACAGATCGTGCGGCCGGCGATTTGGTCGGCGACGCTCTTGAGCAGCGCGCCGTCCTCGGCGCGGGCGTTGTCATGCACCATGCGATTCGTGATCTTCTTCATCCACAACGAACCTTCGCGGCATGGGGTGCACTGGCCGCAGCTCTCGTGGGCGTAGAACGCGTTTATGTTCGCGAGCGCCTCGACCATGTTCACCGAGTCGTCCATCACG
Source organism: Opitutaceae bacterium (assembly GCA_031379235.1). Classification (GTDB taxonomy): domain Bacteria; phylum Verrucomicrobiota; class Verrucomicrobiia; order Opitutales; family Opitutaceae; genus ER46. The sequence goes on along the minus strand of JANNEY010000293.1, from coordinate 9,053 downwards.
ATCACGCCGCCGGAGCCGCCCATGGTGCCGCAGGCCGCGAGCGTATCGAAATCCATCGGGATGTCCTCAACGGTCAGCGTGCGCGAGGTGCCGTCCTTGTTTTTCAAGGTGAACGTCTCGCCGAACTTCAAAATCTTCGCGGATGATCCACCGGGAATCACGGCCTTGAATTTCCGTCCGGGCAACGGGCCACCGCAAACCTCGTTGAGCAGCTCGCCCATCGTGATCTTGCCGACTTCGTATTCGAAGTAACCGGGTTTTTGCACGTGGCCGCTCACGCAGAGGATGCGCGTGCCGGTGTTATTGGGCGTGCCGATCTTCGCGTAGGCGTCGCCGCCCATCTCGACGATGTGCTTCACGTGGCAGAGAGTCTCCACGTTGTTCACGATCGTCGGACACTGGTAGAGGCCGAGCACCGCGGGGAAATAAGGCGGCTTGATGCGCGGATAAGGACGCTTGCCCTCGAGCGACTCGATGAGGCCGGTCTCTTCGCCGCAGATGTAAGCGCCCGCGCCACGGTGGACGTAGATTTCGCAGCCGTAGTCGGTGCCGAGGATTTTCGGTCCGCAGAAATTCGCCGCCCGCGCCTCGGCGATGGCCTGCTCCAAAATCCGCGCCCCGTGGGGCATCTCGCCGCGGATATAAATGTAGGCCTGCTTCACGTTGTTGGCCCACGCCGAGATCATGATCCCCTCGATCAGCTGATGAGGGTCCTGGTGCATGATGTAGCGGTCCTTGAACGTGCCGGGCTCGGACTCGTCCGCGTTCACCACGAGATAGATCGGCTTGCCGCTCTTGCGATCGACGAGGCCCCACTTCACGCCGCAGGGGAAACCCGCGCCGCCGCGCCCGCGCAGGCCCGCCTTCTTCACCTCGTCGATAATCGCCGCCGGCTGCATTGCCACGGCCTTCCGCAGCATCTCGTAGCCACCGTGCTTCACGTAGCACGCGAGGTCGTTGGTGTAGCCCGGCGCACCGATGTGCTTGAAAATGATCCGACGTTGTTCGGGAGCGGGCATCGAAGAAGAGGAGTTAACCACGAATGGACACGAACAAACACGAATGAGCGGAGAGGCCGTTCATGATCTTTCTGAATTTGTGTGCCTTCGTGTGCATTCGTGGTTCAAAAACTAGCGGCGTTTGGCGGCATCGGTTTTGATCTGGTCGCTCAACTGCTTCGCTTTCGCGCCATCGACCTTCTCGTGGAGGTCGTCGTCGATGAGCACCACGGGCGCGGTGCCGCAGCTCGCGAGGCACTCGACGAACTCGATCGTCACTTCGCCATCGGGCGAAATCTCGCCGCGGTGCGTGTTGAATTCCTGCTCAAAAGTAGCGCACGTCTTGTAGCCACCCATCAGCGCGCACGACAGCGTGCGGCAGACTTTGATGTGGCGGCGACCAATCGGCTTCTGCCGGAACATCGGGTAGAACGTCACGACTTCGTAGACGTTGATCGGCTGGAGCTCGAGTTTCGCGGCCACCCACTCGATCGCCTCGTTGGAGATGAAGCCGGCATCCTCCTGGATGGCGTGCAACAGCATCAGCACCGCACTCCGTTTCACCGGGTAATGCGTGATCAGCTCGTCGATGCGGGCCAGCGTGGCGGGTTTCAAATTCATCAGGCGCGAAAAGTAGCGAGTAGCTGGTAGCGAGTAGCGAGTAGACGGCAGCGAAGTGCTTCACCACGTTCGCACGCGTGATGCTCGCTACTCGCCATTCGATGCTCGCTACTCATATTCATCGGTCACACTCCCCCATCACGAAATCGAGCGACCCGAGAATCGAGACGACATCCGAGATCAAATTACCGACGCAAACCTTCGGGAGGATCGAGAGATTGCAGAACGAGGGGGAGCGAATTTTAAGACGATACGGCACGCCGCCGCCCTTGCTCACGATGAAAAAGCCCAAGATGCCCTTCGGGTTTTCCGCCTCGAAGTAAACCTCACCCGCCGGAATCTGCGGACCCTCCGTCACGATCATGAAATTCTGGATCAGCTCCTCCATCGAGCTGAGGATTTTTTCCTTCGGCGGCGCGAAAATGCGTTTCGCATCGGTCGCATACCATGCGCCACCGGGAAACTTCGCGATCACCTGTCGGATGATGCGCACCGACTGGCGCATCTCTTCGCCGCGCACGAGATAGCGATCGTAGCAATCGCCCTTGGTGCCGACGGGCACATCAAACTCATACTGCTCGTAGCCCGAGTAAGGTTTGTCCTTCCGCATATCGAGGCCGACGCCACTGCCGCGGAGATTCGGTCCGGTGAGACCGTAGGCGAGCGCATCGGCCTTCGAGATCACGCCGATGCCCACGGTGCGATCCATGAAGATTTTGTTTCGGGTGAGGAGACTCAACATCTCCTCCAGAATCGGCAGAAATTGATCGCAGAACGCGTTCACGCGGCCGAGCCAGCCTTCGGGCACATCGCGGGTCACGCCACCGATCCGCGTGTAACTCGTCGTGAAGCGCGCGCCGGTGAGCTCTTCGAAAAGCTTGTAGAGTTTTTCGCGCTCCTCGAGCGAGTAAAGCAACACGCTCCATGCGCCGACATCGAGGGCGAAGGCCCCGAGCCCCATCAGGTGCGCCGAGACACGCGCCATTTCCGCCGTCAACACGCGGATCGCCTGACAGCGCGCGGGCACTTCGAGTTTCGCGAGGCGCTCGACCGCGATGGCGTAGGCCATGTTGTTCGCCAGCGGCGCGAGGTAGTCCAACCGGTCCGTGTAGGGCACGAACTGGTTGTAGGTCATGTTCTCCGCGATCTTCTCGTCGCCGCGGTGCAGGTAGCCGACGATCGGATCGGCCTTCGTGAGAATCTCGCCGTCGAGTTCCATCTGGAGCCGGAGCACGCCGTGGGTCGAGGGATGCGAGGGCCCCATCGAGAGCGACATCTTCTCCGTCTGGAATTCCGCGGGGGCAGCCTGTGCTCCGGCGGCGGTTTTCGCGGCGCTATCGGGAAATGAGATTTCGGTGGCCATGCTCAGTCTTTCTTCTGGCGCAGTTCGGTCTGGCCCGGTTGCACGGCGCGATCGGCCCAGCTCTCGTCCTTGGCGCGCGGCTCGGCCTCGGTGAGATTCACCTCGCCGGCCGACGCCACGAACGGTCCACCCATCATCGGCGCCGCGATCACCCGCGTGCCGGTTTCTTCCTGAATGTCGGCCACCGGCAAATCGGTCTCGATGCCGGCGAGCGGGAATTCCTTCCGCAGCGGGTGATAGGGGTAGCCGTCCCACATCAAAATGCGGCGCAGATCCGGATGCCCCTCAAACTTGATCCCAAACATGTCGAAGCACTCGCGCTCGTGCCAGTTGGCGCCGGGCCAGAGGCTCACGATGCTCGGCGCCGTCGGCTCGGCGTCCGTGCCAGCACAGTTCGCCGCGACGCGCACGTAGCTACCGACGCGCGTCGTTGAAAGCAGGTGATAAACCATCGTGAACCGCGGCGCTGCGCCCTCGGCCCAGTCGATCGCGGTGAGGTCCATCAGTAGGTCAAAAGCGAATTCGTCGCGCAGGTATTTCAGCACGGCCACGAGGTCACCGAGCGGCACCGTGATCGCCGGATGATCGGCGGAGGCGCGGTCAGTGGCCTGCGGGAATTTCGCTTTGAGCGCGATGAGAGCTTCGGCGGACATGCGGTGGGCAACAGCAGTGTTCAGGCCGAAAGCAGCCGGCTCGAGGAGGGTTCGCTCCGCACTTTGGTTTGCAACTTCATCAAAGCATCGAGCAACGCTTCAGGCCGTGGCGGGCAACCGCTCACATAAACATCGACCGGCACGATGCGGTCCACGCCTTGGAGCGTCGCGTAGCTGCGATACATGCCGCCCGAGCTGGCGCAGGCACCCATCGCGATGACCCATTTCGGCGCGGCCATCTGATCATAAATGCGGCGCACCTGCGGGGCCATTTTGTAAGTCACCGTTCCCGCCACGATCATGCAATCCGACTGGCGCGGGGAAAACCGCATGACCTCGGCGCCGAACCGCGAGATATCAAACCGTGCGCCACCGACCGCCATGAGCTCGATCGCGCAACACGCCAGTCCCATCGGCATCGGCCACATGGAATTGGTGCGAATCCAGTTAATCGCGGCGTCCGCCCGCGACACGATCACGCCGCCTTCAACCTTGCTGTTGTAGCCGAGCTCGCTGTGGGGAGTGACCATGGGGCGGGATGATGTGATGGTGGCGGAAATGAAAATCCCCGGCAGGCTTGGCTCCGGCTATGCGCTGCGCAAGACGCTTTTCCAGAAAAGCTCCGTCATGTCTCCGGGTAGTAGCGCCAACGATCCGCACGATAACCAATCTTCCGCACACCTGCCTTGAATCCGACAGCGATCGTGTTACGAAAATCGCCAGCGGCGTTACCCTTTGCGCCGCCTCGGCGCCCCCCCCCTCCGGCACGATCTCCCTAGCCCCGCTGCACCCGACTCCTGACCACGATGATTTCCTCGATGCGCCCAACCGCCCGCTGCGCCACCTTGGTCGCCACCATCGTGGCGCTCGTCATTTCCGGCCGCGCACAGGTCATTCCCGCCACACCCGCGCCGAAACCCACGGAAAAAAGCGACGCCGCGATCCAGCTCTCGCCCTTTGAGGTCCGCCCCGAGGACGACTCCGGCTACCAAGCCGCCAACACCACCGCCGGCTCGCGCCTCAACTCCAAGCTCAAGGACACGCCCGCCGCCGTCTCGCCCTTCACCAAGGAATTTCTCTCCGACATCGGCGCGACCGATCTTGAGTCGATGCTCGCCTACGCCACCAACGTCGAGCGCGAGGTCGAGGATTCGACCAACGGCTTCAACAACCCGCCCGGCCGCGACTCGACGGGTAACGATTTCCGCTTCCGCGTGCGCGGTGTCGCCGGTTCGTCGTCCGTCAACTACGCGCAGTCCGCCGTGCCTGTTGACCTCTACAACATCGAGCGCGCCGAGATCGCCAGCGGCCCCAACTCGATTCTCTTTGGTCTTGGCGCACCCGGTGGCACGGTCGCGCTCTCCAGCAAGTTCGCCCAGCTCCGCCGCACGAACACCTCCGCTAAATCCGTCGTCGGCTCCTGGGACTACTTCCGCCACGAGCTCGACCACAACCAAGTCCTCATCCGCGGCAAACTCGGCCTGCGCCTCCTCGGCCTCTACCAGGACGCCAAGGGCTGGCGCCAGTGGGACCTCAACGAACAGCGCCGTATCACCGGCGCGTTCAGCTACCAGCCCTTCGCCAACACCGCGATCCGCGCTAGCTACCAAGGCGGTAACTCCGCCAACAACCTCTCGCTCCCGTGGAACGCCACCGACTCGGTCACCTCGTGGCTCGCTGCCGGCCGCCCTGCCGCCGATGGAGCCGCGGTCGGGACGACCAGCGCGTTTGGCACGGGCAACCGCTACACATTCGTCGGGCAGGACAACGCCGTCTTCAACTTCCGCTCCGAGCTCTTCAGCGCCCGCGCCCCGAGCGCCACGCTCGTCTCGCCCGCGCTCATGGGCTACGCCTACAACCTCACCGGCCCCGGCGGCGTGCGCACGCAGAATTTCAACGAGTGGCAGTTCAAGATCGAACAGCGCTTCTCGCGCACGGTCGTCGCGGAGTTCGCCTATTTCCACAACGTCAACCGCATCCTCACTCGCGGCAACGTGAACCCCAACCTCTTCCTCACAGGCGACCCCAACCCCAACATCCCCACGCACACGCTCGCGCTCGTGCCCAATCCCCACGTGCGCCAACTCTACCTTGAGGACAATTGGAGCCGCGATCCCTTCAAGGATCGCAACGAAATCTACCGCCTCAGCGCCGCGTGGGAGCCCAACCTCGGCAAATGGTTCGGCCGCCACCGCCTCGCCGGGCTCGCCGAACTCACGCGGCAGGACCGCGTCCGCCGCTGGCAAAACGAAATCCTCGTCGATCAAAACAATCTCGCCATCTCCAACTCCGCCAACCCCGAGGCCGCCGCCAACCAGCCGTGGCGCCGCCGCTACGTCACCGAGGGCGACTTCGCCACCTACTACGCCGGCGATCCCACGCAGACAATCCCGGCGTTCACCATCGGCGGCAACACCTACCACTCGCACCTCGCGTCGCGCACGCGCTCCAATTCCCACACGATTCAGGAAGCGCACTCACTCATGTTTGCTGCGCAGAGTTTTTGGTGGAAGGACCGCCTCGTCACCACGCTCGGCTACCGCGTCGATCCGATCGAGTTCCAGACTTACGACCAAGCGCGCATCACCGATCCCAACGACCCGCGCTACACCTCGCGCCGCTTCGCGCTCAACGAGTGGGATTTCAACGGCGCCATCGCCGTGAACAAATACCGGCCCAAGACCTTCACCGCCGGCGCCGTGCTCCACGTGCTCCCGCGCCTCTCCGTCTTCTACAACGAGTCGAAAAACAGTGGCACGCCGCGCCTCGACCGCACCGTGCTGCCCACCGGAAAAACCCCGCCGCCCACCGAGGGCCTCGGCCACGACGTCGGCCTCATGATCGACGTGCTTGGCGACGATCGTCTCTTCTTCCGCTTCGGCGCCTACGAGACGCGCCAGACCAAGGACGCCGCCATTATCCCCGATGGCCTCTCCGTCAACACCTCGACGTCCCTCGGCGGCACCGCGATGGTCAACATCTACAACGCCCTCCTCGCTGGCGGCCGCATCACGCAGGCGCAGTTCGACTCCGAGCTGAAGTTCTTCAACGCCGCCACCATCGATGCCGTGACCAAGGGCTGGGAAGCCGAGTTCATCGCCAACCCGACGAAGACGCTCACGCTCCGCCTCGGCGTCTCCTACTCGGAGCGCAAGCGCGAGAATTTCTTCGAGGAAATCTACGGCTTCTTCGCCGAGTGGGAACCCAAGTGGCGCGCCGCCGCCGCCGGCGACACTACGCTCCTCGCCGCCGTCAACCAGCAACTCACCACCGCGCACGAGAACATCGACGCGATGGCCGCGCTCCAAAACAGCGCCTTCGGCACCCGTCCCTACAAGGCCAACCTCACCGCCCGCTACCGGTTCGCCGAGGGCAAACTGAAAGGCGTGTTCGTCGGTGGAGCCGGACGCTTCCAAAGCCGCAATCTCACGCGCATCTCGCAAATCAACGGCCGCGAAATTTGGGGCACGCCCACGATCTTCGTCGATTCGTTCGCCGGCTATCGCTTCACGCTGCCCGGCCGCAAAATTCCGATGAACGTGCAGTTGAACATCCGCAATATGTTCAACAGTTACCTCGTCGGCGTCGGCCGCCTCAACGCTCAGGAAACCGGCTACCTCCGCGTCTACCTCAACGAACCGCGCAACTATCGCCTGACGCTGGGCGCGGATTTTTGAGCGCCGGGATTTACCGTTGACCACCGCCAGCGGGTGACCTTCCTTCGCCCCTCGCTCAACGACCGGCTCTTCCAGTGAGGCGCCGGCCGAACACCGGAGAGGTGGCAGAGTGGTCTAATGCGCACGCTTGGAAAGCGTGTGTTCCGCAAGGAACCGGGGGTTCGAATCCCTCCCTCTCCGCCAATTTTCTCCTCTGAGGAGCAAAAACCCGAAGCTAGGTTGCCAAGTTGACGTGGCAACCTAAGCATGTCCCACCCATCCTTCGCCGTCAGCCGCTTCAAAAACCGCAACGGTGTTTTCTCGTTCCGCGTCGATGGCAGCCTCAGCGGCGTGCGCATCCGGCGTAATTTCAAGACGCAGGAAGAGGCCGCCGCCGAAAAGTCCGCACTTGAGATCAAGGCACTGCAAATCAGCACGAACCTGCGCGCCGTCACGACGCACTTAAGCGAAGAACAGGTGCGTGAGGCCGAGGCCGTATTTCGCCGGCTGGCTGGCAACGCGCATTCGGTATCGTTTTGCGTCGACTACACGTTGGCCAACTACCGCGAGACGGTGGCGCAACAGCAGCTCGCCGCCGCGGTGGTGGACTATGTGGCGACGAAAACGCGCGAGCAAACGCAGGGCGTCATCTCTGTCTGCCAGCTCACGACGATCAAACGTCACCTCGGCGTGCTCGAACGGCATTTCCCTGCCGCCTCGGTTTCCGATCTGTCGGCGGCGCGGCTGACCGCCCACTGCCAGCGCGGCAACGCTGGCCTCAAGACCTACAACAACCGGCGCGGCGTCCTCTCAACCTTTCTCAAGTTCGCGTTTCAACGGGACTGGATTGCCACCAACCCCATCGAGAAAGTCCCCTACCACCGCATTGCCCATCGGCGGGGCTCGGCGAAAACGTTCACCGCCGCGCAGGCGCAGGAATTGATGCGATTCGTCGAAGACTATCAGGACGGGCGGCTCGTGCCGTTCTTCGCGCTTTGCCTGTTTGCCGGCATCCGCCCCTGTCTTCGCACCGGAGAGATCCTCAAGCTCAAGCCGGAGCACGTGCGGCTCGATACCGCCGCGATCCACATCGAGCCGGAGGTCTCCAAGGTCAAAATGAAGCGCATCGTGACGATTCAGCCGAACCTCGCCGCGTGGCTCCATGCCTATCCGCTCGAATCCTTTCCCATCATCATTCCGAACCTGCAAAAATACCGCGCCAAACTCGCGCAGCGCTTCGGCCTCAGTCACGACATTTTGCGGCACACGTTCATTTCGATGTTCGTCGGAAAATTTCGCTCGATGGGCGAAGCGGCACTGCAAGCGGGCAACTCGGAAAGCATCATCCGCAAGCATTATCTCGATCTGAAGAGCCCCGCCGAAGCGGAGGCGTTTTTCAGCATTCTGCCGCAACGCGCTGCGAAAGCGGCAACCAGCGAAGTCGCATACTCCGTCGTGGCCCCGGCCCCGGTGCTGCGTTTCGCGATTTAACCACCGCGTTGACGCGCACCGAACGTTGCATGAACCCGCCACTCGTTGCCCCTCACCTCCAAGACAATCGGCTAACGGACATTCTCGGTCTGCGCCAGTGCGGCATCTTTCCCACCGGGAAAGAACCTTCGGTGCGCACGCTGCGCGAATGGACGAAGCTGCGGCGCATCCCGCATCACCGGATCGGACATTTCGTCTATTACGATCCGTCCGAGGTCTCCGTGCATATCCGCACGAAACTGAAAGTGCCGGCCCGAGGTTGATCCCCGCC
>JANNEY010000224.1:0-4686 GCA_031379235.1 Opitutaceae bacterium | reverse complement strand
GTGGCTTTGCGCCCTCACTTCTTCGCCGCGAGGAAATGCACGAGGGCGGCGAAATCGTCGAGTGAGAGGGCGTTGGCGAGACCTTCGGGCATCATTGAGGTCGGGAGATGCTTTTCCTCCTTCACATCGGCCGTCGCGATTTTGGTGACGGCACCGGCCATGTCGCGGAGCGTGATGGTGTCGGACGTGGACTCGCTCGCAAAACCGGTGCGCACACTGCCGTCTTTCATCGTCAGCACCACCGTTTGAAACCCCTGCGAGATGGTGTCACTCGGGCGCACGATCGCCGTGGCGATTTGGGCCGGGTTCATGATCGAACCGATCTGGCCCATGAACGGGCCGAGGGCTGGGCCGCCGGGCGTGAGCGCGTGGCACGCGACGCAGCCCTGCTGGGTGAAGAGCGCTTCGCCGCGCGCGTGATTTGGTTTCAAGCGATCGACCGCGAGCACGAGATCCTCGATCGCGGTGGTGCCGACGGCGCCCTGTTGCGCCGCGATTTTGGCGAGATCGATCTGCGGCGCTTTTTCCACCGGGGCGGCGGGCTGGCGGGTGCCGAGTTTTTGCAGGCCGAGACGGTGCGAGTCGTTGAGCCGGGCGAGAAAATCCAGCTGCGCGGGGCCTGCGCGCGTGGCCTCGGCCTCCAGCGTGGCGGCAATGCGCGGCGTGGCGGACCACGCCATGGGCTTGTAGTAGGGCCCGCGGGTGTCGGGCCGTGTGCTCCACCACCACGAGCCGTCGAAGGGCGTTTCCTGATGATGGAGGCGCGCGAGCGTGGTGAGGATTTTCGCGCGGGCCGCAGGCGTGGACTCGGCGTCCAGTTTTTTGATCAGGCCGGTGACGACCGATTCCTCGTGCAAACCCGAGAGCGTCCAGAGCGCGAGATCTTCCGCGAGCGTGCCGACGGCGGCGAGACTCGGTTCGATGGCGCGCAGGCGCGTGAGCGCGTGGGCGGCAAGATGCGGGAGCACGATGCCGGAGTTCGGCGTCGCGTGGCGCGGGCCGGTCGCCGCTGCGATCTTGGTGCCAGCCGGACCGGTCGAGGCAAACATGTCGACCGAGGCTTCGCCGGCCGGGCTGGGCATAGGCGTGACGTAGAACTCAAAGACCAGGGCATCGGCCGGCACCGTGTAGACAATCGGAGCAGGGCCTTCGGCGATCAGGAAGGGGCCGCCGCCGCGACCTTGCTTGCCACCTTTCTTCGCTTTGCCCGCATCGGGCGCGGTGGGTGCCGGTGTGACTTCGCTCAACGTCACGCGACCCGATTTTGGCGTCAGCGTGGAGAGAGTCGCCTTGCTGCCATCGGCGCGGGTGAAGGTCGCCTCGCGCAGGGCGATGCGCACGGCTTCGGTGGCGTCGTTGGTGCCTTGCAGGTGGAGGCGCAGCTCGTCGCCGGCTTTGACGGTGAGGGAGGCGCGGCCGTCGCGGTTGTTTTTGAGCGTGAATTTTTCCGTGACGGGCGCGTTGGTTTCATCCGGCGGCTTGATGAACGGCACGGCGAGCAGCGCGGGCGCAGCGGCGGGATTCCCGAGCCGGCCGAGGGCAACCGCGGCGACGGCGCGCTGGCGCGGCGTGCCCGATTGGAGCCGCTGGACGAACGGGGCGATCGGGAGGCTGGTGTTTTTCAGGCGCGGCCGCCGATCGGTGGCGGCGCGGAGCGCGAACTCGCACAACACTTCATCGCTGGCAAACGCGAGGAGCGCGCGCGGATCGGTTTCGATTTGCGCGAGGGTAAACAGCGCCGCGACTCGGGCGACGGGTGCGAGCGAGGTTTGCCGGGCGCTCGCGGCGAGCGCGGATTTCAGCGCCATCGCGGCGGGGCGCGCGAGGATTTCCTGCTGGGCGTAGAAGCGCGTGGTCGCGCTCGGCGAGGCGAGCAGGGTGACGAGTTCGGCCGGCGACGCCTTCGCAAAGTCGGGCGTGGCTTTGTAGGTCCAGCCCTGCGGGGTGATGCGCGACACGTAGCCTTTGCCGGCGTCGCCCTTGTAGCCGGCGCCATCCCACGCGCTCACGAACATCTGCCCCGACGGGTCCACATCGAGATCGGTGACCTGCGAAACTTGGGCGAACTCCTCGACGCGTTGCGTGAACGTCGGGCCGTCGACCGTGAGCCGGTGCAGGTAGATCGCCTTGCGACCCCAGTCCGCCATCAGCGGCTGGTTATTGTATTTTTCGGGCCACGTGGGCTCGGAAAGAAACAGCGCGCCTACGCCGGAGCCGCCGCCCAAGTCCTCGAGCGCGGGGAGAATTTCGGAGGCGAAATTCTTGAAGAGCCGCGGATAGCCGTAGTCCGCCGACTGGATGAGATGGAGGAAGCGGATGTTCCAGCCGCCGCCGTCGTTCGTATTGCCGCGGGAGAAGACATTCATGAACGGATCGATCGCGACGTCGTAGTCGTTGCGCGTGCCAGTGGCGAAGAGTTCGAGCTCGGTGCCATCGGGACGCACGCGGGCGACGCCGCCGCCGAGGAGCGTGAGCTTGGTGCCGTCGGTGCCGGTCGCATCGACGAAACCGAAGTCGCCGACTGCGATGTAAATCCAGCCGTCGATGCCCATGCGGATGCCGTTCGTGGAATGGTCGGTGCCGCGATCGTTGATGGCCTTGGACACGCAGATGTTGCGGACGAGCACGGTCGCGGGCCCGTCGGCGATGCCGTCGCCATCGTTGTCGTCGAGCCGGGCGAGGTTCATGCCGGTGGCGAGGCCGTCGGGGCCAAACGCCGTGTGCAGGACATAGACGCTCTTGCCGACCGCGATCAGCCCGCGGGGATTGTCGATCATGGCGAAGACCGTGTGGGCATCGGCCACGCCGTCATGATCGTGATCGAGGAGTTTCACGATGCGACCCTTGCCTGGGCCCTTGCCGAGCGAGCCGTTGAGGTCGACGCCAGCGTAGACTTCACCCGACGCCGACACGCAAAGACACGCGACGCACGGGGTGATCTCCGGGCCGGAGAAGAGCGTCAGGACAAGATCGGCGGGGACGGTGTCGGCGGCGCGGACGACGGTCGTGAGCTGCAGCGCGAGGCAGGCGACGAGCGGCGAGAGGGCGAGGTGACGAGGGGGAAGAGGGAAAAACATGGGAGCGCGAAGGGTGAAGCTGCCTAGACGAACGGAACGGCAAGGTGGGTTCAAGAAAGACGGAGGAGGGGCATCCCAGTCGCTTCACCGTAGCAAATTGTTTTGGTTGTCCCAATCCACGAGTCATCGCTTGGCTATCAGGCAACCCCTCCCAAAACATCATGCCCCTCGATCGTCGTTCGTTTCTTTCTTCGGCTGCTGCCACCGGTGCGGCGCTGGCGCTTGGTGCCGTTCCCTCGGCTGCGTTTGGCGCGACCGCGCCGCCGTCTGCATCGTCGCCAGCCTCCGACTCATCGCGCCGCCGCACGCGGCTCGCGATTGCGACCTACTCCTACTGGCATTTTCGCGCGCCGAAAACTTCCATTGAGACCGTCATGGACAAGTCGGCGGCGCTGGGTGTCGAGGGCGTGGACATTTTGCACCGGCAGATGGAGATCGCGGAGAAGGCGCCGCTCGATGCAGCGGGGCGCGCGTATTTGCACGGGCTGAAGCGGCGGGCATTCGCGAACGGGCTGAGCATCTGCTGCGTCTCGACCCACCAGAGTTTCGTGCAGCCGCAGGCGGCGGAGCTGACGGTCAACGTCGAGCACACGAAGAAATGCATCGAGATTGCCTACGCGCTCGGCTGTCCGAGCATTCGGATCAACACGGGGCGCTGGGGCACGACGAAGAGTTTCGACGAGTTGATGAAAAATCGCGGCATCGAGCCCGTGCTGCCGGGGCACACGGAAGAGGAAGGCTTCAAGTGGTGCATCGAAGGCATCACGCGTTGCCTGCCCAAAGCGGAGGAGTGCGGCGTAGTGCTCGCGCTGGAGAATCATTGGGGCCTCGCGCGCACCCCCGAGGGCCTGCTGCGGATTCTCAACAGCATCAAGTCGCCGTGGCTCGGCGGACTGATGGACACGGGAAATTTTCTCGAGGAGCCCTACCCGAAACTGGAGGCGATGGCGGCGCAGACGGTTTACGTGCAAGCCAAGACCTACCACGGTGGGGGTGAATGGTATTCCCTCGATCTCGATTATGACCGCGTGGCGAAGATGCTGCGCGGCGTGAACTACAACGGCTGGGTCGCGCTCGAGATGGAGGGCAAGGAAGACCCGGACATCGCCGTGCCGAAGAGCATCGCGATGCTGCGGAAATCGTTTGGGTGAATCGCGGCACGAACGCCAAGGCACCCGGAGTTGGAACCGCTAATTTTCGCTAATGTTCGGAGGTCGAGGGCGGAGGAGGCGTGTGCGTGCCTCGCCTAATCGGCGAGGCGCGGAGGGGAGAGGGCGCCGGGAATTTATTAGCGACGATTAGCGAGGATTAGCGGTTAAGAAAATCCGAGGTCTCACTCAGAAATCCGTGCGCACCGTGAGGGCGAAGACGCGCGGATTTTCGCGGAAGGCGCGGCGGTAGAACTGCACGCCGGACACGGTGTCGAGGTCGAGCTTCGTGGCGTTGATGGTGCGATCGTCGAGAAAGTTGGTGACGTTGAGCTGATAGGTGAAGTTGGCTGCGTTGGTCCACATGCCGGCGAAGCCCTTGGTTTTGTATTGGAAGAACAGGTCGCCAATCGAGCGCGGGTTGCCCAGCAGTTTGCGGTTGGTCGGCAGGTCGATGCCGG
>JANNEY010000193.1:0-4190 GCA_031379235.1 Opitutaceae bacterium | reverse complement strand
GCCGCCGGCATCCCCTACGCGCTGCACCGCGCGCGCGGAAAAATCGGCGCCGGCTCCCGCGTGCTCCTCGTCGGCACGGCGGCGGGTTACTCGCAGGCGGCGTTCATCTTCACGCTCTGACCGCGCTCCATCGCGTCCCCGCCATCACGCCGCAAATGGAAATTCGTTTTTTCAACGGCGGCCACTGCCGCCAGCTCCTCGCCATGGCCGACCGGCGCACGTGGCGCATCGGCAAGTTTCACGCCGTCTTCCTCGCCGTCGCCCATCCGCGCCACGGCTGGGTGTTGATCGATACGGGCTACGGCACGACCTTCGCCGTCGCGACGCGTGCGTGGCCACGCTGCCTCTACCGCTGGGTCACACCGGTCGAAGCCCGCGCGCCCACCGCGGAAATTCTCCGTGCGCACGGCCTCGCGCCGGAGAAAGTCCGCCACATCGTTCTCACGCATTTCCACGCCGACCACATTGGCGGCACGCGGGAATTTCCCGGCGCGACGTTTCACCACGCGACGGAAGCGCTCGCGCCGCTGCTCGCGTTGTCCGCGTTTTCCCAGACGCGCCACGCCTTTCTCCCCGCACAACTGCCGGAGGATTTCGGCGCGCGGGCCGCGCCGTTCTCACTCGCGCGGTTTCGCCCGGACCCGCTCACAAATTTCCCGGCCCACGATCTTTTCGGCGACGGTTCTCTCACGCTGCTCAATCTGCCGGGGCACGCGCCGGGCCACCTTGGTGTTCTCCTTACCGCCGATGATGGTCCGATTCTCTACGCGACCGACGCCTTCTGGCACCATCGGCAAATCGACGAGGACATTTCGCCGCTGCTCCCCGCGCGTATCGCGATTCACGACAACCGCGCCTACGATGCCACCATCGCGCAGCTCCGCCGTCTCGCCCGCGCGCGCGCGGTTCGCGTGCTCGCGTGCCACTGCCCGGCGACGCAGCTCCGGGTCACCCACTGACCGTCCGTCGCCGGTTGAGCCACGCGCCCGCCGCGCCCAGCGCAACGCCCGCGAGGGTGTCCACATCCGTGTGCTGCCGCAGCGCGACGATCGACACCGCGATCACGAGGAGCCACGCGCCGAGGAGCAGCCGGCCTGGCCACGTGAAGCCCCAGCTCTGCGCCACCGCGTCCGCCGCGATCACGGCAAAGGCCGAGTGCAGGCACGGCAGGCAATTTGTCGGCCGGTCGAGCGCCACCAGCCAGCGATACGCAAGCGGTGGATCGACGACCACCGGACGCACGCAGCCCGTCGGCCACAGCAGAAAACAGATCCAGCCCACGCCCGCCGTCGCCAGCAAGCTCCCCGCGAAGCGCCCCACCGCCCGCGCGTCCGGCAGCGAGAGCCACGCGAATCCCACCAGCGGAAACATCGAGAGATACGGCCACACCCACGCGGCGTTGAACGGCAGCCCGCGCCATGTCACGCAGTCGGCGCGCATCGCCGCCGCGCGCCACGGCTGCTCCTGCAGCGCCCGGTAGATGGTCGTAAACACCACACCCACGGCGGCGCCGGCCAGGAATTTTTTCCCCAGTGCCGCCCCCAGTTGCGTCCTTGCGTCGCGCCATGGCATCGCCGCAGGGAAGCGGAACGCCCGCGGCCCACAAGCCTTCCGCAAGAGTGATTGTCACGCGCGCTCCGACACTCACGCTGTCTCCATGCGTCCATTTAGGATTCTCGCCCCGCTACTCGCTTTTGCGTCCGCCTATGCTGCGCCCGACGCTGCGCTGCGCGACGCCGTCGCGAAAAAACTCTCCACCGAATACCCGTCGCTTGAGGCCATCTACAAGGACCTCCACGCGAATCCCGAGCTCTCCTTCATGGAGACGCGCACCGCCGCCCTCGTCGCAAAAGAGCTTCGCACGCTCGGGTTCGAGGTCACGGAGAAAGTCGGCAACAGCGGCGTCGTCGCCGTCTTGAAAAACGGCCCCGGCAAAACCGTCCTCCTCCGCGAGGATATGGACGCCCTTCCGCTTCTCGAAAAAACCGGCGTGCCCTACGCAAGCAAAGCCATCGTGAAAGACCTCACCGGTAAAGACTCGCCCGCGATGCACGCCTGCGCGCACGACACTCACATCACGTCCCTCCTCGGCACCGCCCGCGTCCTCACCTCCCTGCGCGACCGATGGTCCGGCACGCTCATTCTCATCGCCCAACCCGCCGAAGAGATCGGCGCCGGCGCGCTAGCAATGATCACCGATGGACTCTTCACCCGTTTCCCGGTGCCCGACTATGTCATCGGCATGCATGTCTGGGCCGGCCTCGCCGCCGGCACCGTCGCCTACGTCCCCGGCCCCGTCACCGCTAACGTCGACTCCATCGATATCCTGGTGCGCGGCATCGGTGGTCACGGCTCGCGCCCGCACACCACGAAAGATCCAGTCGTAATCGCCAGCGAGATCGTCCTCGCACTCCAGACCATCGTCAGCCGCGAACTCGAGCCCGGCACACCGGCCGTCGTCACCGTTGGGACGTTTCACGGCGGCACGAAACGCAACATCATCTCCGACGAGGTAAAACTCGAGCTCACCCTCCGCTCCTACGACGACGCGGTCGCCGCGCACCTTATCGCTTCCATCAAACGCATCTCGGAAAACATTGCGCGCGCCGCGGGTGTTCCCGCCGACCGCCTGCCAGTCGTCACTACCGCTGAGACCAACACCCCGGTCTGCGCCAACGATCCCGCCCTCACGCAACGCCTCGCCGGCGTGTGGCGCGACTGGCTTGGCGAATCCAATGTCACGCTCGGCAAACCCCTCACGGTCGGCGAAGACTTCGCCCGCTACGGCCGCACCGTGCACCGCGTGCCGATCTGCCTCTGGCTCGTTGGCGCCACTGCGCCCGCCGAGATTGAGGCCGCGCACCGTTCCGGCGCCGTCCTCGCCTCCAATCATTCGCCGCTCTTCGCACCCGTCCCCGAGCCCACGCTCAAGGGCGCGATCACCTCGCTCACCGCCGCCGCGCTCAATCTGCTCGCGAAAAAATAATCCGCCGGCCACTCGCCTCCCTTTTTCCTTCCTCCCTTCTCCCATGCGTCTTCGCAGCATCCACATTCTCCTCATCCTCGGCGTGCTCCTCGGCACGGCCGCGCTCATTACACGCTCGGGCGTTTTCTTCCGCAAAAACCCCGGCCGCCCGATCAACAGCGCGATGCGCGAGGCGCTCGACAAGCAGAACCCTCAGCTCACGACCGAAGACGATCTCCTGATTGCGAAACTTTTCGGCAACGCGCGCAAGCTGCCCTCGGGCCTCCGCTACGTCGTCCGCGCGCAGGGCACGGGCGACGCCACGCCCAAGGTCGGCGAGGAAGTGATCACGCACTACGACGGCCGGCTCCTCGACGGCACGCCGTTTGACAGTTCCCACCGGCGCGGCGCTCCGTTCACGTTTCGCATCGGCACGGGCGCCGTCATCGCCGGCTGGGACGAGGCGTTTCGGACGATGAAGAAGGGCGAGAAGCGCACCCTCATCGTCCCGCACTGGCTCGCCTACGGTGAAAAAGGCAAGGGCTCGATCCCCGGCAAAGCCACGCTCGTCTTCGACGTCGAGCTGCTCGACTGGCGGTGAGGGCGGGCAAAGAAGAAATCGGGAAACGGCAGAAAGAAGAAACCTCCCCACACCGCCGGACCACGCTGGCCGGAGTCCGACGTTTCTTCTTTCCAACTTTCCCCAGTTTCTTCTTTGCCTCTACAGTCCCACCAGCGTCCCGTTGCGCTTGATCCAGCGCTCGGCCTCGCGCCAGTCGGGGCAGACTTCGGCGACGCGCGCCCAGAAGCGCGGCGAGTGGTTCATCTCCCGCAGATGCATCAGCTCGTGGTGGATGATGTAGTCGCGCACGAAGTCCGGCGTCTGCACGAGGCGCCAGTTGAGCGAAATCGTCCCGCTCTCGGAGCACGACCCCCAGCGCGAACGCTGGTTGCGCACCGAGACGAGCTTCACCTCCACGCCCACGACCGCGGCAAGTTCCCAAGCGCGGGCGGGCAGCTCGATCTTGGCGCGACGGGCGAAATGCGCCTCTAGCGTGGGCCGGAGATCCCCGTCGAGGTCGGGGACGCGAAACACATCCGCGGCAAGGCAGACCTTGGGTCGCGGCGGCTGCCCGAACCCACTAAACGGATCCATCGTGGCGGCCACGCGATTCTCGGTCATCTGGCCGCGCCAGAGCGCGTGGGTGCCGACGGTCCAATACTC
>JANNEY010000180.1:0-43251 GCA_031379235.1 Opitutaceae bacterium | reverse complement strand
GTGGCAATACCCGCGGTGAATCGTGGTGAACGCGTCGACGAGCGTGCCGTCGAGGTCGAGAAGGATGGTGGCGAAACGTGGCATGAAAAAGGCGTGTCAGCGCGAGGCTCACCGAACGGGCCGTGGCGATCCAGCTGGATTGCTTTGTCGCTTCCGGCTCCTCGCAATGACGATATGAGGCGGAGATTTGGTTTGGCGCGGCGCGGTGTCACGGGTGAAGTGACCGCAATGCCCGGACGTTTGGAATCCAGCGAGGCGACCGTCACCGCGATCGATATCGACGGTGGGTTGGATGTTGTGCTGGGAGGCACGTGGCAGGTGACCGTAGCGCGGCCGACGTGGGGCAAACTCCTGGAAGGGCGACAGCCCCGTCGGGTGCGGCTGCGGACCGAGCAAATCGATAAATGGGACTCATCGCTCCTGCTCTTTCTCATCGAGGCGCAGGAGTGGTGTCGCGTGGTGGGTGTTCATTGCGACACCGAGACGCTGCCGGAGAAAATTCAAGTGCTGCTCGGGCAATTCACGCGGGCCCGGGAGACGAGCGTGCCCTTTGACCGGTCGGAGAGTTTTTTGACGGGGGTGGGGCACGCGACGCTGGAGACATGGGAGCGAGCGCGCTCGGCGTCGACGTTCCTGGGCGAGAGCGTGCTCGGCGTGGCGCACCTGTTGCGTCGGCCGCGGATGTTTCGCTGGCACGACTGCCTGGAGGAAATCCAGCAATGCGGTGCCATGGCTCTGCCGATTGTGGGCCTGATCAGTTTTTTGGTGGGCCTGATCATGGCTTATCAGGCGGCGGTGCAGCTACGGCAGTTTGGCGCGGATATCTTTGTAGCGGATCTGGTGGGCCTCTCGGTCGTGCGGGAGATGGGCCCGATGATGGCGGCGATTATTCTCGCCGGTAGGACGGGCGCGGCGTTTGCCGCAACGCTCGCCAATATGAAGGCCAACGAGGAAGTTGACGCCCTCGAAACGCTCGGCATCCCGCCGGTGTTTTTCCTCGTGCTGCCCCGGCTCGTGGCGCTAACGCTGATGATGCCGCTCCTGGGTCTCTACGCTAACTGCATGGGCATACTGGGTGGCATGGCGGTGGGAGCGGGCGTGCTCGATATTCCGCCGTCAGCCTATTGGATTGAGACGCAAAGCATCATCGATCTTTCGGACGTGAGCACGGGGCTGATGAAGGCGTTGGCGTTTGGGGTGCTCATCAGTCTCGCGGGCTGCTTGCGTGGCTTGCAGGCGGAGCGCACCGCGGCGGGCGTTGGGCGGGCGGCGACTTCAGCGGTCGTGACCTCGGTGCTCCTCATCATCGTGGCCGATGCGCTTTTCGCCGTGATTTTCAACTATCTCGGCTGGTGAAACTCCCATGACCGTCGAATCTTCAGGCGTGCCGGCAATCGAGGTGGACAAGCTACAGGCCGGCTACGACGGCGATGTCGTGCTTCAAGAAGTCACCTTTTCGGTGCGGCCGGGGGAGATCTTTTTCATCATCGGCGGATCCGGGTGCGGCAAGAGCACACTGCTCCGCCATCTCGTCGGTCTGCATCATCCGATGGCGGGCACGGTCAAGTTTTTTGGCCAACCCTTCACGCTCGCGGGGGTAACGGACCGGCGGGCGATGTTGAAGACCTTCGGCATGCTCTTTCAGGGTGGCGCGCTCTGGAGCTCGCTCACGCTGCGCGAAAACGTCGCGCTGCCGCTGGAGGAATACACGCCGCTCTCAACGCGTGAAATCAATGAGATTGCCACGCTGAAACTCGCGCAGGTGGGGCTCGGGGGCTTTGAGGATTACTTCCCGGCCGAGATCAGCGGCGGCATGAAGAAGCGCGCCGGCCTCGCGCGGGCCCTCGCGCTCGATCCGGAAATCGTGTTCTTTGACGAACCGTCGGCGGGCCTGGACCCGGTCACTTCGCGCAAGCTCGACGAGCTGGTGCTGCAAATTCGCGACACCTTCGGCACCACCATCGTGGTGGTGTCCCACGAACTGGCCTCAATCTACAGCATCGCTGACCGCGTAATCATGCTCGACCGCGCGGAGAAGGGGATCATCGCCGAGGGCAAGCCGCGGGAATTGGCGGCGAACAGTCGTGACCCGCGCGTGTCGGAATTCCTCCGTCGCGCAGAAAAATGACGTTTCGGCCAAATATTTTTCCCGTAAGAAATGAAGGCGCTCGCCACCGCGCGTGGTGCCTTGATTCTGTTCAGGTCGTTCGCCCTGCCTAACCCAACACCCGCGTGAAAACAAAAGTCAGCCCTGCCATTGTCGGCGCGTTCGTAATTGGCGCGATGGTGTTGGGGATTGTGTCACTCTTTGCTTTTGGCGGTTTCAATTTCTTCACCAAGCCGCAGCGTTTCGTGGTTTATTTCGATGAGTCGGTGCATGGGCTCGATCAGGGCTCGGCGGTGAAGCTGCGCGGGGTGCGCGTGGGCCGGGTGACCGAGCTCAACCTCCGCTACGATGAGCAGCGGAATCACTCGCTTGTCGCGGTGACCTGCGAGTTCAGCAAGGACGTGATCAGCGATAACCGCGGCCAGTTAATCAACGTGGCGGATCGCGCCGAGCTTGAGGGGCTCGTGCGCCGCGGGCTCCGCGCGCGACTCGAGGTGCAGGCGCTTGCGACCGGGCTTTTGTTTGTCGGCCTCGATTTTCTCGACCCCAGCGAAAATCCCCCGACCGTGCCGATGGCCGATGCACGCTATGTCATCGTGCCCTTTGTGCCGTCGGCGATTGTCGAATTTCAGGCGAGTGTGACCGAAGTGCTGAGCAACCTGAAGAAAATCGATTTGCCCGGCATCTCGCGGGGCATCACGGCGCTGATCGCCGATACGCGGAAGCAACTCGAAGGCGTCGATCTGCGGGGTGTGAGTGAGCAGTGGAAGCGCACCGGCGCACAGGTCGAGGCGCTCGCGACCGGGCCGGATGTGAAACGGACCTTCGACAATCTCAACACGGCCATCGGCGAATTCCGGGCCACGGTCAGCAAGCTCGACCGCCAGATCGAGCCCGTGGCGGGCGGGGTGAACGCGACGCTCGACGAGGCGCGGAAGGCGGGGCTGGTTTTTGCCGAGACCGCCGGTGCCGCCAAAAATTTCATCGCGACCAATGGCGGCATCGGGGCCGACGTGGCCGAGACGCTCGGTCACCTGAACGAGGCGGCCGAGGCGGTGCGGCGGCTCGCGGATTTCCTTGAGCGTAACCCGAGCGCGCTCCTCTCCGGCCGTAAGGCGACCGCGCCGACCACGCCGGCGAGTCCGAAGAAAGCCCCATGAGATCTCGCCTCATTTCCTTTCTTCTCGGATTCGCCGGTGGCGGCGCGCTTTTGATTTCGGCCGGCTGCAACCTGCTGCCCGAGGCCAAGACCGATCCGACGCGATTCTACTTGTTGCGATCAACGGCCTCGGGTCCGGTTGCGGCGGCAAATGCCGGCGTGGCGGCGGTGCGATTGCGGCCCATCGAACTCGCGGATTACTTGCGCACGCGCGCGCTGATCGTCCGTCACGACAACAACGAAGTCGATTTCCGGGATTTCGCGCGCTGGGGCGAAGCGCTCGGGCCCGGCATCGCGCGCGTGCTGCGCGAGGAACTGTTCGCGCGCGGTGCGCCGGTTGCGACGGGCGGCATGAAGACCGGTCCGTCAGAACAAAAAATCGAGCTGCGCATCCGCATCCTCGCGTGCGAAGGCGTGGCCGACGGGGGCGTGCGCTTTCACGCGAATTGGGAGCTCCTTGCCATTGGCGGCGTCGCGGCGCGCCGCGGCGATTTCCGGCCGACCACACTGCACTGGGACGGGGAAAACGAAACCACGCTCGCCGCCGCGCTGAGCGAAGCCATTGCCGGCCTGGCCGCCGAAATCGCGCCAGCGATCGCGAAGAAGTAGGGCGGTCTGTGATTTGTCCTCGGCTCGGCAGACGCAGAAGGAGCGAAAAGGCGCGGCGGAGACCCGCCTCACTTCACTTCAATGCGGCGCCGATGCGCTCGAGCGCGGTGACGACATTTTCGCGCGAGTTGAAGGCGCTGATGCGGACGTGGCCTTCGCCGCATTTGCCGAAGCCGGCGCCGGGTGTGCAGACGACCTGCGCCTTGTTGAGCAGCAAATCAAAAAATTCCCAAGAGTCGCGGCCGGTGTTGATCCAGAGGTAGGGCGCGTTGTCGCCGCCGATGCAGGTGAAGCCCCAGCTCTGCACGGCGTCGCGGATGAGCTTGGCGTTGCCGAGGTAGAAATCGATCAGCGCCTTGGTCTGCGCCTTGCCGGCGTCGGTATAGATCGCGGCGGCGGCTTTCTGGATGGGGTAGGCGACGCCGTTGAATTTCGTGGAGTGGCGGCGGTTCCAGAGCGCGTGGACCGGGTGCGCGTTGCCGGCGGCGTCGTAGGCCATGACGGACTTCGGGACGACGAGGTAGGCGCAGCGCGTGCCGGTGAAGCCGGCGGTCTTGGAGAAGCTGCGGAACTCGATCGCGACATCGCGCGCGCCCTCGATCTCGTAGATCGAGTGCGGGATCGCGGGGTCGCGGATGTAGGCTTCGTAGGCGGAGTCGAAGAGGAGGACAGCTTTGTTTTTCTTCGCGTAGGCGACCCAGGCGGCGAGCTGCTCGCGCGTGGCGACGGCGCCGGTGGGGTTGTTGGGGAAGCAGAGGTAGATGAGGTCGGTCGCGACGGAGGGGATGGCGGGCACGTAGCCGTTGGCGGGCGTGCTATCGAGGTAGGTGACGCCGGTGTAGCGGCCGTCGACGTTGGCGCCGGTGCGGCCGGCCATGACGTTGGTGTCGATGTAGACGGGATAAACGGGATCGGGAATCGCGAGGCGGATGTCGGCGCCGAAGATTTCCTGGATGTTGCCGCAGTCGCACTTCGCGCCGTCGGAGATGAAGATTTCGTCGCTCTCGATTTTGCAGCCGCGGGCGGCGTAGTCGTGCTGGGCGATGGCGTCGCGGAGGAAGCCGTAGCCCTGCTCGGGGCCGTAGCCCTTGAACGTGGCGCGCGCGCCCATCTCGTCGGTCGCGGCGTGGAGTGCATCGAGGCACACCTTGGGGAGCGGCTCGGTGACGTCGCCGATACCGAGGCGGATGACGGGTTTCGTGGGATTGGCGGCGACGTAGGCGCTGACACGCTTGGCGATGTCGCTGAAAAGGTAGGAGGCCTTGAGCTTGGTGTAGTTCTCGTTGATGCGGATCATGGCGATGAAAATGAGGGCGTGGTGCGAAGCGAAAGGCGCGAACAAACCGACGGCGGCGGGAATGTTCAAGCCCGCGGTTGCGGCATTCGGCGCGGGCGCGGCGGGGCGCAGCTTGGCGCCCACCTCAGGCGACTACGACCTCGATGCCTTTGGCGCGCAGTGCGCGGACGAGCGTGCGCGGAGCCTTGGCGTCGGTCACGACCACATCAACCTTGGCGAAATCGCAGAGCAGAAACATCGAGCGACGTTCAAACTTTGTGTGGTCGAAGCAGAAAATAACCTTGGCCGCGGCCGCGATCATCGCGCGCTGGATGTCCACGAGGAGGGCGTGTGAATTATAGATGCCATCGGCCGCGATGCCGCCGCCCCCCAGGATTGCGATGTCGGCGTGGAGGCGCGCGAAGCTCTGCACGGCATCGGGCCCGACCAGCACGCCGAGCCGGGGGTAGATCACGCCACCCGCGACGTGCACCTCATGACGGTTGGAACTGGAGAAGTGATTGGCGACGGGGAGGGAGTTAGTGATGACCTGCGCGACCTTGTCGCCGAGGTGCTTCGCGACGTGGAAACACGTGGTCCCGCCATCGATGATCACATTTTGGCCTGGGCGAACCAGCGCGGCGGTGGCCCGACCGATGGCTTCCTTGGCCGCGACCTCGTGGGTGTCACGCAAGTGGAAAATAAATTCGTCGCCCTTGGGGGCCTGCGCGAGCCGCGCTCCGCCGTGGGTGCGGCGCGCGACCCCGCGCTCGGCGAGCGCGGCGACGTCACGCCGCACGGTGGAAACCGAGGCGCCGACTGCGAGCGCCAGCTCTTCCAGCGAGGCGAATTCCGCCTTCTGGAGATGGGCCGCGATGCGCGTCTGGCGTTCGTCCGAAGTCATGGTGGACGACACGTGTGGAAGATTCTGGAAGATATTGCAACCTATCGTTGACAACCTGGAAGATTTTTGGCGTCACTGGTGGCCCTTTCTCGCCGTGCCCACCCATTTGTCCACGCCGCCATCGGTCCCGCTTGAGCGCCTCCTCGCGCTCGCGCACGGCCTCGGCCGTGAAGACCGCAAGCTGGTCATCCTCGGCGAGGGCAACACCTCGGCGCGCGCGGGCCACGGCACGTTTGTCGTCAAGGCGAGCGGCTCCAATCTCGCGACGCTCTCACCGCTCGGCGTGACGGAGTGCCGCAGCGCTGCACTCGTCACCTTGCTCGACAAGAAGCCTATGCCGGACGCCGCCGTGGACGAGGCGTTACTCGCTTCGCGTGTCGATCCGGCGGCGAAGAAACCGTCGGTCGAGGCGATGTTTCACGCGTGGCTCCTGACCCTGCCCGAGGTGAATTTCGTCGGCCACACCCACCCGGTCGCCGTGAACCAGATTCTCTGCACGCGGCACGCGCGGGCGTTTGCGCAGCGCCGCCTCTGTCCCGACGAAATCGTGTGCTGCGGAGTTGAGAGCGTGCTCGTGCCGTATCTCGATCCCGGACTGAAGCTCGCGCAGGGGATTCGCACGGCGGTCGTCGCCTTCATCAAGCGCACCGGCCGCGCGCCGCGCGTGATCCTCCTGGAAAACCACGGCCTCATCGCGCTCGGCGCGACGCCCGAGGCGGTGCTCGCCGCAACCCTCATGGCCGTGAAGGCCGCGGAGATCTTTGTGGGCGCCGCCGCGCTCGCGGGCGGCAAGCCGCGTTTCCTGACCGCCGCCCACGTCAGCCGGATCGCCGGACGCCCCGACGAACACTATCGCCAACGCGCGCTCGGCCTCTGAATTTTTTCCACCATGAGCTCCTACAAATACGTCAACTTCCTCTGGGACGATGCCAAGGCCGCCTCCCTCGACGGCTGCGGCCGCCTCGTCTATCGCTCCAATCTCCTCGGTAGTGACCAGCGCATCACCAATACTGGCGGCGGCAACACCTCCTCCAAACTCACCGAGAAAGAGCCGCTGACGGGCGCCGCGACCGAGGTGCTGTGGGTCAAGGGTTCCGGCGGCGATCTGCGCACGAGCACGCGCGAGAATTTTTCGTCGCTCTACCAGCAGAAGCTGCTCGATATGCAAAAACTCTACGGCGCGCGCCCCGACAAGGGCCTGAAGGCGCCCGCTGAGGACGACATGGTCGGCATGCAGGCGCACGCGACGTTCAACCTTAACCCGCGCGCCTCGTCGATCGACACGCCGCTGCACAGCTTTATTCCGGCGCGTTTCGTCGATCACATGCACCCCAACGCGATCATCGCGATCGCGGCGTCGAGGAACTGCCAGAAACTCACGCAGGAAATCTTCGGCGGTGAGATGGCCTATGTGCCGTGGATGCGCCCCGGCTTCGAGCTCGGCCTCGCGATGCAGGAAATCACGCGAAAAAATCCCGCCGCGAAATCGATCATGATGGGCCAGCACGGCTTCATCTCGTGGGCCGCCGAGGAGAAAGCCTGCTACACCTACACGCTCGACTGCATCGAGAAGGCCGCCGCCTACATCGAGGCGAAATACGCCGCGAAGGGCGGCGATGCCGCGGCCTTCGGCGGTGCGAAATACGCGACGCTCGACGAGACGAAGCGCAAGGCGACCTTCGCCGCGATTCTCCCGTGGCTCCGCGGCCAGGTTTCCAAGGAGAAGCGTTTCGTCGGCACCGTGCAGGACGACGCGAAGATTTTGCGCTTCGCCAATTCGAAGGACGCCGCCCGTCTGGCCGAACTCGGCACGAGCTGCCCCGATCATTTTCTCCGCACGAAGATCAAGCCGCTCTACGTCGATTGGAACCCGCAGGCCGAAGACACCGCCGCGCTGAAAGCGAAACTCGCCGCCGGCCTCACCGCTTACCGCGCCGACTACGCGTCCTACTACGCGAAGTGCAAACACGCCAACTCGCCCGCGATGCGCGACTCGAATCCGACGGTCGTGCTCATCCCTGGTCTTGGGATGATCGCATGGGGCAAAGATAAATCGGAATCGCGCGTCACCGCCGAATTCTACAACTGTGCCGTCGAAGTCATGCGCGGTGCCGAGGCGATCGACACCTACATCGCGCTCCCGCAGCAAGAGGCGTTCGACATCGAGTATTGGCTGCTCGAGGAGGCGAAGTTGAAGCGCATGCCTGCCGAGAAGGAACTCGCGCGCCAGATCATCATCGTGGTCGGCGCCGGCTCGGGCATCGGCAAGGAAACTGCGCACCGCCTCGTGAAGGAAGGCGCGCACATCGTCTGCGTCGATATGAAGGTCGAGACCGCCCAGGCCACGGCGAAGGAAATCACCGACAAGCACGGCCTCGGTATCGGCGTCGCCGGCACCGGCCTTTCCAACTGCGGCCCCGCCGTCGGCCTCGCGGCCAACATCACGGATCGCGCGAGCGTGCGCGCGATGCTCGATGACGTCGCACTCGCTTACGGCGGCTTCGATTCCATCTGCGTTACCGCCGGCGTTTTCTGGCCGAGCGACACCACGGGCCACATCCCTGACGACAAGTGGGCCTTCACCTTCGGCGTCAACGTCACTGGCAGCTACATCGTCGGCGACGAAGCCTACAAGACGTGGAAGGAGCAGGGCCTCCGCGGTGCGCTCGTCCTCACCACTTCGGCCAACGCCGCCGTCGCGAAAAAAGGCAGCGTGGCCTACGACTGCTCGAAAGCCGCCGCCAACCATCTCGTGCGCGAACTCTCGATGGAGCTCGCTCCGCTCGTGCGCGTGAACGGCGTCGCCCCCGCGACGGTCGTGCAAGGCAGCGCGATGTTCCCGCGCGATCGCGTCATCGGCTCGCTCGCGAAATACGCGATTCCTTACGCCGACGACGAGGCCACGGAGTCGCTCGTCAAGAAACTCGCCCAGTTCTACGCCGACCGCACGCTGACGAAAGCGCCTATCACGCCCGCCGATCAAGCCGAGGCGTATTTCCTGCTCGTCACCCAGCGCCTCAGTAAGACCACCGGTCAGATCGTGACCGTAGACGGTGGCCTGCACGAGGCATTCCTGCGCTGACGGCTTTCACCACGAAGACACGAAGGAAATCACGCCAAGGAAACCGCTGCGGTGGATTTCTTCGTGTGCTTCGTGTCTTGGTGGTGAATCGGTTGGGGCGAATGGCGGTCACGAAATACGCGGCGGCCCGTCTGGCGGAATACCCATGATTTCGCCCCGCGTGTTCGCCGGTCTGCTGCTCATTAGTGGAACGCTGACCGCTAAGGATCTCGTGGTCGCGGCGGATGGTTCCGGCGATTTCAAGACCGTGCAGGCGGCGGTCGATGCGACGCCGGAAAATTCCGATACACGCACGACTATTTTCGTCAAACGGGGCACCTATGCCGAACTTGTCGTCATCTCGGCTGAGAAAAAAAAGCTGACGATTCACGGTGAAGAGCGGAAGCAGACCATCATCGCGGCGACGAACAACGCCATGCTCAACCCGCAGCGGCGGGAGATGGTCACGATGCTCGCCGACGATTTTCGCCTCGAGAACATCACGCTCCACAACCTCACCCCGAAGGGCGGCCAGCAGGCCGAGACGATCCGGGTGCGCGCCGACCGCGTCGTCCTCGACCGCTGCGATTTCAAGAGTTTCCAGGATACGCTGCGGCTCGACGGCCGCGTCTATGTGCGCGAGTGCTACATTGAGGGTGACATCGACTTCATCTGGGGCGCTGGCACCGTTTACTTCGATCGGTGTGACATCTTTGCGGTGCACGACGGCTATCTTGTGCAGGCGCGTAACGGCGCGGAAAAATTTGGCTACGTTTTCGTCGACTGCAAAATCGACACCGTGCCCGACCTCAAGCGCTTCGTGCTCGCGCGGATCGATCCCGGCCGGTTTCCGCACAGCCATGTCGCTTTCATCCATTGCGCGCTGGGGAAATTCGTGACGGCGACGGGCTGGATCTTTGATGGTCCGGGTGCCGCGGCCTCGAAAGCGACGACGCGCTTCTGGGAATTTCAATCCACCGATCTCACCGGCAAACCGCTCGACATCACGCAGCGCGTGGCCGGCTCGCGCCAACTGACCGGGGCCGAAGCCGCCCAACAGCGCGACGTTGCGCGCATCCTCGGTGGCGCGGATGGCTGGAACCCCCGCGCTGCGTCCAAGTAGTGAAGGGCGAGTGCGGTGGGCGGAGCCCTGCGGACGGCTCCTCGTCCGGCCGGCCGTGGCGTGAAATCACCGGCTCGTTGAACAGAACGAGAGCGGCCTCAAGAAATTTGTGGGCAATGGGACTTATCGAATCCCTGGCGGCTGGCACCCATGCGTCACGCTCGCTCGGCAGACCCGTGGAGTAGCGCGGGCCTAGAAGCGCCGGGCCGAGCTGACTGTGCCGGCGAAATCTCTCCAGCCGACGGAACTGGGACCGTTGTCTGCGTTGCATTACCCCGGGCGAACGGTCCACATTATCGCACCCCATGAACCGTCGCTCTTTTCTCCATTCCACTGCCGTCGCGGGCGCGCTCGCGACGTTTTCAATCAAGACTTCGGGCGCCGAGAAATCCGGCCGCAGATATCGCACCGCGATCATCGGCTGTGGCTGGTGGGGCGGCAATATCCTCGGCGAAGCCATGGCGAGCGGGCAGTGCGAAGTGGTCGGCTTGTGTGATGTCGACGAACGTCAGATCGCCGCGCACGCCGCGAAAGTCGCGCAGGTCACGAGTGACCGGCCGCGCCACTATCGCGACTACCGCGAACTCCTCGCCAAGGAGAAACCCGAGATCGTGATCGTGGCCACGCCCGATCACTGGCACGCGCTGCCGACCATCGCGGCGGTGAAAGCGGGCGCGCATGTTTACGTCGAAAAACCGATCGCGCACACGATCGGCGAGGGTCAGGCGATGGTGCGCGCCGCGCGGGCGGCGAACCGCGTCGTTCAGGTCGGCACGCACCGCCGCACGTCGCCGCACTCGATCACCGCGCGCGAATTCATCCGCTCCGGCAAGGTTGGCCAAATCGGCATGATGCGCTGCTTCGTCAACTCGGGCGGCAGTGGCCCCGAGCAGCCTTTGCCTACGCAGCCGATTCCGGCCGGACTCGACTGGGATACGTGGTGCGGCCCCGCGCCGCTGCGGCCGTTCAATGGCACCGCGAGCAACCGCGGCATTCACCCGCGCGGCTTTCGCCAATATCTCGATTATGCCAACGGCACGCTCGGCGACTGGGGCATCCACTGGTTTGATCAGGTGCTGTGGATCACGGACGAGAAGGCGCCGAAGAAAATTTTTTGCACCGGCGGCCGCCCGATCAAGGGTGCGCCCGTGCTCACCCCCAACGAGCAGACCTCCGACGCGCCCGATCACCAGATCGCGAATTTTCAATTCGAGAAATTCTCGCTCGCCTGGGAAGCGCGGGCGTTTGCCGGCAACAATGTCGACAAGGGCGAGGGCGTGGGCTGCTACTTCTACGGCACCAAGGGCATCTTTCGCCTCGGTTGGCGCGGCGGCTGGACGTTCATCCCCGCGAACGACAAGGAGCCGACCCTGCACGAAGACGCGAAGCTCAATCCGCCCGACGACCAGAACATCCGCGAACTTTGGGCTGATTTTCTCAATGCGATTCAGACGGGCCGCCGCCCGATCTCTGATATCGAGGAGGGCCACCGGGCCACGAACTGTTCGTTGCTGGCGATGATCAGCTGGCGCCTCGGCCGCAGTGTCGAATGGGATGGCGCGAAGGAAGTCATCGTCGGCGATCCCGAGGCGACGAAGCTCATGCGCCGCGCGTATCGCAAGGGCTGGGAATATCCGACGTAGTGGGTGCGCGTGGCAGCGCGCCGCCGGGCCCATCCGCGCCAGTTAATCCTTTCCGCGCCCTGTGCACACTGAGTAACTCAATCTATGCAGCGTCGCCAATTTCTCCTCTCCTCCGCCGCCACCGCTTCGCTCGCCGTCGTTGGTTCCCGGGCCGCGGCAGCGGTCTCAGCCCCAGCCCCGGGAAACGCCGGCGACGACACGCTCCGCGCCATCGTCCGCGCGCACGACGAACAGATTCCCGCGTTGCTCGCGCAGCAGGAGCGGCGGGCCGGCCACCGCTGGTTCGGCGGCATCGCCAACGAATTTGGGATCCACACGGTCGCCGGCACCAATGGTTTTGTAGCCGCCCTTGCGGCCGCAGTGTGCGCGCCCGGTTCAAAATACTTCGGCGCCGCGGCGCTCGCCGAACCGATGCTCGCCGGCCTCCGCTACATGCTGAAGGCTCAGCATGCCGACGGCACGGTGGATTATTTCGCGACGAACTTCCACTCGCCGCCGGACCTGGCGTTCATTCTGGAGGGTTCGTGCCCCGCGCTGACGCTGCTTCGTGCCAGTCCCACGCGGGAGTTTGCGCCGGTCGCGGCCGAGCTGGCGATTTTTGTCAAACGGGCCGCGGCGGCGCTGGTGATCGGAGGCGTCCATACGCCAAACCACCGCTGGGTCGTCTGTGCGGCGCTGGCCTGGGTGAACTCGCTCTTCCCCGACGCCCGCTACGTCGCGCGCATCGACCAGTGGCTCGCCGAAGGCATCGACCTCGATCCCGACGGGCAATACACGGAAAAATCCACGACGGTTTATTCGCCCATCGTGGACCGCGCGCTGATCACCGTGGCGCATTTTCTCAATCGTCCCGCGCTGCTTGATCCGGTCCGCAAAAATCTCGAGATGACGCTCTACTACGTGCACCCCGATGGGGAGGTCGTGACCGAGGCCTCGCGCCGGCAGGACCGTGCCACGCGTGGCAGCATGGCGCGTTACTATTATTCCTATCGCACGCTGGCGCTGCGCGATGGCAACGGTCGCTTCGCCGCGATGTGCCGGCAAATCGAGCGCAGCGTCGCCCCGCGCCATCCGGGGGAACTCGCGGTGTATCTCACCGAGCCGGAATTCGCACGCCCGCTCCCCGCCGAGGCGGCGCTGCCGGCGGACTACGCGAAAGTGTTCGCGCATTCGAGCCTCGCGCGGATCCGCCGCGGCGCGGCGAGCGGCACGATCCTCGCGGGCAACTCCACGATTTTTTCCTTCCGCAAAAATTCGGCGGCGCTTGAGGCCGTGCGTTTCGCGACGGCGTTTTTCGGCAAGGGCCAGTTTGTCGGCGACGAGCTGGAGGTGCGCGACGGCCGCTACATTTTGCGCCAGACGCTCGACGGCCCGTATTTCCAACCACTCACCCCGGATCAGATCGCCACGGGCGAGCACACCAAGATGGCGCCGAACGGCACGCTGGCCACCAACAGCAAGGCGCTGCGGGCGCGCTCCGAGGTGCAGACGTTGACGGCCACCGTCGAGGTCACCGAGGTCGGTGGAAAATTCTCCCTCGCGATTTCTATCCGCGGCACCGAGCACGTGCCGGTCGTGATCGAACTCGGGTTTCGCGCCGGCGGCACTTTTCACGGCGTCGAACCGGCGCCGGGCGTGAAGGACGGATTTATCCTCCGCGCCGGCACGGGTCGCTACACGCTCGGTGCCGACACGATCGAGTTTGGGCCCGGCCTCGCGGAACACACCTACACGCAGCCGCGTGGGGCGCTCCCGAAATGGGACGGCCAGAGCGTCTACCTCACGGGCGCGACGCCGTTCAATTTCGCGCTTAAGATTGCCTGAACTTTATGGCCGCAAAGAGGCGCAAGAAGTCCATGGCTCCGCTTCACGCGGGCTTAGCGCCTATAGGCGCTCGAAAGATTTCCGCCGCGAAAAGAAGCGATTTTTGCGCCTCTTTGTGGCTAACCGGCCTGGTGATTTTGGGGCTTTTCGGCGCCCAGCTTCCCGCGGCGACGCCGCCCGCGCGGCCCAACATCCTCTACATCCTCGCCGACGACATGGGGGTGGGCGACGTGTCCGCGCTGAACCCAGACTGTAAGTGGCGCACGCCGCATCTCGACCGTCTCGCGCGCGAGGGCATGACGTTCGCCGACGGCCACTCCGCGTCGGCGCTCTGCACGCCGAGCCGCTACGCGCTCCTCACCGGGCGCTACGCGTGGCGCTCCAAATTAAAGAAAGGCGTGCTCCAAGGCTACAGCCCGCCGCTCATCGAGCCCGGCCGCCTCACCGTCGCGCAGTTTCTCCGCGACCACGGCTACACCACCGCCGCCTTCGGCAAATGGCACCTCGGGCTCGGCTGGGCGAAGAGCGGACCGGGCGAGGGCGACGTCAACTTCGCACACCCTATCACCGACAGTCCGACGCACCACGGCTTCGACCGTTTCTTCGGCCTCAGCGCTTCGCTCGACATGCCGCCCTACGTGTGGCTGCGCGACGACCGTGCGACGAGCGTGCCCACCGGCACGATCGCCGACAGCCCGGCACCGAAACTCTGGCGCGGCGGTCCGATCGCGGCGGATTTCAAAATGGAGGAGGTCCAGCCGCGCCTTACCGATGAGACGATCTCGTTCCTCGCCGCGCGCGCTGCGGCGAAGGACGGTAAACCGTTTTTCCTCTACCTCCCGCTCGCTGCGCCGCACACGCCCGTCCTGCCGACGCGTGGTTTCGACGGAAAAACCGGCACGACCTCCTACGGCGATTTCGTCGCGCAAATCGATGCCGACATCGGCCGCATCCTTGCCGCGCTCGATGCGCACGGCTTCGCCAAGAACACCCTTGTGATTTTCACCGCCGACAACGGCTTCGCTCCGCCCGGCGGCCTCGCCGCCTTGCAGAAAATCTCCCACGACCCCAGCGCCGGCCGTCGCGGCTACAAGGCCGATCTCTTTGAGGGCGGGCACCGCGTGCCGTTTCTCGCGCGTTGGCCGGCCGTCACACCTGCCGGCACGCGCTGCACGGAAACCGTGGGCCAGCTCGACCTCTTCGCGACGTGCGCGGATATTCTCGGCGCGAAAATCCCCGCCACCGCGGCCGAGGACAGCGTGAGTTTTCTCCCGCTCCTGCACGGGGAAAAATCTCGGCCGCGCTCCGCACCGCTCGTGAATCACTCCGCCGACGGCGAGTTCGCAATCCGCGACGGCCGTTGGAAGCTTCTCCTCTGCCCCGGCTCCGGCGGCTGGAGCGCGCCCACCGCCACGCCGTCGGTGTGGCTGCCCGTCGAACGCGCCGACCTTGCGAACCTCCCGCCCTTTCAACTCTACGACCTCGAGGCCGATCCGGCGGAAACAAAGAATCTAGCCGCGGCGCACCCTGAGATCGTGCAACGCCTCGGCCGCCAGATGCGTGAAATGGTCGAGCGCGGCCGCAGCACGCCAGGTGCGGCGCAGCGCAACGATCCGCCGCTCACCTGGCCGCAGCTTGCTTGGATGAAATCCTTTACCCCATGAAAACTCCGATCCGAATCAACGTGCTGTTCATTGCGCTGGTTTTTGCCGTCACCGCTTTCGCGCAGCGGCCCGCGCCGCTTTACCCCGACGCCGCGCCCGTCCTCTCGGTCGACGAACTGCGCAAGATTTCCCTGCCCAACACCACGATCGAATCCGTCACGCTCAACGAAGGCGAGGGCACCGTGCGCGTCACCGCTATCGTCACGCACCCGCCGGCGAATGACCGCGTGACCGTGTGGGTCGCGCTCCCGCTGAAAAACTGGAACGGCCGTTTCCAAGGCAACGGCGGCGGCGGCTTCACCGGCGGAAGCGCCGCCAGCCTGCGCGGGCCGGCGTCGCAAGGTTTCGCGACGGCCGCCACCGACACCGGCCACGAGGGCGGCAGCGGAAGTTTCGCGCTGAATGCGAACGGCCGGCTCAACTGGCAGGAAATTCGCGACAACGCCTACCTCGGCATCCACGAGATGACCGTCGTCGGCAAGGCGCTCGCGACGGCGTTCTACGGCAAGCCGCCGCGCTACTCCTATTTCATCGGCGGCTCGACCGGCGGGCGGCAGGGTTTGATGGAGGCGCAGCGTTACCCCGAGGACTACAACGGGATTTTCTCCGGCTGTCCCGCGGTCAACTGGGCGCGCATGGTGCCGGGCGGCGCGTGGGCGCAGGCGGTGATGCGGGAGGCGAATCATTTTGTTTCCAAGGCCAAGCTCGACGCCGCCACCGCTGCCGCCGTCGCGGCGAGCGATGCCGCCGACGGCGTGACCGACGGCGTGATCGACGATCCGATCCGCTGCACGTGGGACCCGAAGGCGCTCGTTGGAACCAAAATTGGGGGCGACACATTCACTGACGCCGACGCGGACGTGCTGCGTCAAATCTGGGACGGCGCGCGATCGCGCGACGGAAAGTTGCTTTGGTATGGCTATACGCGCGGCACGAATCTCTTCGCCGTCGCAGGCACGGAGGGCACGCCGCTGACGGGCAAGCCGTTCGGCGTCGCGTTCGAGTGGGTGAAGTTTTTCCTCGCGCAGAATCCGAGCTATGACGGCAGCACGTTCAAGCGCGACGAGTTCGAGCTGTTCTTCAGTCAGTCCGCCGAACTCTACGGCCCGGTCTTCAGCGCCGACGATCCCGACCTCACACGCTTCCGCGACCGCGGCGGCAAGCTCATCATCACGCACGGCCTCGCGGATCAGCTCATCCCGCCGCAAAGCACGATCGAGTATTACGAGAAGGTGCAGCAGCGCATGGGCGGCGCGGCGAAGGCCGCGGAGTTTGTGCGGCTCTTCCTCGTGCCCGGCGTCGATCACGGTTTCCGCGGCGCGGGTCCGACTCCGCAGGGCACGCAGGCGGCGCTGATCCGTTGGGTCGAGGAAGGCAAGGCGCCCGATCGCCTGCTCGGCGAGGCGAAGGATGCGGCGGGCAAAGTCCTGCGCACGCGTCCGCTGTTTCCCTTTCCGCAGTTTGCGAAATACTCCGGCACCGGCAGCCCGGACGACGCGGCGAACTTCGTCGCGGCCTCGCCGGCTAAATGAGTTTCAAGGTCCTCGGGCTGGGCGAAATTCTCTGGGACCTGCTGCCTTCCGGCCCGCAACTCGGCGGCGCGCCGGGCAACTTCGCCTGTCACGCGCGCGCGCTCGGCGCGGAGGCCGGCATCGTCACGCGCGTCGGAGCGGATCAACTCGGCCGCGATATCCTCGCGCGGCTCGAAGCGATGAGGCTGCCGATCGATCTCGTGCAGACGGATGACGCGGCGCCGACGGGCACCGTCACCGTGCAACTCGACGCCGCCGGGGTGCCGCAGTTCACGATTCACGAAAACACCGCGTGGGATCGGCTCGAGGCCACCGCCGCGGCGCGGCGTGCCGCGGCGCAAGCCGACGCGATCTGCTTCGGCAGCCTGGCGCAACGCACGGCGCCCGCGCGCGCCGCGATTCGCGAACTGGTGCGCGCCACACCCGCCGCAGCGCTGCGCATTTTCGACGTCAACCTGCGCCAGCATTTCTATGCCCGCGACCTCATCGAGGAATCGCTGCAGCTCGCGAATGTGCTCAAACTGAATGACGCCGAGCTGCCCGTGCTTGCAGAGTTGTTCTCCCTCGGTGGCGACGTTCCCGCGCAAGTCACCGTGCTCGCCGCGCGTTTCGATTTGCGGCTGGTGGCGCTCACGCGAGGCGCGCAGGGCAGCGTGATGTTCGCGGATAGCCGGTGGTCGGAACACCAGCCGCGCCCCGTGGCGGTCGCGGACACAGTCGGCGCCGGCGATGCGTTCACGGCGGCGATGGTGCTGGGTTTTCTGCGCGGCTGGAGTCTCGATGCCATCAACGCGGCCGCAAGCGACGTGGCGCGCTTCGTGTGCTCGCGGCCCGGCGCGACGCCGCCGCTGCCGGCAGAGCTGGTGAGCCGCTTTGCGTGAAGCGGCTTGCGAGGTGCGCCGGCGGGTAGGGCCAGTCTTCGATTGCCCTGGGTCCGGTCGAAGACCGGAACCTACTCCTTCGGCGTGAGCCGCGCGATGCGTTCGCGGAAGAGCACGGAGAGCGCGCCGTCCGGGCCGCCGATCACGCGGTGGATGCGCCGAGGTTTTTGAACGGGACTGCCCGCCCGCTCTTTCGGTTCGCGGCTAGCTTCTGATGGGAGGCAGAAGTTTCCGAGGAAGGGGTTTGGCCCATTTATTAGCGGGCGGCTTCTTTCACTCCGGCCCCACCGCTTGCTTCAGCTTCGGACAAATCGGGCCTACGGCTTCGTCTGCGCCGCTTTCAGCAGGGCCGCGGTTACGACGAGTTGTTGCGCGCCGTCGAGGCTGGCGACGAACGCGCCCCGCTCCTCGGTGGTAAGCTTCGCCCGAAACGCCTGCAGTGGAGCACCGAGCACCTGCGGCAACTGAAGGGGATTTACGTGCTTGATCGCGCGGTCGATCGCGCGACCCGCGGCCTTGAAAGTTTGGCCGATCTCATCCGCGCCAAGGGCGCCATGCAGCTCTTCCGCGACCATCTCCGCCGCGATCTCGGGCATCCAATATCCGGCCGGCCGCAACTCGGCGGGCAGCTCGCCCATGTCCGCTCGATCGAGCGCGAGCCACCAGCGCCACCACTGCAACTCGCGGGTGCGCGCCGGCGAGTCGGGCCGCGCACGCAGCGACTGCACGACGCTGGGCACGCGATTGCCGACGTAGTGTCGCAGCGCTTCCAACCGCCGTTCGTCGTGACCACCCACGCCCCGGGAAAAGAGGCGGCGCGCCTCGGCGGCTTCCATGCGCTCGAGCACCTTTTCCTCGCGGGCGAGATCGATCTCCGCCGCGCGCAGATCCTGCAACAGCTGCGCCTCGCTGCCGAGGATGCCGGAACCCCGCGCCTCGGCCCACGCGGCGGCCTCCTCCGCTTTTACCGCCGCGAGCGAGCCCTGCAGGGCGATCGCCCGGTCGACGTGGCTGTCGTGCTGTTTCTCGAATTTCACCATGTCGCTGGTCTGCCCTCCGCGGACGTAATGCTCGTAGTTCTTATCGCCGGATTTTATCACCTGCACCGGGTGGTCCCACGACCATTGCTGCGCCGCCGCCCAGTCTTGCCGGGCTTTTTGCGCGGCGCCCGCCGCCGCGTTTTGATCCTGTTCGAGCGCGAGGCGTTTTGCGGCCAGCTCTTGCAGGCGGCGGCGCGGCCCCTCGTAGGTTGACCGCCAGAAGGAAAAGCTCTGGCGCAGATCCTGCGGTCGCGCGCGGAGCGAGCGCACGCGCTCCTGCTGCCGGATGAGTGGGTCGGTCGAGGTGCCGGGATCGGTGTTGGTGAACGTCATCGGCCAGTCGATGGGCGGCGCGTCCTTTGCCGGCAAAAATAGCAAAGGGCCCGCGAGCACCACCGGAATGCGGCCGGGCCGCCGGTTGAGCGCCTCCGAGAATTCCTTCGTGGCGCCGGGGCGCAGCCCCAGCATCGCCTGCGCGGGATTCCCCGCGAAATCCGGATGGGCGTGGAGAAATCCGACGAGCCGCGGTGACTCGGGATGATCCGCCGCCAGCGCGGGCCACACGCCGGTGAGAACCACGCGGGCATACCAGCGGGCAAAGTTGAGCTCGCTGTCGTCCGGGGCCGGCTCCGTCAATGCGCCGAGCGTGGTCTGCGGGGGAGGGCCGCCGCCGCCCAATTGGTAGGCGAGGAAGGCGAGCCCGGCGGCCGTGCCGGGATTTTCGTTTTCCTCGTGCAGCCGGGCGATCTCGCGCCGGAGCACGGGCATGATCGCCTGATCGAGCGCGGCCAGCGCTGCCTTGTCCTTCAACCCCGCGCGCCACTGCGCGCGCAACGCCAGCAGGCGTTCGTGGTCCTCGGTGCGATCCGCCTCGCGCCAGAGGGCGATGAGCTTCTCCGCCGCCTCGGGGTTCGGTGCCGGAGCCGCCCGGAGGCCGCGGCGGCCGAGCCGCTCGAACTTTCCGCGCTCAGCGATGCCGCCGGCGACGAGCGCCTCGTGCCACGCGACGCCATACGAGCGCGGGTCGATGCGCTTGTGAGCAGCGCGGAGCTTTTGCACGCGTCCCACAAATTCGCGCCAGGATTTTTCCGCCGCCGGCGATTCCGCCGCGAGATCGGCCGCGAGTGGCTCAAGCAAGGGTTCCAAGGTGCCGTGAATCATCACGCCGGCCATCGATTCGAATCCCTGCTCCAGCGCGAGAAACAGCACGAGATCATCGTTGATCGCCGACCAGTCGGGTCCGCCTTTCGCCGGGTCGATCCGAGCGGCGAGTTTCTCCAAGCGGTCACCCCTCTCTGCGGCGAAATCCCCACGTTTGAGCGAGAGCAGGCGGCCGTCGATCAAGGGCAGCGTGATCTGTCCCGGTTCGCCGACGGCAAAGCGGTAGAGCACTGAATCCCGGAGTTCGCCGTCCAGGATCGGCTCGCAGACAGCCAGCAATCCACGCTCTTTGGTGCGATACATCCGAACCGGGCGCTCGGTGCCGTCCACCTCGCGCCGACGGCCCATCATGATGGTCCCATAGCTTAATGGGTTTTGTCCGCTGTAAACGAGTTCGAGCACCGCCACCTTTGGGTCGTTTGCCGGCCGGTAAGCGTGCAAGAACTCACCACCGTCAATCCCGTATGGTTTCTCCAGCACTACGCGGGCCGCCACCCAGGCACCGGTGCCGACAGGTTTCCATTCCAAGCCGGCCGGCGCTTCGACGCCCACCTGCAACGCTTGCGTCGGCGTCTCGCGCGTGAGCGGCACCGGTTCCCCGAGTCTGAACGCCCGGGTCCCCGGCGATTCGGCGCGCAAGCCACCCAGCGCGATCCAGCCGAGCAGCATGGGCAGCAGGACAAAGCGGTGGAAAGCGACGATGCGAGCGGGCGGCAACCAACGATTGTGGGGCCAGGGAGAGGAGCTCATGGGTGGAATTTTTTCCGACGGCATCCGTGCGCTGCGATTCGCGGGGCGTTTTCAGAAGGTATCCTCGTCCATTTCCGCCTGCCGGCCGGGGCAGGGCGGACGAGCGTCACCTCGCACCACGCGAGCGCGCCGCGCGTGCATTCGTGGCGCGCGCGGGTGGGCTGGCCACGCCTCACTCCTTCGGCGTCATTCGCGCGATGCGTTCGCGAAAGAGAACGTAAAGCGCGCCGTCCGGCCCGCCGATGACGTGGCGGATGCGGTTGCTGTCCGTCTCGCCCTTGAAGATCACTTCTTGGCTCACGAGTTTGTTGCCGCTGATTTCGAGGCGGCGCAGCTCCTTCGCCGCGAGCGACGCGACGAACAGGCTGTTTTTCCACTTCGGAAAAAGGTCGCCGGAGTAGAAACTCGCACCGCACGGCGCGATCGACGGCAACCAATAGGTGACCGGCTGCTCCATGCCGGCCTTGGCGGTGCCTTCGCTGCCGGGCATGGGCGAGCCCGCGTAGTCCATCCCCCAAGTGATCACGGGCCAGCCGTAGTTGCGGCCGGGCAGCACGAGATTCGCCTCGTCGCCGCCGCGCGGTCCGTGCTCGAGGTCGTAGAGATCACCGGTGGCAGGATGCATCGCGAGGCCCTGCGGATTGCGGTGGCCGTAGCTCCAGATCGAGGGCAGCGCCTTCGCGTCCTTCACAAACGGATTGTCGGCGGGCACGGTGCCGTCGTCATTGAGCCGGTGGACCTTGCCCATCGCGACGCCGAGGTTTTGCGCATTCGTCCCGGTGCCGCGCTCGCCGATGGTGAAGAAAATGTGGCCCTTGCCGTCAAACGCGATGCGGCCGCCGAAGTGCACGCCGCCGGCCTTGGGATACATCTCCACGGGCGCCTGGAAAATTGTTTGCGACTCCACGAACGCGTTGCCGCGAATTTTTCCCCGGACGATACGCGTCAGGCTCACCGGCTGCCCGTCGCGGGTCTGCGGATCGCTGAAGGCTAAATAAAGCCAGCCGTTCTTCGCGTAGTCGGGATGGGGCACGACGTCGAGGAGCCCGGCCTGGCCACCGGTGTCGACGGCCGGCACGCCGATGAGCGGCCGCGCGGCGCGCTTGCCCTTGTCGATCAGGTAGGCGTAGCCGAGTTTCTCCGTGACGATGGCCTTGTCGGCGCCGAGAAATGCGAGCGACCACGGCTCGACGAGATCGGCGACCCAGGTATCGACGTGAAAATTGTGGAGCTGGCTCTTGCCGTCGAAGGCGTCGGGCAGCTTCTCGATCTTGATCTGGCCGCGCTTGAACAGGAACTGCTGCTCGCGGATGTAGATCACCATCGAGCGGATGTCCGAGTCGCTGAGCGCGCCGCCCCACGGGGGCATTTCCTTCTCCGGGTAGCCGACCTTGATGCTCTTCGCGATGCTCTCGTCGTCATTGCCGTGGAGATACTGCTCGTTGAGCAGTGACGGCACCTTGTTGTTGGCCGGCGTCATGCCGCCTTCGAGTTTCGCGCCGTGGCAATTGACGCAGTTTTGGGCGTAGAATTCGTTAATCTTGCCCGTGGTGCGCACGTTTTGAGCCGAGGCGGAGGCGACGAGCGCGGTGGCCGTGACGAGGAGGAGTAGGCGGGAGGGGTGCATGGAAAACGGAAAGACGAAATGTGAAGCGAAAGGTTGGGTTGGGGGAAAATCAGGGCGCGACCGTGGCACGCGACGCGGTCGCCGCGAGCGGGCGGTGGACGATGCACAGCGTGTGGAGAAAGCGTGCGAGCGCCACGCGCGGCGGGTCGCCGAGCAGGGAGAGCTGAATCCAGTTACGCGCGAGCATGTGGCTGCTGCGGAAGTTGAGCGCGAAGCCGCGCTGCTCCAACGCCTCACCGATCTGCGCGGCCTGGTTGGGCTCGGCAAACGCGAGCGTGATGCCGGCGGGGCACGCGGCGAATTCCGGGGCGAGCAGGGTGAAGCCGCGCGCCTGCAACTCGGCGCGGAGCCACGCGGCGTTGGTGGCGATGCGCGTCATGCGCTCGGGCGTCGCGAGGGTGACGGCGGCGGCGAGCGCGGCCATGAGGTTGGAGGAGTGCGTGTGCGGCGCGCTGGCGTGCGCGGCCCAGTGCCCGAGATCAAGGTAGCCGGGGAGGCGGTCCGGTTCGGAGCGGGGATTGTAGTCGTGAAACACCAGCGCGAGCCCGGGGTAGGAGCCGAGGCCCTTGCCGCTCGTGCCGGTGGCGAGGTGCACGCCGCGCAGATCAACCCGGAGCGCGCCGATGGAACTGATGCAGTCGACGCAGAGGTGCAGCCCGTGATCGCCGGCGAGTTGTTTCAGTTCTTCGAGGGGATTGAGAAATCCGGTCGAGGTCTCGTGGTGGACGAACCACAGCCAGCCGCCGCGGGGGACGCGGGCGGCAAACGCCTTCACCTGCTCGAGGTCGAGCGTGTCGCCCCAGCGGAGGCGCAGCCAGTCGAAGCGCAGGCCGGCGCGGCGCGCTTCGCCGGCGAGGCGTTCGCCGAATTCGCCGTTGGAGAGCACGAGCCCGGTGGTGTCGCGGAGTGCGAGCTGGGCCGCGACGACGGCGGTGCCGAGTGACGCGGAGCCGGCAAGCACCTGCACGTCGCGCGCGCCGGTGAGCCGGCAGAGCCCGGAGCGCAGGCCCGCGAGCTGATCGAGGAAGGCCGGGCAGCGGTGCGAAATGGCGGGGGCGGTGAACGCCGCGTCGACTTCCGGCGCGGTGAGCACGGGACCGGGGAGGAGATTGAGCGGCCGCTCCGCGTCGCGTTCGCCCGCGAGCACCTCGCGGATCGCGGGGATGCGGTCGGTGGACTGAGTGAACGCCTCGCAGGTGAGATACATCGGCTGGTAGAGGGCGCCGGCGCTGCCGACGAGCGGGCCAAACGGCGTGCAGCCGAGGTGGCGGTAGAGTTTCGACTGCCGCGTCGTCCCCGAGAGCACGGCGAGATCGTAGCCGTCGTCGAGGCATTGGCGCACGACGCGCCCGAAGAATTCCGCGAAGACCGCGGTCTTGCGGAATTCCGGCACGACCGCGAGGAGCCGTGCCTCGATCGGCTTGCGGCCGGCGGGGAGGTGGGCGTCGAGATTGGGCACCTTGCCGTCGAGGGAGAACGGCCGCAGCGCGCGCAGCGCGCACATGGCGACGAGCTCGCGACCGTTGAGCCCGATGACATATTTGTTCTCCGCGTGAAACCGGTCGACGAGCCGGCCCTCGGGGTTGGGCGCGTGCTGGGGGATTTCTTCCACGAAGGTCTGGTAGTTGAGCCGGTGGATCTGCTCGAATTCCCACTCTTCCGTGGCGACCTTGATCCTCAACGTGGGTGGGGTGGGTTTCATGTCAGGGATTGGAAGTGGGCGGCGGGGCGGAAATGAAATGCGAGCGATGGGCGAGCGCGACAATGCCAAATGTGACGAACGTGAGCACCGCCGCGGGCACCGACTTGGTGGCATACCACGTGGCCGCTGGCAACAGCATCACGCCGAACAGCCCCGAGGGCACCCGGCGCCGGGTGGCCCCCCATGCGGCCCCCGCGATGAGCAGGCAGGCCCCGAGGGCGAGGGGAGCGAGCACCAGCCAAGCGCCGAGCAGCGGACCGAGGCCTTTGCCGCCGCGGAAGCCCAGCAGCACGGGCCAGACGTGCCCGACGACGACCGCGAGTGCCGCCGCGAATTCCCAGCCGCCGTCCAACCCCGCCCAGCGCGCCGCGCAGGCGGCGATCGCCCCTTT
Source organism: Opitutaceae bacterium (assembly GCA_031379235.1). Classification (GTDB taxonomy): domain Bacteria; phylum Verrucomicrobiota; class Verrucomicrobiia; order Opitutales; family Opitutaceae; genus ER46. The sequence continues at coordinate 18,797 of JANNEY010000180.1, read as the reverse complement.
CAGAGCATCGAGCGCCAGCACCAGGGCAAACCCGCCGCCACCCAGCACGCGCGCGGCATTGGTCGCGCCCGTCGCGCCACTGCCGACCGTGCGCACGTCGGCCCCGGTGTGGAGGCGCACGAGCCAGTAGCCCGGAGAGACGCCGCCGAGGAGGTAGGCGGCGGGGACGATGAGCCAAGGCAGGACGTTCATCAGCGTAGACTACGGACTGCCGGAAAAGCTGGGGCGCAGCAAGCCGAGGTTCGATTCGGGGAAAAAGAAAAGCCCGATGCGCGGGGCGTCGAACTTGAAATGATTGGCGCGGGCGAAAGGCGCGGCCTCCGGCTCAGAAGGTGATGACCGTGCTGAGCGTGAACTTGCGGGGGTTCAGGTAGTAGAAGCTGTTGTCGCTTTGGACGAGACGACCGGTGCCGACGCCGCCCACGTTGTAGGTGCCGTAGCTCGTGATTACGAGGTCGCGGTTGTCGAAGACGTTCGAGACGTTGAGCTGGAGCCGCGTGCGGTAGCGCTGCGCGAGGCGCAGGTCGTAGCTCGCATGCATCGAGGTCTCGATCGTGCCCGGTGCGTAGAGGTAGTCGAACGCCGCCTCGCGCACTTGCACGGGCGTGGCGGTGGCGACGTTGAATTTCAGGCGTGCGTCGACGTTGCCAATCTTGCGCTTGTCGCGCCAGTTGCCGCCGCCGCCGATGTTCAGGCCCTTGAGCGGACCAGAGCGCACGTTGTAGCTGCCGTAGACGTTTACGCTGTTCTTAAACGTGTTGTTGTTCGTCGCGCCCTTGGCGATGCCCTCGAGGGTGGTGCGCACGGCGGTGATGTCGTTGCGCACGGTGTTGGCGAGGGCGGCGTTGGTGAGGGCGAGTGTATCGGTGCGGCGGTTCCACTCGGCGAGGTTGGCGTCGTAGTAGGCCTGCTGGCCGGGACGCTGCTGGATGATGGTGGCATCGGGCCGGGCCCAGTTGGCGGTGAGCGTGAAGTTGGGGATCGCGTTGGTGACGATCTCGAATTCCCAGCCGGTGGCCTCGATGTCCTCGGTATCGCGGTAGTTGAACCCGATTTTGTCGTCGGTGGAGTCGCCGAGATTGCGCCAGATGTTCTGGATGTTGCCAACGTTGCCGCCGCCGATGATGCGCTCTACCTGCTCTGAATCGTAACGGGTGAGGACGGCGTAGAGCTTGTTGTTCGGGAGCGAGAACTTGAGGCCGACGTCCCGGCCCTTGCCGCGTGTGGGGTCGAAGGTGGCGCCGTTGTATTTGTTCACGCCGGTGGTGGGCAGGCCGAAATTTTCCGAGTAGTTGGCCTGCACGGCGAGCCACGGGAGGACGTAGCCGACGAGGCCGATGTTGGACGAGGTAACCTTCACGCGGGACACATCTTCGTAGCCAATGCGGTTCGCTTTGATCGCGGGATCGAAGCCGCCGTAGGTGGTGTAGCCGGTGACGGGGTCGTTGCCGATCATCTGGCGGATGAGGCGCTTCAACTTGTCAGTGCGGATGCCGCTGAGGATGGCGATGCGCTCGTTGAAGAGCGTGGTCGAGGACACGACCTGCGCGTAGGTGAGATCCTTGTGCTCCTTGGAGCCGAAGCCGATGTCAGCGTAGCCGAACCGGGGCGTCGGCGCGCCGGCCGGGGCGGTGAACGGCGGCGGGGTGTTGCCGACGCCGTAGCGCAGCGGCTCATCCCAATAGAGGCGGTAGCGGAATTGGTTCGCGACGTTGTTGACGTTGGGCTGCGCGGGATTGTTGAGCCAGCGCATGCGGCGCTGCCACATCTCGAATCGCTCGGGACGGAAGCCGCCGATGACGCTGAAGCGCTGCTTGAGATCGAACACGCGGGGCAGGTCGAACTTGTAAGTGGTGAGAAGGCGGATGTCCTCCACGCGGTTGTCCTGATACTGGATGTTCTGGTCCACGTCGGCGAAGGGCACGCCGAACTTGGGGTTGGTCTGGCCGTTGGGGAGGAAGCGGTTTACGTCCACGTAGTTGGTGGTGCCGCGGCCCTCGGTGTTGCGCGCCTCCGCGTCGTGATCCATGCGGAAGTAGGCGAGCTGGGCGAACCAGTCCCGGGTGAGGCGCTGATCGATGTAGACGGCGTGGTAGTTGAGGGCGCGGATCTGGTCGGCATCATTGGGGCCGAGGTTGAATTCGCGCGAAGGCAGGCGGGGGAACTGCGCGATGTCCGAGCGGCCCTCGGGCTTGATGTTGAAACCCGTGCCGCGCGAGCGGTAGGCCCAACGGTAGTCTTGCACGCCGGCGGAGGGGATGGCGGGCGCGTAGGCGTAGTAGGGATTGCCGCCAAACTGCTCGACGCCGAAGTTAACCGCGCCGGCGATGGAATTGAGCGCGTGGGTCGTGGCGTTGTTGACCGTGGTGCGATCCCAGAAGGAGACGTTGTCCGAGTAGGCGGTCTGGTAGATGAGCGAGTTCCAGGTCAGCGTCTCGTGCTCGGCGCGAATCTGGGTGTTCTGCGAGACCTTGTAGGAGAGGGCGAGGTGGAAGCCGTCGCGATTCTCGTAGGTGCCGTCGCGCCAGCCTTCGTTGCGCTGCACAAGGCCGTTCACGCGCACGGCGAAGGAGCGGTTGCCCCATTGCGTGTCGAGGGCGGAGCGCCAGCCGCCGTCGGAGTCGCCTTGCAGGCGGAACTCGTGGCGCTGCTGGTTGAAGCGCGCCTGCTTGGTGAAGTTGGTCGAGACGCCGCCGAGGGCCGCGTCGCCGAAGAGGAGCGAGTTGGGGCCGCGCGCGAACTCGAAGCGCTCGGTGTTGTAGGTGTCGGAATTGGCGTAGAAGAGAAAGTAGTTCCGTGTCGGGTAGTTTTGGGCGCTGCCGGTGTTGCGGAAGTTGAAGCCGAAGGAACCGAAGGGCGTCTGGTTCTGGTTCTCGTTGCCGGGCATGACGCTCACGGTCCACTTCACGGCGTCCTCGAGGCCGATGATGTTGAGGTCGTCGAGAAACTCGCGCGTCATCACGGAAATCGACGCGGGCGTGAGCGCGAGCGGCGTCTCGGCGCGGCCGCCGGCGAGGGACGAGCCGGCGACGTAACCGGTGTCCTTGGCCGTCGAGACTTCGAATGGATTGAGCAGGATAGTCTCATCCTTGGCTGCGGTGGTTTTGCTGGCAGCCGGTGCCGTTTGCGCGGCGAGCGGCCAGCCCGCAAGACAACCGAGGAGCACGAGCGAGTTTCTGAGGTGTTTTTTCATGGGTTTGGACCAATAGGTGGCTGAACTACGATAGGACTTTCCTAGTGAGAGGTGAGCGGATGGACTGCGTAGGGTTTCGGCGACATAGACTGGCTGTCGCCGATTGGTTGCGGACGAGAACGAAAGACGAAAAACGACGAAGCCCGATCTCGACAATGAATTAGTTACTCCGGCCCATCGCTCGAACGAGGGGGGGTCCGATCCTCGTTAGGCTACGGCACTTCGTAGACTTCTGCTAATACGACGCCGGCCGTGCCACCGGCACCGATGATCTGGATGGTATAGGCACCGGTCGGCAACGTCTCGAGCAACGCGCTGTCGCGGCTCGTCTCCGCGAGGGCGAACGCCCCGACGCGTGCCGCCGAGGCGCGGATCGCGGCGATGTTGTCGGCGGCGGTCCAGCCGCTGTTGGTGGCGATGATCTCCGTGCCGCGAAAAAGTGAGATCACCGGCTGCGCGAGCGCCCCTGGCACGCCGAACGCGGTGAGGCCGGGACCCACGGCGCGGATCAACACGGTCCGCGTGCCGCCGCCGCTCAGCACAAAGCCGCCGATCAACGGACCGCCGCCGGTGGTGAGCGCGCCGCGGGCGGAGACGTTGACGAGGCGCGGGCCCGTGATGCCGGAGTCGAGGTCGTAGAGTTCGGCGAGCGCGGCGCCCGTGGTGCCGTTGGCTCCGCTGAGCTGCACGGTGTAGGCCTTGGGCGCGAAACTTGTGAGCAGCGCGGAATCCTTGGAGCCGGCCGTCAGCGGAAACGCGCCGACCTGCTGGAACGTGTTGGAGAGAGCGGCCACGCCGGTGGTGCCGAGGCCCCAGTCGTCGTTGGTGCCGATGCGCGTCGCGCCGTCGAAGAAATCGATGCGCGGATCCGCGAGTGCGCCGGCCACGCCAAACCCGCCGAGGGCCGGGCCGATGCCGCGGAGCAGGAGCGATTTCACCGAGGTGGGATCATTGACGGTGTAAAATGATCGGCCGACGACGAAGCCGACCGTGAACACCTCCGCGCCCGTGCCCGCCCGCGAGCGGATCGAGAGGTTGATCAGGCGCGCGGTGTTGGGATCGATGGCGAGGGCGGCAGGCTCCGACGCTGTGCTGCCGGAGAAATTCGTGAGCGTGACGATGTAGGAGCCGTTGTCGCCGGGCTGCGCGCCGGCGATCGAGAGGGTCGGGCGCGTCGCGCCAGGAATCGCTTCCCCGTTCTTCGACCATTGGTAGGTGGTGCCGACCGCGGCCGGTCCGACGGAGAGCGAAACTCCGTGGCCCACGGGCACGAACTGAGGTGGCGGGTTCGTCGCGATCCGCGGAGCCGTTGCGGTAGCGCTACGAGTGCGCGTCTGGAAAATTCGGCCGTTGGTGGCGACGGCGACAACCGTGTCCCCGTCCGTGGCAACTGCACGCAGGCCGCTGTTCGTGGTGGGCGTGACGACAGGGATCGGATCCCACGTATCGCCGTCGTCCGAGGCAAAGATGCGGTCGTCATCACGGCTGGGAACGATGAGACCGTTGGGCCCGAGGCTGATCGGCTTTGTGACAAAGGGCCTTGTGCTCTCGACCCTGCCGAACGTCCAGGCCAGCGTGTCAGGCGAAGTCCAGACATTTGGCCCGTTGCCCGTGATCCATCTGCCCTGATGATGAACGATGAACGTGATCGAAGCCCCAGTCGAAAAAGTGCGGTTGGTCCACACGAGGCCATCGTGCGAAGTGAGGATCGTCCCGGCGTTGCCCGCAGCGGCGAACAGGCCAGCCGCAAACCTGACCGCGCGCAGATCCTGGGTCGTGAGCGCGGGCAAGGCGGACCAGATGGTGCCGTCAATCGAGTGCAACATAGTGCCAGCTCGGCCAACCGAAACGAAGCGCCCCGCTCCGAAAGCGACACTGTCGAGCGCGAGGAGTGGTGCGGCCGGGGTGACAGTTGCCCAGGTGAGCCCGTCGGTTGATCGCGCGATACCGCCCGCGGTCGCAGAAGCGGATGGGGAGCCCACGGCGACATAGGTTGAGCCGGCAACAACGAGTTCCTGCGGATTGAGATTCGGGATCGCTGCACGCCGCGTCCAGCCGCGGCCGTCAGGCGAGGTGTAGAGTGAGTTCGAGCCGGCGGCGAGAAACTGGCGCCCATCATGGACGACCGTGGCAAAGAAGGCCGTGCCTTGCGCGCCACCCTGCGGCGCCCACTCGTTCAGCGGATCGTCGATGATGAGATCGAAGGACTTCGTGGCGAGGCCACCCTTGCCATCGATCGCCGATGCGACGACCGTCACGGGGCCGCCCTTTGCGAAACGGTGTGAAACCGTCCCGCCAATCGTGAGTGGCCGACCGTCGCCGAAATCCCAACGCACCGATGTTGAATCCCCATCGGGATCCGTGGCGGAGCCGGTGAAGGTGAGGTCGGTCCGCGCGGGCACGACGGCGGTCGGCGCACTCGCCGCGAGGATGGGGTTGCGGTTGCCGCCGCCGGTGGCGCCGTAGGTGACCCGCACGTCGATCCACTCGCGTGGCGCACTGCCGCCGGTGGCGATTGGGGTGATGCTGAGGCCGGCGGTGATGTCGCGGAACGTTTCGCCGAAAATCATCGGCGCGTCATCCATCGTCCCCGTCGTGCTGGGTGTGAGGTCGAGCAAGTAGGTGCCCGTGGTGCCGACGTTCGCGGGAAAGCGGCCCCAGCGCATCTGGACACCGGTGCGCAGCCGGGTGGGCTCGGGAAATTCGGGGCGCGGCGGTTGCTGGCGATACTCGAGCCAGAATTCGTAGTCGCCCGCGCCGATCTTCAGTGCCTGTGCGCCCGCGGCGTCGCGGTGGTCGTGGCGAAAGAGCCGGTAGACTCCATCGGTATTGGCGGGGACGATTTGATCGCTGTCGAGGTAGAGCAGCGTTTCCTTGTGCTTCACGTTGAAATGCGCGCCGGGGAGGCGGGCGGTGTTGCCCATCACGTCAAAAGGATCGCCATACGACTCGGGGGTGCCTGAGCCGATGGGAGAGGGGCCGGTGGGTCGCCACGCGTTGGCGTGGGAGACACCGTGGTTGTGGCCGAGTTCGTGGGCGGTGACCCATGACGCGACGGTGCCGTTGAGCAGGGCGCCGCTGAAGCCCACGGTGGCGATGCCGAGGAAGCCGAAACTGGAAACACTTTTGCAGACCACCATGAAGCGATCCGCACGATCAGGGTGATAGGTTCCGGTGCCGCCGTTGGCGGCGTCATAGGCGCGTGCGAGCGCCACGGCTTCGTTCCAGACGTGCGTGTAGTTAAAAGTGTTGTTGAGGAAGTCCCCCTTGTTGCGCGTGAGACGAAGTGCGCCGGGCAAAATGGTCGTGCGCATCGAGCAGCGGCCTCGTGACGTGTCGCGGTAGAACTGATCGACCTCGGCCATGGTGGCGTTGATCTCGGCATCGGTCACGGGCAGGCCGGGGTCGTCGGGAAATTCGGCGCGGATGAAGAGCACGCGTTTTTCGCCGAAGGTCCAGTTGGCCGGCGCCGCGGCCGTGTCGGGGCCGGAGAGAATCGCGTGAGGATCGGGCGCGGCCTCGGCGTGGGCGGCGCGTTTGCGCCAGGCGTCGAGTTCGACGGCGGTGGTGAAACTCTGGCGCTCGTCTCCAACGGCGATGCGGATGTCGCGTGCCTCGCGCGGATCGACGCCGGTCTCGGGATCTTCTAGGAGGCGAAACGGCGCGTCGTCGATCGCGAGCTGATCGTCGATGGCGATGCCGTGAATCGGCAGGCGGTTCTTGCTGAGCGCGGCGAGCCGGCGACCAAAGACGTTTGCGATGTAGCGCCGGCCGTCGATTTCCGCGGAGCGGTAGATTTTCTCCTCGTTACCGAAGCAACTCATCGCCACCTCGAACCGACCGAAAGCATCAACGGGCGTTTCGAGCTCGGCCTGAATTTCCGCGGGCAGTTCTTTGCGCAGCGAGCGCGGCACGGCCGCGGCGAGCGCGGCCTTGGGATTGGTCGCGATGAGTTCCTTCAGCGCCCCGCGCCGAGCGCGGGCGAGCTCCGCACCGAGGGCGGGCACAGGATTCTCGTTACGGCGAAGGGCGAGAAACCACGCATCGAACGCAGCTATCTTATCCGTCGCGGTCCGGGCCTTTGGCGCCACGGTCGTCGTAGCCGAGGGGTTGCCCGAGGGGGCAAACGATGCGCCGACCGAAGCCAGCGGATGCTGGGTAGACGGCGCCGTTGATGCGATTAACGGCGCCGCGGAGGGATTCGGCGCAGAGTTCTTCTTTCGGGAAATAGAACTGATGACGAGCGCGAGCGCTAGGAGTAGGAGTGTGCCGCCGAGGGTGCGTCGAAAAGCCGAGTGGCGCATGGTGAGGGGTCAGGCACGAAGAAAGCGCGCAGGGTTAAACAATATTGGACCGACGTGGAACCGAGACCGTGGGCGCGAGTCGTGGCTCGATAAGCTCGAACAAAAGAAACGGGGTGGCGCAAGCGGCTTCGGAAGAGAACGAAGCGTCGGAGATGTGCGCCAAAAAACCTCGCTCGGCAAGGCTGGGTTGTTCGAGAGGCTGCTTTTCCGCGCGCCTACGGCACTTCGTAGATTTCCACGAGCGCCACGCCCGTCGTGTTGTTCACACCGGCGACTTGGATGGTGTAGGCGCCGGCCGGCAGCGTCACGAGCAGCGCGCTGTCGCGGCTGCCTTCGGCGAGGGTGAAGGCGCCGACCGTGCGCGTCGTGTCGCGAATCGCGCCGGCATTGGCGGCCGAGTTCCAAGCCGAATTTGTGGCGACCGCCTGTGCGCCGGCGAAGAGCGTGAGCGCAGGCTGCGTGAGGATGCCGTTCACGCCGAAGGGCGCGAGGCCGGGGCCGACCGCACGGATGAGCAGAGTCTTCGGCGCGCCGCCGCTCACGACGAGCCCGGCAAAAAGCAGGTTGGCCCCGGTGTCGACGGATCCTCGCACCGCCATGTTGATCAATCGGCCGGCGTCGCGGGCTGAAGTCGCCTCGGCATCGTAGATTTCGACGAGGGCGATGCCCGTGGCGGGACCGACCCCGACGGTCGTGGTTACTTCGGCGGTGTAGACGCCCTGGGGCAGGCTGGTGGCGATCACCGAATCCCTCGAACCGGGGCCGAGCGGGAAAGCTCCGACCGCGGTGAACAGCACGGCGTCGGTGCTGCTATAGTTGTCGTTGGAAGCGATCACACGCGGAGCCGGATTCGGGCTGCGCAGCGTGAGCACCGTGTCGGAGACCACGCCAGTGAGATTGAACGGCGGCAGCGCCAGCGTCGCGCCGACCGCTCGAAGCAAAACGTTCCGCGTGCCGCCGGGCGCCGTGACGAAGCCCAGGATGAGCGTGCCTTCACCCGGCGTAATGCGTGCGCGTGCGGAAAGGTTAATAAGTCGGCTGGGCGCTTCGATTGGGCCGGAAGCGGCGAGCGACCCGATCCATTGGGCGAGGAGAGATTCGGCGGCGAGGTCGCGCTCGTTGGTGGCGAGCGCGGGCATCTGGCCGGGGCCACGCGTGGCGATGCGACGGAGCAACCGCGAGTGCGCGCCATCGCCGGGCACGATCACGCGGTTGGCGGCATCACCGCCGTTGTCGATGAGCGGGCCGCTGATGATGTTCGCCAGCGTGAGCGGGATCGAGGAGCGCGCGTCCCAGGTGCCGAGCGCGGTGCCGCCGGGCTGGTGGCACTGCGCGCAGTTCGCGTCGAGGTAGGAGCGCGTGCGGAGTTCGAGCGAGGCGGCGGCGTTGTCGGCCGCGGCGAGCGCGGGGAGATTGGTCGCGGTGCCGGTTGGCGGGCTCAACGGCGGCGCGCCCGCGAGATAGCCGGACTGCGCAAGCGCGGCGATGATGTTGGCGGTGCCCCCGGGAAACGCGTGATCGCGGTTGAGCTGCCGGGTGTTGAAACTGAGCGCGAAGCCGCCGGCCTGCGTGTGGCAGGTGAGGCATTCGGCGCGGCTGGGAAACCGCCACGTCTGCGGCCGGGCGACACCATTCTCGACGACGGTGAACGTCTGGTCCGTGCCCTCGTCGGGGACCAGCGTGGCGTCAGTCTGCGCGTCGTTCCAGCGGTAGGTCGCGCCGTAGACGCCCGTGGCGGTCTTCACGAGAAAGCGCGTCTCGATGCGGCGCGCGGTCGCGGGATTTCCGCGCGTGAGTTCGAGATCGAAATGTTTCACCCACACGGCGCCCGTCGGCAGCGCCCACGCGCCGTCGGGGGCGAAACCAAACGCTCCGTTCGTATTGGGCAGCGCGAACCAGCGGCGCTTCGTCGCGTGGTCGGACCAGAACGAGACGTTGGGCTCGTAGGCGACGACACCTGCGGCGGGCGTGAGCGTGGCGAGATTGGCAAACGCACCCGTGCCCGAGAGTGTCGCCGGTAGTGGCGTGCTCCCACCGGCGGGCGCGGCGACGAGCCGCTTGATCGCGTTCTCCGTCAGATCGGCGAGCAGCACGTCGCCCGTCGCGGGATCGAGGCCGAAGCCCGCGATGCCGCCGTCGGTCGCGAGGAGCTGCACGCGGTCGGGTGCGACCGGATTTTCGCCGTCGGGGTTGAGCGCCCAGATGCGGCCGCTCACGAAATCGGCGAAGAGATAATGTCCGACGAGCGCCGGATAACGGGAACCCCGATACACGATGCCGCCGGTGACTGACGAGCCCTGTGCCGGATTCGGGTAGTCCCAGATCGGCGCGAGAAACGTCGCGCTCGCGGCGGCGGGAGGATTGGCGCGCGGACCAGCGACGAAACCCTCGCGGTAGTTCCACCCGTAGTTGCCGCCGCGCACGATTACATCGATTTCCTCGCGCGTGCCCTGGCCGACATCGCCGAGCCAGAGCCGGCCGGTCGCCGGATCGAAGGAGAAACGCCACGGGTTGCGCAGCCCGGTCGCCCAGAATTCCGTGCGCACGGCCGTAGGGCTGACAGCCGCACCGTTGAATGTCGTGGCGCCGACAAACGGATTGTCCGGCGGGACGGTGTAGGTGCCGGCGTGGACGGCGGGATGGGCGTTCGGTGCGAGCGAGCTGGGCCGCCGATCGACATCGATCCGGATCACGCCGGCGAAAAAATCGCGATCGATGCGCTGGCTGTTGGCGAACTGATCGTTGGCGCCGCCCTCGTCGCCGATCGAGAGGTAGAGATAGCCATCGGGGCCGAAGGCGAGCTGGCCGCCATTGTGGTTGGTGGCCTCGTCGCGCTGGGTGAGGAGCGGCTGCTCGGAGTTGGCGTCGGCGAGATTGGCGTCGGTGCCGGAGGCGAGGAAACGCGCGAGCCGCGTGTGCAGCCCGGTGCCGGCGGTGGTCGTAGCGTTGACGGAATACCAGATGAAGAACTGGCCGTTGCTCGCGTAGCCCGGATGAAATGCGAGCGCGAGCAGCCCGCGTTCGTCGGACGAGTCGTTGGCGTTGGTGGCGACGCGCGCGGTGAGATCGAGGAAGAGCGTGCGCGTGGGAGTGGCGGCGGTGACATCCGGGATGACCCAGATGCGGCCGACTTTTTCGACGACGAAGAGCCGCCGCGTCTCGCCCGGCGGCGTGACGATGGCGACCGGTTGCGTGAACGACAGCGCCGGGAAGGCGCGCGCGGTGGTGTAGTTCGTGGCCGGCGGGTTGGCCGGCATCCGCAGCGAAGTCGCCGCCGTGCGCGTGAGCGGCTGCGCGCGCAGCACACTGGCGAGTGACAGGAAAACACCCACGACATGAAAAAGCCGCACAAGCATGGCGGCTTTGAACCTGCGGAGGTGCGTCAGTTCCGCAAGGCCCGCGCGGTAAGATGAACGTGAAGGGGTGCATCTCAGCTTCTCGCAAGTCTCACCGTCCCGAGTTGATTTCGTAGCAGGGGGCGCCTTGTGCGCGCCCTTTCCCGACGGGCGCGCACGAGGCATCTACCCAGCTTATACCAATGCCTATTGATATTTGGATTGTCATGGCGAGGAGCGAAGCGACGAAGCCATCCAGCTGGATCGCCACGGCGCGCTTCGCGCACCTCGCGATGACAAAAGTCTAATAAACAACAGCCGGTGGTATTAGGAAACCGAGGGGCGCCTCAACGTGAAGCGAGCCCGCCGAAGTTTTTGCCAAGGCGAGCGCTCACCCGCACTCGCGCAGCCCGCCCTCTCAGAACAGCGGCGCGTTGTTCTTCGGGTCGGCGAGCAGCGCTTCCCAGCGCGGGTCGCCGCGCAGCGGGGCGAACCACAGCGCGTGGCGCATGACATGGACGGTATTCCCAGCCATGCGCGGACTCACCATCGGTGTCTGGAGCAGCCGCGCATAGGTTTCGATCGCGCGGGTTTTGTCGCCGGTCCACGCGTAAACGAAGGCCAGATTTTCCTCCACCTGCGGACCCTCCCAGTGATCCTTTTCGGTGGGCACCAGCTCCACGGCTCGACGCGCCGCCCGCAACGCCTCCTCCGGATGGCCCAGCACCGCTTCGACGCACGCGAGGTCGCACAACAAACTGACGTTCGTCTCGTCGAGCGCCAGTCGGGCCCGCAGGTTGACCGGCGCGTGCTCCAGCACCGCGCGCGCTTCAGCCATGCGCCCTTTGCCCGCCAGCATCACCGCAATGTGCAGGCCGTTGAAGGCCCAATCCCCGGTAAACGACGGTCCCGGGGGTTTTTGGTCTTTCACGAGCTCGAAGTAGGCGTCGGCAAATTTCTCATGCTGTCGACCAAACGTGAAGAGCCCGCCAGGGTTATTAACGTATTTCTCCAGCTCGACCGTCGAACCGGCGGCCATATACGTTGAACGCGCCTCGTTATACTTGACCGCGTCGTTCGGGACCAGCGTCCCCAAGGCCAAGGATCGCCTCTTCTCGGCCGCACCCTCTGCGTAACGTCGACCGGCAGCGAGCAGGACCAATAGTTCTGCGGACACGTCCGCGTTGGCCGGGTCGAGTTCAACGGCGCGTCGCAAATTGGCGAGCGCGTCGCTCCATCTTCCCTCGCGTCGCTGGATCAGCGCGAGGCCATAGAACGGATCCGGGGAGTTGGGTTGCAGGTGCGCCGCCCTTTCCAACGCGGCGGCGGCGCGGACGTAATCGCCGACTAGGAAACTCAGGTAATAGCCCTGGCTGATCAAGACATCCGGCGCGTCAGGAGCCAATGCAATCGCAGCTTCAATCGCCCGACGAGTGCCAGCGAGGCGGGCGGCGCCGGATCGATCATCGCCACCACCGAAGCGATGGAAAAAACTTTGCGCCCGGGCCAGTTCGGCCCACGCGCTCGCAAACTTCGGATCGAGCGTCACGGCACTGGTGAGCAACGACTCCCGCAACTGACTCACGGGAACTCCCTCGATGACCTTTTTTTGGCGCTGCGTGGCATCGAAGAGACTTTTTCGCCCATATGCCCGCGCTTTGAGGAACAAGTCGTAGGCCGCGGGATTGTCGGTGGGCCCGCGCGCGAGGAGCTGCGTCGCCTCGGTGGAGACCACCGTCTTTAGCTCCGCCGCGATCTCCCGCACCAGCTCCGCTTGCACCGCAAACATGCCGGCGACGTCCCGTTCGTAGGTCTTGCTCCAGATCCGGGTCGCATCGGTGGCCTTGGTCAACTCCCCGGTGAGGCTCACTTTCTGGCCCTCGCGGCGCACCGTCGCCTTAAGCACGAAGGCGACCTGTAGCTCGTCGGCAATCTCGCGCATGGTTTTTTTCGAATCGCGATAGGTCAGCGCGGTTTCCTGCGGCACGCAGTGCAGGTCGCGAATCCCGGCCAGGCCGGCGATCAGATCCTGGTGCAGGCCGGCGACGAAAAACGCCTGGGGGGCCGGGTCATCGCTCACGTTCCGAAACGGCAGCACCACGATGGACTTTGGGTTGACGCGTGGGGCGGGAACCTTCGCCCCGGCCTTGGCCTCGACCGCAGCGAGTTCAGCGCGCGCCGCCCGCCGCGATTGCTGCAGGCTGACCGCTGCGCCCAAGACGAGCGCGAGACCGACCACGGCCGCCGCGGCGAAACCGAAGCGATGGCGACGGAGGAGTTTTCCCGTGCGATACGCCACACTCGGCGGACACGCGACGACCGGCTCGTGGCGCAGGTGCCGGCCGAGATCGAGCGCGAGCTCGTTCGCCGTGGCGTAGCGGCGCGAGCGATCCTTTTCGAGGCAGTGCATCACGATCCAATCGAGGTCGCCGCTCAACTGGGTGGAATGCTGCGTCGGCACTGCGCCGCGGAGCTTCGCGAGCGCCGTGCGATCGGACGCCGCCATCGTGCTCAGGCGCGTCGAGGGACGCGGCGGCTCGACCTCGCGGATGATGCGGCGGATCTCATCGATGCCGGCCTGTTGCAGACTCTTCGGGTCGAAGGGCGGCCGGCCGGCGAGCAGTTCGTAAAGCAACACACCGAGCGAATAGACGTCGCTGCGGGTATCGACTTCGAGACCGCTGAACTCCGCCTGCTCGGGACTCATGTAGGCGGGCGTGCCGATGAACTGCTCGAAGGCGGTGAACAGCGTCGCGTCCGTCAGCCGGCCCTGCGTGGCCTTCGCAATGCCGAAGTCGATCACCTTGGGCACGGCGAGGTGGTCGTGCTGGGCGACGAGGATGTTCGAGGGCTTGATGTCGCGATGGACGATGCCCTTTTCGTGCGCGTGCTGGATCGCGTGGCAGACCTGGGCGAACAACTCCAGCCGCTGCGTGGTCGAGAGGTTGGCGCCGTCGCAATAGCGCGTGATCGGAACGCCGCGCACGAGTTCCATCACGAAGTAGGGCCGGCCGCTGGCCGTCGCACCGGCGTCGAGCACCTTGGCGATGTTCGGGTGTTCCATCAGCGCGAGCGCCTGACGCTCGGCCTCGAAGCGGGCGATCACTTCCTTGGTGTCCATGCCGAGCTTGATGACTTTCAGCGCGACACGGCGGCGGACCGGCTCTTCCTGTTGCGCCATCCAGACGATGCCGCAGCCACCCTCGCCGATTTTTTCCAACAGCTTGTAGCGGCCGATCCAGTCGCTGGGCTTTTCCCCGGTCGGGAGCGAGACACGCGGCACGAAGGCCGTCGGCATCATGCGGTCGCCCTCGGAGATGCCGGCGAGGAGCTCATCGAGGCGCGCGCGTTGCGCGGAATCACTGGCGCACGCGCGGTCGAGGAAGGCGGCGCGCTCGGCGAGGGGCAGCGCGCAGGCATCGGAAAAAATGTCTTCGTCGCGGTTCATCGCATGGCTCAGAACAACGGCGCGTTGTTCTTTGGGTCGGCGAGCAGCGCTTCCCAGCGCGGGTCGCCGCGGAGCGGGGAATACCACAGGGCGTGGCGCATGATGTGCACGTTGATCCCCAAGCGGGCACTTAAAAACGGGGATTGGAGCAGCCGCGCGTAGGCCTCGATCGCGCGGGTCTTGTCGCCGGTCCACGCATAGACGAAGGCCAGATTCTCCAACACTGGCGGCCCCTGCCAGTGATCGAGCTCTATCGGCGTAATCGCCGTGGCCTGTTGTGCCGCCCGCAGTGCTTCCTCCGGATGGCCGAGCACGGCCTCGATGCACCCGAGATCGCCCAACAACATCGGGTTCGCCGGGTCGAGCGCGAGGCGCGCACGCAGGTTGGCCGGTCCATGTTCGAGCAGGCGGCGGGCCTCGGGGACTTTTCCTTTGCCGGCCATGATGACCGCAATGTGCAAGGGCTGGTCCCAAGATCCGGTAAACGCGAGCGCGGGCGCCGGAAACGTGGTCAGATCCAGGGCGTCGACGAATTTCTCGTGTTGTTGGGCAAACCGGAGGATCGCGCCGTTCCGGGCTCGCTCATTCTTCTCCTCCTGCAAATATGTTTCCATCGCGAGCGTGGAGCCGGTGGCGAAATACGAGGACCTCCCATCGAGCTTGGCACCGGCGCTCGGGACGTTGTCTCGGGCACCCTTGAGGTCCTCCCGACGTCGCCCGGCACTGAGCAGAAGACCCAAAGCGTTAGCGGCAGCCGAGCTCGCCGGATCGAGCGCGACCGCGCGACGGAAACTGGCGAGGGCATCGGTCCATTTTCCCTGGGCGCGTTGGAGCTGGCCGAGGGCGAGAAAGGGTTCCGGGGAGTTGGGTTGCTGGCGCACCACCTTTTCAAATTCGCCGATGGCGCCGGGGTAGTCGCGTTCGCAGTATTGTAGGTAGTAGCCGTGACTGAGCCGCACTTCGGCGGCGTCGGGCGCGAGCTTGACGGCCTCGGCGATTGCCCGCCGGGCGCTCGTGCGGCGGGTGGCCGACCGGTCCGGCAGGGTGGCCGTGTAAACCCCATGGTAGTTAAAGCTGTTGGCCCGCGACAACTCGGCCCACGCGTCCGCAAATTTCGGATCAAGCATCACTGCGCTCGAGAGCAACGACTCCTGCACCTCGAAAAACGACTTCCCACCGGCCGCACGCGGAGGCGACCTGGCCCCGGCGAGGCTGCGGTTCGTCATCTCCCTCGCCTTGAGGAACAGGTCGTAGGCGGCGGAGTTTTCCGTCGGTCGGCGCTCGAGCAGTTTCCGGGTTTCGGCCGAAACCGCCGCCTTCAATTCCACCGCGATGGCTTGGGCCAATTCGGCTTGCAGCGCGAAAATCCCCGAGAGGTCTTGCTCGTAGGTCTTGCTCCAGACGCGCTCCGCCGTGCCCGCGTTGGTCAGGGCGGCGGTGAGGCTGACTTTCTGGCCGTTGCGGAACACCGAAGCATTGAGCACAAAGGCGACCTGCAGTTCGCGCGCAATTTCCCGCGGAGTTTTTTTCGCATCCCGATAGGTCAGCGCGGTCGTGAGCGGCACACAGCGCAGGTCGGGAATCCGCGCAAGGCTCGCGATCACATCCGCGTGCATGCCGCCGACGAAAAACTCGTTGGCGGCCGCGTCGGCGCTGAGATTTTCGAACGGCAGCACGACAATCGACTTCGGATTGAGTGCCGGCGCCGGCGCGCGCGCCTCGGCCCGCTCGGCCCGTCGGGCCTGGCGCACGCTGACGAACGTGCCGACGGCGAGCAGTAGCCCGATGACGGCGGCAGCAGCGAAACCAAAGCGATGACGGCGGAGGAGTTTTCCGGTGCGATAGGCCACGCTCGGCGGACGCGCGACGACCGGCTCGTGGCCGAGGTGGCGCTGCACATCGAGGGCAAACGCGGTCGCGCTCTCGTAGCGGCGCGTGCGGTTTTTTTCGAGCGACTTCATCACGATCCAGTCGAGATCGCCGCTCAACTGGCTGGTGTGTTGCGCGACCTGTGCGCCGTGGAGCTTCGCGAGCACGGTGCGATCGGAGAGCGTGAGGGCGCTGAGCCGCGTCGAGGGTCGCGGCGGTTCGACCTCGCGGATGATGCGGCGGATTTCGTCGATGCCCGCCTGCTGCAGGCTCTTTGGATCGAAGGGCGGCCGGCCCGTGAGCAACTCGTAGAGCAGCACGCCGAGCGAATTAATGTCGGAGCGGCCATCGACCTCGAGGCCGCTGAACTCGGCTTGCTCCGGGCTCATGTAGGCCGGCGTGCCCATGAACTGTTCAAACGCGGTGAACACCGTCGCCTCGGTCAGCGGACCCTGCGTGGCCTTGGCGATGCCGAAATCGATCACCTTGGGCACCGCGACATCGTCGTGCTGCGCGACGAGGATGTTCGACGGCTTGATGTCGCGGTGAATGATCCCCTTCTGGTGCGCGTGCTGGATCGCGTGGCAGACTTGGATGAACAGTTGGAGCCGTCGCTCGGTGGAGAGGTTGGCCTCATCGCAATAGCGCGTGATGGGTATGCCCCGCACGAGCTCCATCACGAAGTAGGGCCGGCCGGCGTCGGTCGTGCCGGCATCGAGGACTTTGGCGATGTTCGGATGATCCATCATCGCGAGCGCCTGGCGCTCGGCCTCGAATCGGGCGATGACGGCCCGGGTGTCCATGCCGAGCTTGATCACCTTGACCGCGACGCGGCGACGCACGGGCTCCGTCTGATCGGCCATCCAGACGACGCCGCAGCCGCCCTCGCCGATTTTTTCGAGGAGCTTGTAACGGCCGATGCGGTCGCTGGGTTTTTCCTCGGGCGAGAGCGGAGGGCGCGGCACGAAGGCGGTGGGCATCATGCGCTCACCCTCGGAAATGCCGGCGAGCAGTTCATCGAGGCGCGCGCGCTGCGCGGCATCACCGGCGCACGCGCGGTCGAGGAAGGCGGCGCGCTCGGCGAGAGGCAGCGCGCGGGCGTCGCCGAAAAGATCTTCGTCGGAGGGCATCGGCGGGGTGGGAGGAGTGCGATGGCTGGCGGGCGGCACTGCGAGCAAAAATCCCGCCTGGGAATCAGGCGGGAGGTGCGACCGGACACTGGCGGGCGTGAAATCAGTTGGTGCGCTTCTTCGAGGCGATCTGCGCGGCGCGCTCCGACTCGGCCTGATCGCGAACGCTGAACGTGAACTTCTGCACCATTTGTGATTCGATGGCTTTGCCGTCCTTGATCGCGGGGGCAAACGTCCACTGCTTGACGGCGTCGAGGGTCGGGTTGACGAACTCGGAATTGTTACTGTCGACGATTTTGGCCCCGGTCACGACGCCCTTGGCGTCGACCTTGAACGAGACGGTGACTTCGGCCGTGGCTTCGGCGCGACGCATGAGGTAGGGGTATTTCGGGGCGACGGTCGTGACCGTTTGCGCCGCGCGATTGGCGGGGGTGGCCGAGTCCTGGGCGGTCAGCGAGGAGACGGCCGAGAGGACGAGGGTGAGGGCGAGGAGGCGGGAGCGGGTCGTGGATTTCATGGCGAGGATGGACTGGTGGTTTTCGGAATGGGCCGCGCCGGAATGGGCGGTCGTTCACCCATCAACGCGGAATCGGGCGCGCCAAAGCGCCATCGCGCGTGAAAATATTTTCGCTGTTGCCAGTGGACGGGCCGTGGCTCGAAAGCCCCAACGGGGCAGAGGTCGATGGCCCGGGGCAACGCCCCGGGAATTCACCAAAAAATTGCCGAGCCCTGAAGGGGCGAAACCGCATGGGCGAGTTTCGCCCTTTCAGGGCTTGGTGTTTTTCCCATCACTACCGAGGGCGTTGCCCTGGGCTATCAACTTTGCGCCCCTTCGGGGCTCCCCGATTCTCCAGCTCCACTGGAAGCATCGAGGAAACAAAGAAGTTTCGATTCCGTGCCACTCCAAGCCGGCACGCGCTCAGCCGCGCAGGCGCTTGATTTCCTTGCCGAGCCAGGCCTTCGCAAACGCGAGGTCGCGGTCGGCGGTGCGGGGGGAGATGGCGAGGGTCGCGGCGATTTCGTCAAGCTTGAGGCCGACGAAATACCAGAGCTTCACGAGTTCGGCCTTGCGCGGATCGTGGGTGGCGAGGGCGTCGAGCGCGTCGTTCAGGCGGAGCAGTTCCTCGTCCGCGAGCGGCGCGGCGACGTCGAAGCCGGTGGCGTTGGCGCTGAGCTTTTCCACGGCGCCACCGTGGCGAAGGGCGTGCTTGCGGCGGGCGTTGTCGACGAGGATGCGGCGCATGGCCTCGGCGGCGGCGGCGAAAAAGTGCGCCCGATTTTTCCAGTCGGGCTGGGCCGCCCCGCCGAGCCGCAGCCACGCCTCGTGCACGAGGGCGGTGGGCTGGAGGGTCTGGCCCGCGGCTTCGCGCGCCATCTTCGCCGCGGCGAGTTTGCGGAGCTCCGCGTAAACGAGCGGGAGAATTCTCTCCGCCGCCGACGTATCGCCCGAATCAGCGCGCTGGAGGAGGAGGGTGATCTCGCCGGGGTTGGGTGGGGCGGGCGGGGCAATCGGATCGC
>JANNEY010000141.1:0-7996 GCA_031379235.1 Opitutaceae bacterium | reverse complement strand
CGCAGCCAGTCGCTCACTTTCGCCCGCGGCCACGTCGTGAGCACCTGCTCACGGCGCAGACCGCCCTTGCGCGCGGCATTCACGCCCGCGCGCACATGCCGCAGCCCGTCGGTGTCGTGCGCGTCCGGATTGATCGCACAGAGCAGGCCGCGATCGGCCGCCTTGCGCCAGAGGCGCCAATCGAGGTCGAGCCGCCACGGACTCGCGTTGAGCTCGATGATCACGCCGTGCGCAATTGCCGCATCGATCACCTTGCCGAGATCGACGCGGTAGCCTTCGCGACGCAGCAGGAGCCGTCCGGTCGCATGGCCGAGCATCGTCGTGGCCGGTTGCTCGATCGCGCGGATGATGCGGGCGGTCATCGTCGCCTCCTCCTGCGCGAAGGCGTTGTGCACCGAGACAACCGTGTAGTCCAACTGCGCCAGCAGCGCATCGTCGAAGTCGAGCCGGCCGTCGGCGAGGATATCGACTTCGGAACCGGCAAACACGTGGGTCTTGAAACGCTGCGAGGCATTGAGCGCCCGAATCTCCGCAATCTGTTTCAACAGCCGCTCTTCATTCAGGCCGTTCGCCTGAAAACTCGCCTTCGAGTGATCGGCAATACCAAGGTATTCCCAGCCGAGCGCGTCCGCCGCCGCCGTCATTTCCGCGAGCGTGTTGCGCCCGTCCGACGCCGTCGTGTGGTTGTGAAATGCACCGCGCAAATCCGCGAGCTCGACGAGCCGCGGCAATTCTCCGCCCTCCGCCGCCTCGATTTCACCCAGTCCCTCCCGCAATTCGGGTGGAATGAAATGCAGACCAAGGGAACGGAAGAGCTCGGTTTCGTTTTCCACCTTCTCACTTCTCCGCATTTCCGCCTTTTCCTTCGCCGTCCCCTCGCCTGCCGCCGGCACGAGCCCCCACTCGCTCAAACTGAGCCCGCGCGCGAGCGCGCGCTGGCGCATCTGCACGTTGTGGTCCTTCGAGCCGGTGAAGTGATGCAGCGCAAAGACAAATTGCTCGTCGGGCACGATGCGCAAGTCCGCCTGCAAGCCACTCTCGAATCGCACGCTCGCCTTCGTTTCGCCCTGCGCGGTCACCTCTTTCACGTGTGGCATCGCCACGAACCACGCGACGACCGGCGCCACTTCCGCAGCGGAGACGAGAAAATCCAAATCGCCCACCGTTTCCATCCCGCGGCGCAAGCTTCCCGCCGATTCCGCGCGCCGCACCTGCGGCAGCGCCCGCAGTCCCGCCACAATCGGTTCGGCGATTTCCCACGCATCCCACCAGAGGTGCCGCTTGCTGTAGGCCTCGCGGTTTTTGATCCCGGCGAGGATTTTTTCCTGCGTCTTCTCGCCGAACCCGTCGAGCGCGGCCACCCGCCCGTCGTGACACGCCGCCGTCAGCGCCACGATTTCCGCGATGCCAAGCTTGTCGTGCAACGCACGGATTTTCTTCGGACCCAGCCCCGGAATCTGCAGCATCTCCACGAGCCCCGGTTCGACGGTCGCCTTCAATTTCTCGAAAAACTCCAACCGGCCCGTCGTGTGGAGCTCGGTGATTTTCTGCACGAGCGCATCGCCGATGCCCTTAATCGTCCCGAGCTTCTCCTCACGGGTCAACCGGTCCAGCTCCGCCTCCTCGATCGCTTCTAGGGCGCGCGCTCCGGTCTGGTAAGCCCGCACCTTGAACGGATTTTCCCCCTTGAGCTCCAGCAGCGTCCCAATCTCGGTGAGCACATCGGCGATTTCGTTTTTGGTCACGAGACAGAAAGGAGACCACGAAACACGCGAAAGACACGAAAAAATCCGAGGTAACGTGACGCCGCGGATGGCGCTGTGCTTCAGCCCGCGCCGACAACAACCGCCAGGCACTCACCACGGATGGCACGGATGACCACGGATGAAACTCTGCTGCGTGAAACTATCCGTGTTCATCCGTGCCATCCGTGGTCCAGCCTTGCTGGTTTTCCAACCGCGGGCGGAAGGCACCGCGCTACTTGGCGAGCAACGCCCGCAGCGCCGCCAGGTTCACCTTGCCTTGCGCGTTTCGCGGCCAGTCGGCGATCGCGACAAAACGCTTCGGCCGTTCGTGGGCGGCGAGCGTTGCCACGGCGCGCGCCCAGTCCGGCGGGCGCACCCCGCACGGATAACACGCCACGACCACCTCGCCCCATTCCGCATCTGGCACGCCGATCACGGCGACATCCACAAATTCCCCGCTGGCGCGCAGCGCCGCCTCGACCACCGCCGGCTGCACCTTTTTTCCCCCGGTGATGATTAAGGCGTCGCGCCGACCGAGCAGATGCAAATGCCCGCGCTCGTCGAATCGCCCGAGATCTTCGGATACAAATTCCCGCGCCACACTCGTGGCCGGAAAGTAACCGCGAAAAACCGACCCGCCACGGATGCGCACGACGCCGTCGGGATCGACGCACGCCTGGGCATGGGGCAGCAACGGGCCGGAGCTGCGCGCCCCCGCGAGAAATTCCTTCGGCCGCAACGCCGCAACCATTGCCGCGGTTTCCGTCATACCATAGCTCGGCGCAAGGCGCAGTCCCGCTCGCGCTGCCGCGTCCGCCAACTCCGGCCACAGCGGGCCGCCACCGACAAAAATAATCTCGAATCCACGCAACCACTCGGTCGCCAGCGGTTGCGCGAGCAACCGATGCAGCTGCGTCGGAACCAGCGAGATCACCCAGGGTTCGTCGCCGCGCGCAAGCACCGGCCGCTCCCCCACCTCGAGCCGTTTCCAATCCCACGCCACATGCACCCCGCCGGTCGCCGCACAACGCACGCGCGCCATCAAGCCGCTCACGTGAAAGGCCGGCAGGACATCGACCGCATTGACACGTGGGAGCTCAAAATGCGCACAGAAGCCACCCACCGCGGCCAGCAAGGTGTGTTCGTCATGGCGGGCGAACTTCAGGGGACCACCCCCGGTGCCGCCCGTCGCGATGCATAGCCAGCCTTCCGCGATTTTCGCTTTTGAATTTTCGATTATCAATTGCGGCACAGCCGCGCGCTGCGCTTGATCAACCAGGAAGACAAAGTCGCCTAGAAACTCGGCGCAGCCCGTGGCGCGCAGTAGAGCGCTCAACTGAGCGCGGTCCACACGGCCTCCGGGTTGAGCCGTTCCACATCCTCGCTCCGCCAGAATGGCGCGGCAAACGGTCCGTCGCAGCGCGCGTCCGCAAACAGCGGCCAAACGCCGAAGCCCAGGGCGCGGCGGGTCGGGGCGCCACGTGCATCCGCTCCACCGTTCCAAGCGAACGCCACGCGCAGCGCCGCGCGCGCGCCGACCGCTGTTTCCAGCGCCGACGAAAACACCACGTCGGCCTTCGCCTTACTCAATCGCGCCATTGCCGTCGTCACGTCTCCCATCAGCGACGGCTTCACGACAAAAATCCCGGGCCAGCCGGCGCCGAGCCAACGTTCAATGTCGCCCTCGCCGACGAGCGATTCATCCAACGCCAGCGGCGTGGGAAAATCCCCCGCCAATCCCAACAGCAACTCCTCCGTTTTCCGCTGCCGGGCCGCGCCCTGCGAAGTCTCGACGAAGCAGGGCTGCTCGACAAATTCCACCGGCCGTTCCGCACACCGCTCCAGCCAGCGCTCCGCCTTCCGCCGATCCCATGCGCCGTTGGCGTCAAGCCGCAGTTTCGCGTTACTCGGCAGCGCCGCACACACGTCGTCGAGCAGCGACAGTTCGTCGGCGATATCGCCGACGCCGACCTTCCATTTGAAAACCCGAAAACCCAATTCCGCGCGCACCGGGATTTGTGCCAGCACCGCACGTCCGGCAGGCAACAGTGCCGCGACCCCCAGCGCCGGAGGCCGCTGCCCGGTCTGTGCTGCATCGCTGCTCCGGCTTTTCGCCACGTCGGCCACAGCCGCAGCCAACGCATTCCGCAAGCAACCCAACCGCTCTGGCACCTCATCCATTTTTCGCCCCTCGATCCATTCGCCGAGCTCACGCACGCCCGTTTCCATTTCGTCAACCGTCTCCGTGCCGAACTCCGGAATGGGCGCGGCTTCGCCCCACCCGACCGCACCGCTGCCACCTTCCGACGCGTCTTCCAGCCGCACGATCAGTCCTTTGCGTTCCGCCCATGGGCCGTGCGCCGTGCGCACCGGGGCGCGGAACGGCAGACGGTAGCGGCGAAACTGCAGGCGATAGTTCACGCGCTCACGTGATACATGCCAGCGGTCGCGCGCAAACCCGACTTTCTCGTCGTCGCATTGTTTGTCATTGCGAGAAGCCGCGCCCTGCGCGGCGACGAAGCAATCCAGCTGGATCGCGACGAGTGCGTCAGCCTCGGCGGCCACGGCGCGCTTCGCGCACCTCGCGATTACAGACGGACCACACGTTACCCGACTTTCTGTTTGCGCTCCGCGACGCCAACCCTACTCCGTTCATGGCAACTCATGACCAAGGTTGCCTCGACTCCTTCCGCCGCCGACGCGGAGTATTATCTGCCCGCCGCCGCGTTTTTTCGGGCCAATATCCCGACCGCGCTCACGTTCGATGACGTTTCCCTCGCGACGCTCTACTCGGAGATTCTGCCGAAGGACGCCGACACCTCGACGGCATTGAGCGAGGCGCTCCGGCTCCAGATTCCGATCATCTCGTCGGACATGGACACCGTAACCGAGTCGCGTATGGCGATCGCCATGGCGCTCAACGGCGGCCTCGGCCTCATCCACTACAACATGAGACCCGAGGCGCAGGTGAAGGAAGTCGCCCGCGTGAAGCGCCACATCCACGGCCTCATCGAGGACCCAATCACCGTGGAGCCCGGAAAATCCATCGGCGACGTGCTCGCGATGATTGAGGCGCGGCGCTTTTCGTTCTCCACGTTTCCCGTTGTCGATGGCAGCGGTAAACTCGTCGGCCTCCTTTCCGGCAACGTCGTCAAGGAACGCTACAAATCGAGCAAGGTCGCCGACGTGATGACGCCGCGCGCGCAACTCCGCACCGAGAAACAGCGCGCCGTCGCCAAGGATCCCATCAAGGCGGCCGACACGTTCTTCACCGCGAATGTCGGCATCAACAAGATGCTGGTCGTCGACGAGGTGGATCATCTTCGCGGCCTAATCACCGCGTCCGACGTCGAGCGCATCACCGCCGAGGCCAAGTCGCGCCGGAAGCCCTCGCGCGATGGCGAGTTTCGGCTCGTCGTCGGCGCGGCGCTCGCGCCCGTGCGCAAGCCCGACGGCTCGCTCGATCGCGAAAAAATCTTGGATCACGTCGGCGCGCTCGTCTCGGAAAATGTCGATGCCATCGCCGTCTCCACCGCTCACGGCCACACCGCCGGGGTCGGCGATGTCGTCCGCCTCGTGCGCGGCGCCTTCAAAGATCTCACGATCATCGCGGGCAACGTCACCAGCGCCGGCGGCGTGGCGTTCCTCGGCGATTGCGGCGCCAACGCGATCAAGATTGGCCAGGGCCCGGGCTCAATTTGCACGACGCGGATCGTCGCCGGCGTGGGCATTCCCCAGCTCACCGCGCTTCACGTCGCCAGCACCGCCGCGAAAAAAGCCGGTGTGAAACTCATCGCCGACGGCGGTATCACCAAGAGCGGCGACATCGTGAAGGCCCTCACGCTCTCCGACGCCGTGATCCTCGGCGGCCTCCTCGCCGGCTGCCGTGAGGCGCCCGGTGAAATCCTCGAGATCAACGGCAAGGTTTATAAACAATACCGCGGCATGGGCAGCCTCGCCGCGATGAAGGACGGCAGCGCCGCGCGCTACGGCCACGACAAAAACGACCGCACCCGCAAGATCGCCGCCGAAGGCATCGAAGCGCTGAAGGAAGTAAGCGGCTCGGTCGACGACACCCTCGCCACCCTCATCGGCGGCGTGCAGAGCGGCATGGGCTACCTCGGCGCCGCCACCCTGCCGCAGCTCCGCACCAAGGCCCGCTTCATCCGCGTCAGCCCCGCCGGGCAAAAAGAAGCCGCCCCGCACGACATCATCGAGGTCTCCACGCGCGCGACGAGTGCGTAAGCTGCCCGAATCGACCGCACGTGGTGGCCCGAGGCCACTGCGTCCGAACCAGGTGAGCTCATGCCGAGCAGCTGAGTTTCAGCCGCACTTTCTCCGGGCCTGCCGCGCCTCCGCGTGAGCACCTGTTTCTGAATTTCCTGAAGGCGGCGGACTACTTCGACCAACCGGTCGCCTTGCCATGCGACTAAACGCTGATTGCGTCGCTGGAATCATTTTTTCCGACCATGGCTGCGTTTGAACAGGCTCTCGCTCTGCTGCTACTCACCACCACGTTGAGTGTCGCGGCGCGCTGGACGCCCTGGCCGCGGCCGATCACCTACGTGTTGGGCGGTGTCGCCTGCGCGCTCGTGCCGTGGTTTCCCCATGTCGCGCTCGATCCGGGTTTTTTCTTTCTCTGTTTCCTACCGCCGCTGTTGTTTTCCGAGGGCTGGCTGATGCCGTTGCGGGAATTCGCGAAAGCAAAGCGCCCCATCCTCCTGCTCGCCACCGGGCTCGTTGTGCTCACGACCGTCGTGGTGGGCCTCGTGGCACACTGGATGGTGCCCGGCTTGCCGTTGCCCCTGGCCTTCGCGCTCGGTGCCGTGGTCTCGCCCACCGATGCGGCCGCGGTCTCCGCGATCACGGCCAAACTGAAAGTCCCGACGCGTCTCACGACGGTGCTCAATGGCGAGAGCCTGATGAACGACGCGACCGGCCTCGTCGCGTTTAAGTTCGCCCTCGCCGCACTCGTCGCCGGCACGTTTTCGCTGAAGGCGGCGCTGCTAAGTTTTCTGTTGGTCGCACTCGGCGGCCTCGCGATTGGACTGCTCGTCGCCTACCTCGTCGGCAAACTCCGTGACCTGCTGATTCGCACGCAAAATGCCGATCCGCTCATTGAAATCACGCTTTCACTGCTTACACCCTACGCCGCTTATCTCGCCGCGGAACCGCTCGGGGTCTCGGGCATTTTGGCGATCGTCGCCGCCGGGCTTTATTGCGGCTGGCGCGACCCGGTGCACATGGATGCAGCGACGCGACAGACGACGTGGACGGTCTGGTCGACGCTACTTTTCTGGCTTAACGGCCTCGCGTTCGTCCTGCTCGGTCTGCAATTCCCCACCCTGCTCGCCGCCGTGACCGACCAATATTCGTTCCCGCGCTTGCTCAGCTTCGTGGCGGTGATTGCCGGCACCGCGATCGGCGTGCGCCTCGTGTGGTTTTTCCCTGCGGCGTATCTGCCCTTCGTTCTTTCCGAGCAAGTGCGCAAAACGGAAGCGCCACCCAGCTGGCAGTCATTGCTGGTGGGCGGTTGGGCCGGAATGCGCGGCACCGTGACACTCGCCGCAGCTCTTTCGATTCCGCTCACATTTCCCGATGGATCGCCGCTGCGCTACCGCGACCTCGTAATCTTCCTGGCGTTCGGCGTGATCGTCGCGACGCTTTTGGTGCAGGGAACGACCATGGCGTGGCTCATCCGCAAGCTCGGATTGCAGGAGGACGGCACGCACCAGACCGAGGACCGGCTCGCCCGTGTGTCCGCCGTGCGCGCCGGATTGGCAGTGCTGCGCACGATGGAAACCGAATCTCCCACCGTAGCGAAGAGTGCGGCGCTTAGTCACGTGCTCGCCGAATACGAAGCCCGGCTCTCCGAACTGGCCGCCGAAGGGGAAAGCCGCACGCACGCCCGCGAACGCCGCGGCGCCGAAAAGCACTTTCGCGTCGCGGCGTTGGAAGCCGAGCGCCGCACCGTCGACGACCTCTGGCGGCGCGATGTCATTTCCGACGAAGTGCACCGCCCGCTGCAACAGCTCCTCGATCACGAAGAAGGCATGCTCCGTGCGCAACCCACGCATCAGGGAAAATGATACCAACGTCGCATGATTTCTGGACTTTAGTGGGATCGAGGTGGGGTCGGGACCTCCGGGCCCGGCCACCGGTGAGCCGCAGACCAAAACCGTCGGGCCCGGAGGTCCCGACGCCACCCACAAAAGTAAATTTTTAACCAGCCGGTTGTATGAGATCTCTGG
>JANNEY010000140.1:0-12467 GCA_031379235.1 Opitutaceae bacterium | reverse complement strand
GGGGCTGGCTCTCCGAGCCGGCCTGAGTTTGAGGGCGATTCGCCGCCGGGAACTCAGACCGCTTCGGAGAAGCGGCCCCACCTCAAGGCAGAGTTTTTCGACGCTCTCACGGAGACGCCCGTGCCGGCGCTCGTGGAGGTGCGTGGCGAGATTTTCCTGCGGTTCGCGGAGTTTGCGCGCATCAACCAGGCGCAGCAGGAGGCCGGCCTCGCGCCCTACGCCAATCCGCGCAACCTCGCCTCCGGCACGCTCAAGCAGCTCGACGCGGCCGACGTGAAGTCGCGCGGCCTCGAAATCGTGCTCTACGGCCTCGGCGCGTGCGAGCCCGCCGACCTCGTGGACTCGCAGGCCGCGTGGCACGCCGCACTCGCGCAATGGGGCCTGCCGACGCTCGAGCACCGGCGCAGCGTGCGCGGCGTGGAGGAGGTGGTCGCCGCCGTGCGTGCGCTCGACACCTTGCGTGGCACGCTGCCCTACGCAACCGACGGCGCGGTGGTGAAGCTCGACGACTTCGAGCTGCAACGCCTCGCGGGCTATCGCGGCGAAGGCCAGAGCGCGCGGAAACTTTCCCCGCGCTGGGCCTGCGCCTACAAGTTCGCGCCCGAGCGCGCCGAGACGCGGCTCAACGCGATCACCATCCAAGTCGGCCGCACCGGCGTGCTCACGCCCGTCGCGGAGCTTGAGCCGGTGCAACTCGCCGGCACGACCGTCGCGCGCGCCACGCTGCACAACCGCGACGAAATCGCGCGTAAGGACATCCGCGTCGGCGACACCGTTTTTGTGGAGAAAGCCGGCGAGATCATCCCCGCCGTCATTGGTGTAAACCTCGCGCGCCGCCCGCCGGAGTGCGTGGCGCATGTGTTTCCCGAAAAATGCCCGGTGTGCGGCACCACGGCCGTGCAGGTCGAGGGCGAGGTCGCGATTCGTTGCCCGAATGCCGATTGCCCCGCGCAACTCACCGGCCGCCTCGACTACGTGGCGGGCCGCGGCGTGCTCGACCTTGAGAGTCTCGGCGGTGTCGTTGCGGAAAAACTCGTGGCGACCGGCGCGGTGCGTGAGATGTTCGACCTCTTCGCACTGCAAGCCGACCCGCTCGGCGCGCTCAACCTCGGCAGCGCCGAAGCCCCGCGCGTGCTCGGCGTGAAAAACGCCACGAAGATCGTGGAGGCGATCGCGCGCGCGCGATCGCATGACCTCGGGCGCTGGATTCTCGCGCTGCAAATCCGCGACGTAGGCGGCGCGACGGCGCAGGACCTCGCGGCCGTGCATGGCACGATGGAGAAACTCGCGACCTCCGAGATTCTGCCGCGCCTCGCGCGCATTCCAAAATTGGAGGAGGAGGCGCGGACGACGAATCCGAAGGCGCGCGCGAACAAGGGCCAGACCGACGAAGAGCGCGCTGCCCGCGCGGTGCGCCACGCCGCACTCGAAAAAGAACTCGAGACGGAGAAAGCATGGCGCGCCTCGCTGCCCGAGCTGGCGCGGATCGATTTTGTGACGGCGGAAAACGCGATGGCGTTTTTCGCCTCGGAGCGCGGACGACACACGCTGCGACGCATGGCCGAGCTGGGCCTCGCGCCGCAAGCGGCGCGGCTCGCGAGTTCGCCGGTCGTCGGCGTGTTGTCGGGCAAGACCTTCGTCCTCACCGGCACGCTCCCGACGCTCTCGCGCGAGCAGGCGACCGCGCTCATCGAGGCCGCCGGCGGCAAGACGAGCGGCAGCGTGAGCAAGAAGACAAGTTACGTCCTCGCGGGTGAGGAGGCCGGCTCGAAATTGGAGAAGGCGCAGGCGCTCGGCGTGCCGGTGATCGACGAGGCGGGGCTGATGCGGCTACTGGGCGGCGCCGGTGCGCGCAAACCGCTATGAGGCATCGTCGATGTCCGTGATGCGAACTTCGCGGACCGCGTGGTCCAGCCAGTAGGCGAACACGTAGTCTTCAATCATGAGGTGCTCAATCTGCCGCCCGGATTCGTCCGGCAAGGCATAGTCGCATCGGATATGCGGATGGGTTGCCAGCTGCCGCGCCAGCGCGAGAACCCGCTGCCGGCGCCGTTTCGGAAGCTGCACCAGAAAATCGGCTGCGCCCTCGGCGAAAACCGGACGATAAACGGCTCTACTCACGCGCGGCCAGCCGTCGCTCCAGCTCTTCCAGCGAAACTTTTTTGCCCGCGTCCATCTCCCGCATGCGCTTCGAAATCATTCTGCGCCATTCCGGGCGTTCGTGGCGCAGACGGATCATGTAGGCGTTGAGTTCACGCCGCTCGCGCAGCGAAAGCCGCGAAATCTCCTGCTTCAGCTCAAGCAACGACATGGGACAATGATCGCGGCGGTGGCGTCGGCGTCAAGCTGGGCATCGTGCAGGACGACGCCCAGGCCGCTCAGCTCAAAATCCCCGCTTCTGCAGCTGCGCGCTCAATTCCTGCATGAAGGCTTGCGCGTCTTCCGGGGTCGGGCGGTAGCCTTCTTTGCTGACCTGCGTGAAGCCGGGGCGGCCGTATTGATCGACGACCCATTTGCCGGTGACGCCATCGCTGAAGGTCACGGTGCCGCTGGCCATGGCTCCGGGCGTGAGCGTGACGTTGTCGACGCCCACGCTTACGGAGGAAGCCCCATCGGGCGCCAGGTGTTCGATGTCATCTTCGTCGAGCGGCTCGGGTCCGTCGGACGCCACTTCGTCGACCTCATCTTTTGCCAACCCGAGCTTTTCCTTCGCCTTGTCGAAAAAGCCTTTTTTCTCCGGGGGCGAGTTGCGCGGTGCGGGCGCGACGGTGCCGGCGGGCTTGGGCGGCGTCTTGGAGACGTCGCTGAGGTCGACCTTCGGGGCGGGGTCCTTGAGTTCTAGGTTCAGGTCGTCGACGAGGAAGCGGACGTCCCGGTAGGTCAGTGAAACTTTAAACTGCTCCGTGAGTTTTTTCTGCACGGCGGAGAGATTGTCGCCCGCGGCGACCCAAGAGGCGACGGCGGCTTTTTGCTCGGGAGTTATCGGCATGACGGAAAAGCTAAGAGCTGAGAGCACAGAGTCTAGAGCTTGTTGCAAAAAAGCCCGGAAGAAAATTTCCGGGCTCTCGGCTCTGGCCTCCTGGCTTCCGGCTTACTTGGACAATTGGGCCTTCAGGAATTCCACGCTGCTGCGCGTTGTGGCGTCCTGTTCGCACATGTTGTCCACGGCCTTGCAGGCGTGGATCACCGTGCCGTGATCGCGACCGCCGAAAAGGTCGCCGATTTCCTGGAGGGAGTGCTTGGTGAGCGTGCGGGCGAGATACATCGCGATCTGGCGAGGGATGGCGATGTTGTTGGGCCGGCGTTTGCTCGTCATGTCGCTGTGCCGAATCTGGAAATGGTCGGCGACGCGTTTTTGAATCGTCTCGATGGTGAGAATGTTTTGTGCCTGCTCCATCAGCACGTCGTGCAGCAGGCGCTCGGCGGTAGCGAGGTCGAGGGGCTTGCTGGTGAGCGCAGAATAGCTGGAGACCTTGAGCAGCGCACCCTCGAGGCGGCGAATGTTCTTGGTGATGTTCTGCGCGATGAACGTGAGGATGGCGTCGGGGAGCTGGCAGTTGAGCGTCTGGGCCTTGGTCCGGAGGATCGCGAGGCGGGTCTCAAGGTCCGGCGCCTGAATATCGGCGGGGAGGCCCCACTCGAAGCGCGACACGAGGCGTGACTCAAGTTTCGAAATCTCGCTCGCGCGTCGATCGCTGGTGAGGACGATCTGTTTGCCGGACTCGAAGAGGTCGTTGAACGTATGGAAAAATTCCTCCTGGATGCGTTCTTTGCCGGCGAGGAACTGCACGTCGGCGATCAGGAGGATGTCGACGTGGCGGTAGCGCTGGCGGAACTTGGTCAGCGCGTTTTCCTGCAGCGCCTGAATGAACTCGTTGGTGAATTTTTCCGTCGAGAGGTAGGCGACCCGGGCATCGGGGTTGTTGCGGATAATCGTGTGCCCGATGGCGTGCATCAGGTGGGTTTTGCCCAGGCCGGTCTCGCCGTAGAGGAAAAGCGGGTTGTAAGCCTGACCGGGGGCCTGGGCGACGGCCATCGAGGCGGCGTGGGCCATCTGGTTGTTCGAGCCCACGACGAAGGTCTCGAAGGTGTTGCGCGGATTGAGCGTGCCGGAGGCCGGCCCGCGTTCGTCGTAGCGTGTCGTGCGCTTTGCGGCCGTGGCGCGGTTGCGGGCGGTAGCGCCGTGATCGGGTTGGGCGGCACGACTGCCGGCGCTGGAAATACCGGCCCGGGGGCCGGTATCGGTTTTGCGCAGCGTGACATTCACCATCCGGCCGGCCGTAATCCGCAACCGCTGCGTAATCAGATCGAGATAGTTGTCGTGAATCCAGATGGCGGCGAAATCGTTCGGAACGCCCAGCGTGATGGCGTCGACGGTGGTTTCCAAGCACACCACCGGCTCGAACCACATTTGGAAAACATCTTCGGGGAAAAGCGACTTGAAGTCGCATTTCACCGTTTCCCAGAGGCTGGGGGTGAGGATCGGAGAGGGCATGGACGGGCGGTGATGGGCAGGTTTATTCACACTGCGCCGGCGAAACATTCTCCATCATGTCACAATCGCCTGTCCTGCGTCGTCTGCGGCAACAAAATTTAGGTCGGACCACCAAGGTGAGGGAGGGGTAAAAGGGGTGATTGTAAGCTGTTGGTGGCCGATGATTAATGGTCGGCGCTGCGGCAAACTCTGCGGGAATGGCAAACTGACATGGGAAAGAACGATCCGGAGACGGCTCAGAAGTGGACGAAGGCGCAGTAACTGTGAACCAAAAAACCATTTCAAGGCGAAGTTTCCCACAACTTGTTCACATCGGTTCTGAGCATAAGTTTTTCGTTTTTTTCGTTGCCACGGCCCGTCCCGGTCAGGCGATGCGCTTCAGGCGGTGATTTACGTAAGACTCGCTCGATTACATGCCGAAAAAAGTGGCTTCGGAAGCCGCTTCCGCGGAGTGGGGCTCGTCGCGATACGGGAAACGGCGCGAGATTTCCGAATACAACGCACCACTTGGTTACTGCGCCAGCGGGTCCGGCTCGATCCATTTGCCGTGGGCTTTGATCAGTGCGATGAGGCGGGCGTCGGCCTCGGCCTGCGGCAGGTTGTATTGAACGCAGTTTTTTCCGACGTAGAGATTGATCTTGCCCGGGGCGCCGCCCACGTAGCCGAAATCGGCATCGGCCATTTCACCGGGGCCGTTTACGATGCAGCCCATGATCGCGAGCTTTACGCCCTTGAGGTGACCGGTCTGTGCGCGGATGCGCTGTGTGGTCGTCTGCAAGTCGAAGAGCGTGCGGCCGCAGCTCGGGCAGGCCACGAACTCGGTCTTCGAGCTGCGGGCGCCGGCGCCTTGCAGGACGTTGTAGGCGAGCTTGGTCGCGCGCGTCAGATCAAACTCGGTCTCGACGCTGACGAGATCGCCCACGCCGTCGCACAGGAGGCTGCCCGTGAGAAACGACGCCTCGATGAGTTTCGAAAGAAAACTGGCGTCGCCCCGCACCGCCGTGGCGCTGGTGTTGCGAATCCAGATTGGAGCGCGAGAGCCGGCGGTGCGGAGCGCTTCAACGAGGGCGCGATAATCGCCGATACTGTGCCTCGGCGAGTGACCGATGGAGGGTTGAGTGTGGAGAGAAAAAAGCAGGCTCTCGTCACCGAGGGTGCGGATGGTGCCGCTGAGCGCGGTCGCGCTTTCGGGCGTGAGTTCACACGCGAGCAGGTGTCCATGGGTGCGCACGAGTTCGACGAAGCCACGGAGCGCTTCGTGATCGTCCGGGGCGAATCGGCGCACGAGCACGATGCGCCCCCGGCTCAACGCGAGGAGCGGTTGGAGGATATCCGGGGTGAGTGCGGCCGATAGCTCGAGCGCGAGAAAATTCACCGGCAGCGCGGTGGTCGCGGCCACGCCGCAGAGCGCGGCGAGATCGCCGGCATTCGCGATCGGCACGAGCAGGCCCTCGGCGGGAGTGTCCTTGAGTTTCGGTGAAGCGAGCTCGGTGGCCGCAGGAATAAGTGCCGCGACCGATGGCACGCGCACGATCACGCGGGGCGGCTGTTCCGGGCCGACGGTGCAGGTATCCGAGAAAGCCAGCGTGGCGGTTTCGCGCCGCGCAAAGCGATACGGGTCGATCGCGTCGGTCTCCCCGCCGGCTTCACTGGCCTGCGGTTGCCACAAGCTCATCGCCTTGTCGGCAATTGCGCGGGCGACGGGGATTTCGTAAACGCTGTCCTCGGTGAGCGAGACGCGGATGGTGTCGCCGAGGCCGTCGAGCAGCAGTGAACCGATGCCGATGGCGCTTTTGATGCGACCGTCCTCACCGTCGCCCGCCTCGGTCACGCCGAGGTGCAGCGGGTAGTGCATGTTCTCCTGCGCCATCCGCTGCACGAGGAGACGATACGCCTGGATCATCACCTTGGGGTTCGATGCCTTCATCGAAAGGATGAGCGCGCGGTAGGAATGTGATTCGGCGATGCGGAGAAATTCCAGCGCGCTCTCGACCATGCCGAGCGGCGTGTCGCCGTAGCGGTTCATGATGCGATCGCTCAGCGAGCCGTGGTTGGTGCCGATGCGCATTGCGCGGCCGAGCTCCTTGCTACGCTTCACCAGTGGCGAAAATGAATCGTGCAGCCGTTGCAGCTCGGTTTCGTAGGCGGCGTCGGAATATTCGCGGACGGCAAATTTCTTTTTGTCCGCGTAGTTGCCGGGATTGACGCGGATTTTTTCCACGTGCTCGACCGCCTCCATCGCGGCGCTCGGGAGAAAATGGATGTCGGCCACGAGCGGCACGTGCCCGAAGCCCGCCGCGCTGAACTGCGTGCGAATCTCCGCGAGGCACTTTGCCGCGGCGACATTGGGCGCCGTGATGCGCACGATCTCGCAGCCGACTTCGGCGAGCGCGATCGATTGGCGGACCGTGGCGGCGACGTCCTGCGTGTCGCTCGTCGTCATCGACTGAAGTCGGATCGGCTGATTGCCGCCGACACCGATTCCGCCGACGCTCACTTCAAGCGTGTGCCGGCGGACAGTATGAAAACGTGAAGCGCAGTAGGACATCAGAGGGATTTCCAATGACGGTGGCCCAAGCCAGAATGGCAAACCTGCTTTGTGCGCCAACGCGCGCGAAGACTCCGGCCGGCTACTTGGCGGCCTTGGCCGGCGCGGCGGAATTCGCCGGAGCTTCGGTGCGTGATTCGCGAATCATGCGCGGCACATCGGAGAAGATGGTGACGTAGGCGACCATCGAGAGGAGCAGGACGAAGAACACACTTTGCGCCGCCATAATGAAATTCACGGGCAGGGCGCGGCCGCGCAGACGTCCGATGGTGGCAAACAACATCTGCCCGCCATCGAGCACGGGGAGCGGGAGCAGATTGAAAATCGCCAGATTCACGTTCAGCAAAATCGTGATCATGAACACCGCGCGGATGCCGACTTCCGCCGCCGTGTGCAACACGCGCACAATGCCGACGGGACCGGACATTTTGTTGAGGCCGATGTCGGAGTTCGGGCTCAGGAGGCTCTTGAAAGTGCGCAGCGTCCAGCGCGCGACATCCGCGATTTGCTCGTGCGGCGGCACGTGCACGATTTGGTAGCCGGTGCGCAGCGTGAGCCCCAGCAGATCGCCCGCTTTGGCGCCGGGACGCGGCGCGATCGATAATTTTTGTTCCTGACCTTCCCGGCGCACGGTGGCCGTCACGGTGCGGGCAGCGGCTGATTCGAGAAACACGCGGAACGTGGCGTCGCTCAGAATCATCTCTTCATCCAAAAATAATATTTCATCCTTGGGCTTGAATCCTGCCAATGCACCGCTGGAGCCATTGCCCACGGCCTGCACGATCAGCTCGAAGCCGGGCGATATGCCGACCTTGCGAATTTTCTCCTCGGTCGCGAGGCGCGGATTGACGGTGATCTCAAGCGGCTTGCCGTTTCGTTCGACGCCGAAAACCACCTGCGGCGAACCCGTGCTACTGCGGCCGGAGCCGAGCACGAGGGAATTTTGGATGTCGCTCCAGTCGTCGACGTCTTCGCCGTCGATGGTGCGAATGATGTCGCCGACCTTCAACCCGGCGACCAACGCGGGACTCGGCACTTTGCTTTTGTCGGGCAGCTCGAGCGTGGGCGTGATGTAGCCGATGCGGGTCGTCGCCTGATCGCTGCTCTCAGGCTGGCCCATTACCCAAACGATCGTCGCGAGCAAAAAGGCGAAGATGACGTTGAAGGTCGCCCCGGCCACAAACACGATCATCTTGGTCGCGTAGCTGACCGGCGGGTGCTTCGCGAGATCCGTGGTGCTCTCGCCTTCGACGGCGCCGAGATCGGCGAGCTGCGGGAGGAGCACGTAGCCGCCGAGCGGAAACCAAGCGAGACGGTATTCGACGCCGTCTTTGCCGCGGCGTGACCAGATGGCCGGGCCGAAGCCAATCGAGAAGCGTTCGACGACGGCCCCGCGCGCCCTCGCGGCCAGAAAGTGCCCCAGCTCATGCACGAAGATCGAGCCGCCAAAAAACAGCACGACGAGGAAGATCGCCCAGAGGTTGGACGCGAGGGATTGCAGGAGATCGGCCACGAGGTTCGGCGAGGGTTAGGGCGAGAGCGTTGCGAGATGCGCGGAAGCGATGCGGCGGGTTTCGGTATCGATGGTCAGGACAGCAGGCAGGTCAGAGGGTTCAAAATTGGGAATGGCGGCCAGACTGTGCTCAACCACGCGCGGAATCGCAAGGAAGGGAATTTTTCCCGCGAGGAAGGCGGCGACCGCCACTTCGTTGGCCGCATTGTAGATGGCCGGGGCCACGCCGCCGGCGGTCATGGTTTCTTGCGCGAGCCGCAGCATCGGAAAGCGGCCTTCGTCCACCGGGCGAAATTCGAGCCCGAGCAGGCGGGTGAAATCGAGGGCCGCATCCACGCCCGGTGCGCGCTCCGGGTGGAGCAGCGCGTGCTGGATCGGAAACGTCATCGAGGGCGGGCAAAGCTGTGCGAGCATGGCGCCGTCAGTGAACTCGACCAAGCAGTGCACGATGCTCTGCGGATGCAGCACCGCGGTGCATTGCGCGGGCTTGAGGCCGAAGAGCCACTGCGCCTCGATGAGTTCGAGGCCCTTGTTCGCGAGCGTCGCGGAATCGACGGTGATCTTCGGCCCCATCGCCCAATTGGGATGCTTCAGCGCGTCGGCGGGCGTGACGTGCGCGAGTTTTTCCGCCGGCCAGTCGCGAAACGCCCCGCCGCTGGCGGTGAGCACGATGCGGCGCACGCCGGCCTGGGGGTGGCCTTCGAGGCATTGGAAAACGGCGTTGTGCTCGCTGTCCACGGGCAGGAGTTTGGCGCCGCGTTTCTTCGCCTCGGCCATCACGAATTTGCCGGCGAGCACGAGAATCTCCTTCGAAGCGAGGGCGAGATCCTTGCCGGCCGCGAGCGCGGCGAGGGCGGGTTCGAGGCCCGTGGTGCCGACGACGGCGACGAGCACGATGTCGGCGGCGGGGAGCGCGGCGAGTTCGTTGAGCCCGGTGAGACCCCCGACGAGGCGGGTGCCTGCGGGAAACGCGGCCGCGTTGTTTCGCGCCTGCGTGAAAGCGGTGTCGTCGAATAGTCCGACGTGCCGCACGTCGAACTGCCGCGCGATCGCGGCTAGCTTTTCCCAGTTGGTTCGCGCCGCGATGCCGACGAGCTCCAGCTTGTCGCGGTGTGCCGCGAGCACGCGCAGGGTGTTTTCGCCGATGGAGCCGGTGGCACCGAGGAGGACGACGCGCTTCTTGCGCGCGGCTGGAGCATAGGCGGGCACGTCTTAAAAAATCATCCGGTGCAATGGTTCACCGTGCGAACTCGCCGCAATCAAGCATACGGAAAAACATTTTGGACCGCGGATGGCGCGGATTTGGCGGATGAAGGCAGGGAGGCATCGGGCCATCCGCTCTATCCGCGCCATCCGCGGTGAAATGGTTTGGCTATCGTGGGCGAATCCCGCGTGCCGAATTACGGAAAGTGTCACGGCAGCCGGAAAAAATAATACCCGATCGGTGCGACCAAAATGATGCTGTCGCTGAGATCAAACATCCCGCCGATGCCAGGAATCGTCGCGCCCGAATCCTTGCTGTTGGCGCGCCGCTTCAAGACCGATTCCACGAGATCGGCCACGATGCCGATGATGGCGATCGGCACGGCCATCAGCGCCGCGTTGAGGGGCGTGACGTGCGGCGGGAAAACCCCGCGCGCGAGCCACGCGATGAGCGCGCCCACCCCCATCGCCAACACGACTCCGCCCGCGGCGCCTTCCCATGTTTTCTTCGGACTAATCACCGGCGACATCCGGTGTTTCCCGATCGCCATGCCCGTGAGCAGCGCGCCGGTGTCGCAGAATTTCACCACGGCGATAATCCAGAGGCAGAGCAGCAAACGGCCGTCGGCCGAAATCGTATCGCCAGCCAGCGGGGTGACGATGGCGGCGAGGTATTTCAGCATCACGGCGACGTAGACGAGGCCGAACAGCGTCGAGGCCAGCGACTCGACACGCGTCTCCGGCGTGCGTTCGCCGAGCAGCCGCACCGCAAACACGATCACGGCGAGCGGCAGCAGCAGGGGTGTTGGGCACGGGCCCAGCGTCTCGAGCCACGGCGAAAGTGTGATCAATGCGCCGAAGCACAGGCCGAGCTTGTCGAACGGATCGTAACCTGACGCGCGCACGAGCGCGTAGAATTCGCGGAGTGTGAGCACCGAGATGAGCCCGATCAGGACGAGCGCCCCGGTCGTGCGGAAAAACCACAGCGCGCAGCCGACGATGACCCAGAGCGCGACCGTGCTGAAAATGCGTTTGCCCATGCGAGTTGGGTCAGGGGTAAACAGCACCCGTGCTGATCGAAATTGAGGACTCAGCTGAAACAGCGCGCATCATAGCGGTTCAAAATCAGACGGAGGAAGCGGTGCTGCACGGCCGTTCTCATCGGGCACGATTCCTAGATGCATCGCGCATTCGGGACACCACGATCTCATGACATGCATCCTGCCGTCAGCGTCGACGGCGGGAGCAAACCACTGTTGCGCTTTCGCCAGCGAGGCGAGGCGACGATACCAAGCATCAGAATAAAGCTCTTCCTCGAAATTTGCTTCGAGAACCTTTCCGCACCTCTCGCAGTAGAATTGAAGGGCGAACACCGCATGGGCCTCATGCGGGTCGTCCATGTCGAGCGGGGAATCGTCCGTCATCTCGTTGTCAGCGGTCGGAAGATTTTCCACGCCGCGCCTCACTTGGCGGCCGCGGGTTTCAACTGCTCGCTGGTCAGGCCGAAGCGGCGCTCGCGCCGGCCGAATTCAGCGATCGCGGCGGCGAGATCGGCCTTGGTGAAGTCGGGCCAGAGCACGGGCGTGAAAACGAACTCGGCGTAGGCGGCCTGGGGCAGGAGAAAGTTGCTGATGCGCGTTTCGCCCGAGGTGCGGATTACGAGATCGGGGTCGGGCATGTCGCCGGTGTAGAGGTAGCGGCTGAAGGTCGCCCAAGAGTTGTCGTTGAGCTTCTCCTTGCCGGCCGCGACGGCGGCGGCGTAGGCGCGGGCGGCGTCGACGATCTCGGTGCGCGCGCCGTAGTTGAGGGCGAGGACGAGCGTGTAGTCGGTGAAATGCTTCGTCTCCTCGATCGTGGTGCGCAGGACTTTTTGCACGCCGGCCGGCAGCTCTTCGGTGCGGCCGATGGTGCGCAGTCGCACGCGGTCGCGCACGAAGGTCTCGAGTTCTTTTTTCAGATAATACTCCAGCAGCCCCATCAATGCGCCGACTTCGTCCTGCGGGCGCTTCCAATTCTCGATCGAGAAAGCGTAGAGCGTGAGCATCCGCACCCCGAGATCGCGGGCGGCAAAGGTCGTCGTGCGCACGGTCTCGACCCCACGCCGATGCCCTTCAATCCGGGGCAAGCCGCGCTGTTTCGCCCAGCGACCGTTGCCGTCCATGATGATGGCGACGTGGTGCGGGACGTTTTCGGCGGGAGCGGACATGCAGCGGAGGGCGACCTTGGGCGGGGCTGGGCTGATTGACAAGCCGCCAGACAAAGGGTGCCGCGCTCATTGACGAGCCCGACCGCGCGGGCAGGCTCACCGCATGAGTCCGCCGCTGACCGACGAGGAAATCGCCCAGACCCGTGCACGCCTCTCTAGTTGGTCGGTGGAGCGCGACGCGTTGGCAAAGGCCTTCACGTTCGACTCATTTCGTGAAGCCATGAGTTTTATGGTGCGCGTCAGTTACGAAGCCGAGGCGCTCAATCATCACCCCGAGTGGACGAACGTTTACAACCGCGTCGCGGTGCGCCTCACGACTCACGATGCGGGCAACAAGATCACCGCCCAAGATGTGGAGCTGGCGACGCGAATCGAGAAGATCGCGGTGGGTTGGGTTTGAGGTGGAGCGCAGGTTGTAGGGCGGGGGGGGGGGGGGGGGGGCCCGGCGGGGGGCGGGGGGGGGGGGGGGGCACGGCGGGGGGGGCGGGCCCCCGCCCCCGCC
>JANNEY010000136.1:0-3737 GCA_031379235.1 Opitutaceae bacterium | reverse complement strand
AAGGGTGGGCCGTGTGCTCCGCGCGCGGCAAACGCGGGCGGACCTGCCCATGCCGCGCGCGGAGCGCACGGCCCACCTCTAACGGGCAAACTCGCGAGCGATCTTGAATTCAACTGCATCGTTCCGGCTAACCCGCGCAGCCTGGGACCGCGGCAATGGCCGTTTAGCCCGCCTACGCTGGCTGCCCTCGTTCGCGGCGGCGTGGCTTTGGCCGCATGCCCAGCACCCCGTCCGTTTGCCCGCTCTCGCCTTGCGCGTGATGGCGGCGCGAGCCAATTTTCTCCGACATGAAATTTTTCCCCGCATGCGTCGCGCTGGCCGGCACATTTCTGCTGTGCCCGCTCACGCATGCTGCAGTCGACGACGATCCGCCGCCACCGGTGCAACCGACGGTGACAGTTCATAGCGGCGATACCGGCGGCACAATCTTCGGCGAGAAACCCGATCCCAAAAAGACGCGGCGCTACTATGTGGCCGCCGAACCCGCGCCGTGGGATTTCCTGCCCGCCGGTCGTGACTTGGTCTGCGGCCTCACGCCTTCACCCGCCGTTATCGCCAACCGGGAGCGGCCGAAGCTCCGCTACATTCAATACACAGACGAAACCTTCACGGCGCGCGTGCTGCCAAATCCGAGTCTCGGCGTGATGGGCCCTGTGCTGCGCGGCGTCGTCGGGGAATTTCTGGTCATCACTTTTCTCAACCGCACGACCCAGCCGGTGTCGATGCACCCGCATGGTGTCCGCTACGACAAACACAGCGAGGGCGCCTACTACCGGCCCAATCCCGGCCGCGGTGCCGCCGTCGAGCCCGGCGCCAAATTCACCTACGTGTGGCAGCTCGACGAAAGCTCCGGGCCGTTGCCGAGCGAGCCGAGCTCCAAGGGCTGGCTCTATCACAGCCACGTGCTCGGCGATTCGGAAACCAACCTCGGCCTGATCGGTAGCATCATCGTCACCGATCCGAAACGCGCGCGGCCCGACGGCACGCCCGCCGACGTTGATCGCGAGTTTGCGACCCTGTTCATGATTTTCGACGAGAGCGGACTCGATCCATTCCTCACGCCGGCCGCCGCCACTCCGGTCGCCACCACGCCCCCGTCAGCGGTCACCACCCCGCCCACTCCGCCCCTTCCTTTGAGTTGGGCGCGCACCCAAGAGCTCATGCTGGAAGGCGAGCGCCCCTCGATCAACGGCTACCTCTATGGCAATTTGCGCGGACTCGAAATGAACGAGGGCGAGCGCACGCGCTGGTA
The DNA here is from genome assembly GCA_031379235.1 of Opitutaceae bacterium. Taxonomy (GTDB): domain Bacteria; phylum Verrucomicrobiota; class Verrucomicrobiia; order Opitutales; family Opitutaceae; genus ER46. The sequence continues at coordinate 2,485 of JANNEY010000136.1, read as the reverse complement.
TGTGTTCGCGCTCGGTTCGGAATCGGATTTTCACACTGCGCACTGGCATGGCCTGCGTGTGATCGAGGAAGGCCGGCGCCGCACTGATGTGGTCGAACTGCTACCCGCCTCGATGAAGACGGTTGATCTGCTCGCCGACAATCCGGGCTCATGGCTCTACCACTGCCACGTCGCCGAGCACATGCGCGAGGGCATGTTCGCGCGCTTCACGATCTACGAGCGTGGCGCGGTGGGCGTCAGCCGCGCGCCCGAAGCGGCGTTCCTCGGGATGCCGGCCACGACCCGCTCCATCCGCATCGATCGTTCCGAGGCCCTGCTCAATCTCGTCGTCATGCCCGCTCGCGCCGACGTGATCATCGAGGGCGTCATCGCCGCGCCCGAGCCGTTTTCTGTCCTGAAAAACAGCGTGCGCGTGCAGTTCGCGGGCAAGGAGACCATTTTTCAGTTAAACGAACAGGGCTTGGGCAAGGAGCGGCGCGCCATGTTGCGGATCAGCAACACTGAGGAGACGAGCCTCGTGCGCGGCGGCCAGCTCGACTTTCAACTCACCCTCAGCGGGGCCGACTGGCTGGACGACCTCCGGCCGCCAGGCTCCGTCGGCCTGAGCGCGTCTCCCCTCTCCGCCCCGCTCACGATCGACATCGGGCCCGCGCACCATACCGCGGTCCTCAGCATCGTTTCGCGCGTGCAGGAACCCAACTTGCCGCGCCCCGCCGAGCGAAAATAGTCCTTCGGCGCGAGCTCGAGGTCATCGGTCGCCGCCCCGAAAACGCGGTGGCGCAATTTCGCGCTGGTTCCGCCGCATTGGATTCGTTTTGCTGCCTGTCCCTCCCGCATGAAAAAAGCCCTCGCCCACTTCAACATTCCCGCCATCGCCTACGAAGGCCCGAAGACCGCGAACGCCCTCGCGTTCCGCCACTACAACCCCGAAGAGATCATCGGCGGCAAGACGATGGCGCAGCACATGCGGTTCTCCATCGCCTACTGGCACGCGTTTCGTGGCACGGGCTCGGATCCGTTTGGCCCCGGCACAATCGTGCGCCCGTGGGAAAGCGGGAAGGATCCGGTGTCCGTCGCCAAGGTGCGCATGGATGCGGCCTTCGAGTTTTTCCAAAAAATCCGCGCGCCGTTCTACTGTTTCCATGACCGCGATATCGCGCCTGAGGGCAGCACGCTCGCGGAGTCGAACCGCAACCTCGACGCCGTCGTCGCCCACGCTGCCGCGCTGCAAAAGGCTACCGGCATCAAGCTCCTCTGGGGCACCGCGAATCTCTTCTCAAATCCACGCTTCATGTGCGGCGCCTCGACCAATCCCGACGCCCATGTCTTCGCCTACGCGGCGGCGCAGGTGAAGAAGGCGATGGACGTGACCAAGCAACTCGGCGGCGAGAACTACGTTTTCTGGGGTGGTCGCGAGGGCTACGAGACGCTGCTCAACACCAACCTGAAGCGCGAACAGGATCACCTCGGGGCGTTCCTCCACATGGCCGTGGACTACGCGCGCAGCATCAATTTCAAGGGCCAGTTCCTCATCGAGCCCAAGCCGAAGGAGCCGACCAAGCACCAGTATGACTTTGATGTCGCCAGCGGCATCGCCTTCCTCCGCACCTACGGCCTCGAAAAATATTTCAAGTTCAACATCGAGACCAACCACGCCACGCTCGCCGGCCACACCTTTCAGCACGAGATCGAGGTCGCCGCGTCGCAAAACATGCTCGGCTCGATCGACGCCAACGCCGGCGATGAACTGCTCGGCTGGGACACCGACCAGTTCAACACCAACGTCAAAGAGCTCACGCTGGCGATGGTCTCCATTCTCAAGGCCGGCGGCCTCGGGACCGGTGGCTTCAACTTCGACGCCAAGCTGCGCCGCCCGTCCATCGACGCCGAGGATCTTTTCCACGCGCACATCGGCGGCATGGACGCCTACGCCCTCGCTTTCAAGATCGCGCGCCAGATCCAGGCCGAGGGGAAATTCGAAAAATTTGTCGCCGAACGCTACTCCAGCTTCGACAGCGGCTTCGGCCGGGACATCGAAATGGGACGGGCCAACTTCCGCTCGCTCGAAAAACTCGTCCTCGGCAATCTCGGCGAGCCCAAACCCAAATCCGGCAAGCAGGAGTATCTCGAAAACCTGCTCATGAGCTATCTGCACGGCTGAACCACCGGCTAGGATTGGGGCTCACCGGCGGGGTGCTCGCACCCCGCCTTTTTCTTTTGGCCTCCGGCTACAGCGCGCGCGCCAAGGCCGCGAGCTTCTCCGCCGGCAAGGTCGAACCCGCAAGGTAGACGAGGTCACCACGCGACCACGCCTCGAAACTCCAGCCGTCGCCTACCACGGGTTTTATACCAAAAGCCTCTAGCTAATACACTTTAGGCCGGCGCGCCAGAGTTTACTTGATCGGCGAGCCAGGTGTGGATGAGGGAGGCAACGGCGGCCGGGGTGGACCAAGGGCGGGCCGCGGCGACGAGATGATCTTCGAGG
>JANNEY010000135.1:0-7229 GCA_031379235.1 Opitutaceae bacterium | reverse complement strand
GACGCGCGCGTTCAGCTCGCCCATCGTGCGGAGGAAAAGTCCGGCCGAGGTGTTGTAGACGAACGAACGCCCGTCCGGGGAGAGCGCGACCACGATTCGCCCCGTGAACCGGAAGGAAACGCCCGGCGGGAGATTCTCGGCAAAGCGAACGATTGGCTTCGGCTCGACGTCGGGCGCAGGCGCAGGCTTGGGGCGGAAGCTCCGGCCGACAAACACTCCTACAAGCAGGGCGGCGCACGCTGCCACCAGCACTACCGGCAGCGCCCGTCGCCAAAACGACGACGAGGCCCGCGGGGTCACTTCCGTTTTTTCATTCGGTTGTCCGATGGCCGGGTCGTCTTCCAGCGATGTCGTGCCGGCGAGCGATGCGGGCAACACCACCGGCGGCAGTGTAGCGGAGCCGCCGGGCGTTTCCATGCCCAGCAATTTCCGGACGCGCACCACGAACGCCGGCGGCACGTGGCCGTGCGGCAGGCGCGACCATTGCACGGTGAGAAAGGATTTGGGCACGAGCGCATCCGCCTGCCGCGTATCGTCGGCGACCACCGGCAAAATCAGCGGCGTGCCTTCGGCGACGAGCTTCATGCGCTCATCGGCCAGCCGCCATTCGAGCCGGAAGTAGCCCTCGCGCCGCGCCTGCGTCCGCGCCGAGATGAGCGGGATGAAGAGGGCGCACTCGCGGATTTGGCGCTGGATGTCGTCGTCCCACGCCGCGCCGCCCTGCAACTCGCTGTGATCCATCCAGACCTCGATGCCCGCCGCGCGCAGCGCCTCGCAGACGGCCAGCGCAGTCGCCACGTCCTCAGTCGTGTAGCTGAGGAAAACGGCGCGGGACGCGGGAGGACGCTCGGAGTCTGCCATGGGGCGCCGCGGAGCCTTTGGATTTCCCCGTGCCGCCGCAAGCATGGCGATTTCGTAGGGGCGTGGCTCGCCCACGCCCGTCTTGCGGACCACTGCCGCGGCCTTGTGCCCCGACGGGGCACGATTCGATAGCCCGGGGCAACGCCCCGGGGAATGGTTCGGGGAAAAATTCCAGCCCTGAAGGGGCGAAATTGTCCCACGCCCTTTGAGGGCTCAACGGTTTCCCAAACCGAGTCTCCCAGGGCGTTGCCCTGGGCTATCGAATTCCGCCCCGTCGGGGCGCATCACTTCGGCAGCGCGAAGCAGTAGAACATGTCGCCGGCCTTCGTCTCGGGTTTCCCGCCGCCGCCCGCAGCGATGACGACATATTGCCGGCCATCGACCTCGTAGGTCGAGGGCGTGGCGTAGCCGCCGAACTCCAGCTGGAATTCCCAGAGCAGCTCGCCCGTATCTTTGTCGAAGGCGTGGAAGCGCTCGTCCATCGCGGCGCCGATGAAGACGAGGCCGCCCTTCGTCACGACCGGGCCGCCGATGTTGAACGTGCCCGTCGGCGGCAGCCCGCGGGCCTCGAGTTTCGGATACGTGCCGAGCGGCACGGACCATTTCACCTTCCCCGCGTTGAGATCGACGGCGTGGAGCTGGCCCCACGGGCGCTTGTTGATCGGAAAGCCCTCGGGGTCGCGCCAGTCGTGATGACCGGTCATCACGTAGGGGATTTCATTGGCGAAACTGAGCTTCAAATCCTTCGCCTCGATCATCTCGTCGTGGCCGTCGCCAAAGAGGAACGCCACGATCGCGTTGCGCTCTTGATCGCTGAAGCTGGCGAACGAGGGCATCTGGCCACGGCCGGTCTGCATCAGCGCGAGGACTTGCGGCTTCGTGAGCCGCTCGCGGACTTTTTCGAGCGAGGGCGAGGCGGGGTTTTGCGGCGAGCTCGTGCCGTGGCACGCGGAGCACACGCCCTGATAGGTGCGCTTACCAAGATCGTGGAGCGAGACGCGCGCCTCGGGACGCGACGGCACCATCGAGCTCCACTCGACTTCGTTGCTGGAATTCACGAACACGATGTTCGTGTCGGGATCGAAGGCGGCGCCGGGCCACTCGTTGCCGCCGTTGAACTGGGGCAGCACGGCCTTTTTCCGCAACGACGGTGGCGTGAACATCGGCGCGGGATCGATTTCCTCAAGCTGCTTCAACGCGAAGGCGGTCGCGGCGGGATTGAGGTCGGTGACGTCGTCGCGCGTGAAGCCTTGTTTCGTGAGCCGGAATTCTTGCGGCGGAAAAGGCTGCGTGGGGTAGCTCACTTCGCCGGGGATGTCCGACTGCGGCACGGGCATTTCCTCGACGGGAAACAGCGGCTCGCCCGTCACGCGATCGAACACGAAGAGATGGCCCATCTTCGTCGGCTGCACCACGCAATCGATCGTGCGGCCGTTGCGCTGCAATTTCGCGAGCACGGGCGGCGTCGGCAAATCGTAGTCCTGCAGATCGTGATGCACGGCCTGGAAATGCCAGAGGCGTTTGCCCGTGGCGGCGTCGAGCGCGAGCGTGCAGTTGCCGAAGAGGCCGGCGCCGGGACGATTGCCGCCCCACGAATCATAGGCGGGCGAGCCGGTGCCCATGAACAGAATCCCGCGCTCGCTATCGAGCGTGAAGCCGGACCAGACGTTGGCGCTGCCGACTTTTTTCCACGAGTCTTTGCCCCACGTATCGTAGCCAAATTCGCCCGGCGTCGGAATCGTGTGGAAGATCCATTTGCGCTCGCCGGTGCGCACGTCGAACGCGCGGATGTGGCCGGGCGCGGTGGGCTGCGGTCCCTCGCCCGTCGTCGAGCCGAGGATGAGCAGATCTTTCCAGACCAGGCCGGGTGTGCTGTTGCCGACGCGCAGGTAAAACACATCGGTGTCGAAACCGTCGCGGTGGCTGATGCGCCCGCCGCGGCCGAAGCTCGGGACTGGTTTGCCGGTCTTCGCGTCGAGCGCGTAGAGCCAGTCGCCGGCCGAATGGAAAATACGCGCATCGCCGCGGCCGTCGGTCCAGTAGGCGACGCCGCGGTTGACGCCGCCGCCGCGCGCGCCCTCCCACGGATCGAAACGCCAGAGGAGTTTCCCGGTCGCGGCCTCGAGCGCCGCCGCGTGCAAACGCGGCGTGGTGACGAACATCACGCCATCGACGATGATCGGGTTGCACTCGATGGTGTTGCCGACGTCGCCGGTCTTCCACGTCCACGCGAGCTGGAGCTGCTTCACGTTGGCACGATTGATCTGGTCGAGCGCCGAGTAGTGGCGACCGCCGTAGTCGCCGTTGTAGGTCTGCCACTCGCGATGGCTGGCCTTGGGATCAGTCGCCGCAGCAAGGGCGAATGCGGGCAGGAGGAGGACGCAGAGAACACGAAGCAGGCGCGCTGAGTGCATGGGGTAGGTCAGCAGTCTCGCGGGCCGGCGAGCCGCGGGCAATCGCGCAGATGCGTGCAGCCGTTGAGCGGCACGACGCGGGGTTATGGTCCGCCGCCCACTTCACTCCCCGGTGGGTGCCCTCACTTTTTTCGCCGCCACTGACTGAACGTCCGCTGGCTGCCCGGCGCACACGAAAAATCACTCGGGCGCGGCAGGCCGGGCGCTCCCATGCAAAAGCAGGCCTCGTCGCCGTCCCAGCGCAACAGCCCGAGCTGGATCGTGCGCGGGCACATGCCGCCGGTGTTGTAATAATCCACCTGCACGGGGTCGGTAGTCGCGTCGAGGCGCACGCGCGCCTGGATAATCGTCTGGCCGCCGAAGGAAATCTTCAGATCGTTTTTCACGGCGGTGCGGAGTCCCGTGCGCAGCATCATCGCGGGAAATTCCTCGCCGTCGCGGATAAGTTTCACGACGGACCACTGTCCCTGCAACTGCGTGAGCAGGGGCGAGGCGACGTAGTCGAAGCCCGTGGCGTCGGCCACGGACGGCGGGGCTTGCGGCGCGGGCGCGGTGCCGCCGGTCACGGCGGCGGGGCGTGAGGCGGAGGCGCGGGTGAGGGTCTCGCAGGCGTGGCCGCTGCCGGGCGCGGTGCCAAATTTTTTCGGGCGCGGCCGGCCGTTGAGATCGAGGCAGAGCTCGAGCTGGTCGCCGGCGAGCCGGAAGATGCCGTAGTTCCAGTTGCCCGCCTCGGGACCGGCGACGAATTCGATGTCGATCTCGTGCGGATCGGTTTCGACGTTGAGGTTGAAGAGGCCCTCGTAGGTGGCCTCCGGCGATTCGGTGCGGAAGCGATCACCGTCGATGAGGATGCGCGAGGCGGTGAGCATGGCGGCGGGCATCGCGTGGCCGTCGACTTCGAGGCGGGCGAAACTCCAGGTGCCCTCGAGGGCGCGGAGTCGATCGACGTGGCGGGCGAGGTGCGGCCAGCCGGCAAATCCGGTCTGGCGCGCAATCGCGGACTGCGCGTCGGCGAGGCGGAAGCGCGTCGCGAGGATTTGCGCGGCCGGGAGATTTTTCACGGCCGGGAGATGCTCGCGCAGCGTGGTGACGGCCGCAGCATCGCCGGCGGCGAGAGCGGCGAGCAGGGATTTGGCCTGACGACGGAGGTGATCCAGATTCGGACGGGCGGGAAGTTTCTTAGCCATATGAGTTCTCCATGGGGGCGCCCGGATCCGCAACGGGCGGCACGAAGAACGTGCGGTTAGCCGTGATAGTGAAGGGGTGAAGTCGGGTTAAACCCTTTCCGCGGATCCGGTGGCTCTCTTCCAGCCGCGAGAAAACAAGCAACGGCAGTGCGCGGTTGCCAACAAGAATTGGGACCCAGCGCAATCAAGCGCCCTCAGCTCAGAACCGCCACGCCGCGCTCACGCCGAGCTGGCGCGGGTCGGCGCGGGTCTCGTAGCGCGTGTCGATGTAGTCGGGGTCCTCGTTGCCGAAGAAGAAGACGCGTTTCTCGTAGCGGGCGTTGAGGAGGTTCTTCGACCAGAGCGTAAACGTCCACGCGCGCCACGCGTAGCCGATGCTCGCGTTGACGACACGGAAGGCGCGCCGGGCCTCGTTTTGATTGTTGGAATCGAACTGTTGCGCGCGCGCGACGAGATCGGCGTTGGCAAAGAACCCGGACGGATCGCGGAAGCGCGTGCCGAGCGTGTAGCCGTAGTCCGGCGTGTTCGCGAGCGCACGACCGCCGCCGCGATTGCCATTGGCGAGGGTGAAGCGGTCGAGTTCGGAACTCATCTGCGCGAGCGTCGTGTGCAACGAAAGTGCCGGGGTGAGCGCGTAGCTGGCGGAAGCCTCAACCCCCCTTACGTGCGCGGTGCGGGCATTGGCGGTGAAGAAACGGTAGTTGCCGCCGAAGCCGGCGGAGTCCCGCACCTGGGTGTCGCGGCGCGTGAGATAGAAGGCGGTGAACTCGCCCGTGAGTTTCCGATCAAGCCAGTGGCCGCGCAGGCCGGCCTCGTAGTTCCAAAGCGTCTCCGTGCCGTAGGTGAGCGGATCGGCGGGCGGGCTGATGCGGGCGTCGATATTGATGCCGCCGGCTTTGTAACCACGCGTGACGGACACAAATGCGTGGTGATGCGCAGTGAGATCATGCTCGAGGGTGACCTTGCCCCCGAGGAGCGTGTCGTCGAACGACGGCGCAAAGGTCGCGACCGGATCGAAGGTGCCGCGGGTCTTCCGAAAACGGGTCTTGGTGCCGCGGCCGTCGAGCGCGACGCGCTCGGCGCGCAAACCCAGCGTGAGCCGCGTAGTCGTCGAGAAATCATGGGCGGCCTGCGCGAAGAGCGCGCGGTTCTCGCCGTGGTAACGCGTGCGCAGACCGCGGAGATTGGCGGGATCTTCGTCGGTGTAGGTGCCGGTCTCGCGGTTCTCGGAGAAAAATGCGCCGAGCGTCCAGCGATCGATGGGGCCGAGCGCACCGCGGGTGAGCGCAGAATCGAGACGCAACTCCTGGCTGAAGACGTCACGGTCGCGTCGGAGATCACTGAATCCTTGGTAGGAAGCGGCGGTCCAGTCGTCGTCGTAACTGTAGCGGGAGTGCGTGGTGCTGGCGCTGGTGACGCTGGTGAGGCGGGCACCGGCAAAACCCGTGAACGTGCCACGCAGGCTCGCGGCGCGGGAGCGCTGCTCGTCGCGGCCCGGCTGATCGCTGTAGGTGAGACGGCCGTTGTTGTTCAGCGCGAATTCGTCGAAGCCGTTGTGGAAATCGGCGTAGAGCAGCGCCGCATCCCAGCGCCAGAGCGGCGAGGGATTGGCGGTGAGGCGGAGGCGCGCGGAAAATTCGTCGCGGGCGTTCGTGGCGCGGTTGAGGGTGACGTTGCGGCGGAAACCGTCGCTGTTGCTCTGGTGGAGCGCGAGACGCGCCATCAGTTGCTCCGGTTTTGCGGAAGAGAGCGGGCCGCCGACGGCAAAGCCACCGGCGCGCAGCGCATCGCCGCCCATATTCGCCTCGACCTGCCCCGTCCAGAAAGGGGTCGGCGCATTCGTGAGCAGGCGCACGACCCCACCCGCGGTATTGGCGCCAAACGCGCCAGCCTGGGGCCCGCGCAGCACTTCGATCTGGCGCACGTCAAACGCGCCGCCGATCGTGCCAAGGCCCGTGAAGTCGAGATCGTCGACGAGAAAGCGGACCGTAGAATCAAGCGTCTCGCCCTCGTATTGGGAGTTTTCGCCAATGCCGCGGATCTGGAAATACCGCGGCCGCGACGTCGCGCCGGTGAAGGTGAGATTCGGAATCTGATCCGCGAGATCGGCGAAATGGCGGACGACGCCGGCACGCAGTGCGGCTTCGTCAAAGACGGCCACGCTTGCCGGGATGAGGGCGAGCGGCGATTCCCAAAGGTCGCTGGCGACTACGACCGGGGAAAGTTTGACGGCCGCCACTGCGGAGGACGAGGGCGGCGAGGCGGGCTGAGCCTGCGTCACGATCGCCGTGACATGAAGCGCAGCGGCGACCGCCCAACGGATGGCCGAGGGCGGGAGGATTTTTTGCGGAGGAAGTTTCATGGTAGTCGGCTGCCCGCTCCCCCAAACGAACTCCCGCGCGAAGAGGCACCGCCCGCCTCTCAAAATGGCGCGACTGCGGCGCCTGCTGTTTCCTTCGTCGGCATGATCCGTCCAGGTTCGAAGGGTCGAGCGGTCGAGCGCACCGCAATCTCAGTCCTCCGCGGAGGACACCCCTACAGGCGAGACGAGCGGACCTTCGGCGCAAGGAAGGCGCAAGCGGAAATTGCGTCACCAGCCACGAAATCCCCGCCGCAGGGAACGACCTTATACCAAAAGCCTCTAGCTAATACACTTTAGGCCGGCGCGCCAGAGTTTACTTGATCGGCGAGCCAGGTGTGGATGAGGGAGGCAACGGCGGCCGGGGTGGACCAAGGGCGGGCCGCGGCGACGAGATGATCTTCGAGG
>JANNEY010000133.1:0-20795 GCA_031379235.1 Opitutaceae bacterium | reverse complement strand
CGTCGCTCCGGGCGACGCGGCCTTGTTTTTTCTCCGCCGGCCCGCTGAATCGTATTCGTGCGTCCGCCCGAACCACTCTGCGTCACGCGTCTTGCCGCCCGACGCTTCTTGCGCCGCGCTCTCGGCCTCGATCGGCCGCACCCCGACATCGCCACCGCTGTGTCGCACCACGGTTACGTCCAAATCGGTCCGATCAATGTCTGCCTCCGCGCGACCGACCTGATGCTATGCATTGTGTGCCCGTATACTTTGGATACGTTATTACTCCTGCGCGCGGAGATAACTTTCGCGCGATAAAACCAGCGGTATGCTATAGTAGATACAGATAACGCCCGTCGCTTAAGTTCCGCCCTTGCGTGGGCAAACACAGACAACAGGGAGGGCACGTGAACCGTGCGCACTAACCTTCAAAAGGAAGGCTCAACATGACGCGAAGCTCTGAGAGCGCGTCGAAAAAGCCATGTAGGGCGTCTGTCTTGCAGACGCCGGGCACGGGTTTCGCCTGCGGCAGAAGGCGTCTGCAAGACAGACGCCTTACGCAGACAGACCCTTTTTCGACGCCCTCTGAGGAAGCTACCGCAGGTAAACCAGAAGCACTCGCCCGGCCTCGACCGATCACCACTTTTCGGCTCGGTCGCATCAAGGCTGCGGTGGGGGAGAACAAGGCCGAGGAGCGGAAGTTCTACAACGTGACCTGCTCGCGCAGTTACTTGGATGAGGAGAAGCACTTTCACGACGCCAACAGTTTCGGCCGAGACGACCTGCCCTTGGTGGCAAGGGCTCGCCGATGAAGCGCACCCATTGATCTTCAAGCGGCTGTCATCGCAGATGCCTGAATCAGACCAGTAGGCGCCCTACCCCACAGCGGTCGATTTGTTCGGCCGCTTTTTCTTTTCCACAGGCAAATTCGGCTGTGCCCCCACCGATCGGGATGAACCCCCTACGAAATGCAGGCCCCCGAATTCCATTGTCCCAAATCCGGTTGGTGTTGGCACAGGAAATCCGCGCCAATCCGGTATAGCTTTACCTGTTTCGGGCGGTATCGAAGCTGCCGTGACGCGAGACCGCTTTCGTTTCAATATTCCGAATCGGGTCCGATTCGGAATAACGCCCGGACGATCGGCCGAAAGCGGAGCACCCGTTTCAGGCACGGAAGGTAAATCAAGCACCGCTGGCGACTTCCTGCACTTGGGCGGCGGGACTTTTAGCTCGCGCCGCGCCCGCCTTTGTCGCCATTCGCTCCGCCAAGGCCAATCCCGAGAGCGCCGCGGCTTCCACCCGCGGACCACCCAATGCGTCGCCCGCCATGCCCAGGCCTAGTTCGGGCAACCACACGCAGGACTCTACATGCGTCGCCGCCGGCTCACTGAATTTCCAGCGCTGCAGCGTCACTTTCGACACCGGCGCACCCAGGCTGCTCGCAATCGCGGGCACAACCAATGCCGCTAACTCCGTCTCCGTCTTCGCGTAGTGCTCCGCCGAAAACGCCGGACTCAAATGCACCGTCACCGCCGCCGCCACTCCCGGCGAAATTCCTTTTTTGGAATTGTCCGCGATCCACCGCACCGGCCCGGCGGCCAGCGCCACGCCTTCGGCCGGCACCGCGCTTGGTCCTTCCAGCGTCAACAGCAACGCCAGGCAGGGGTGATAGGTCAGCGCCGCCAAAACGCCCGCCAGCTTGTCCGGCAAGCCCACGCCGCCGGTCTGCAGCAACGCCAACGATTGCGGCATCGGAGCCGTCAGCACCAAACGTCCCGCTCGCATCGCGGACTGGTTTTCGATCATCAACTCCCACCCGCCAGCCGCTCGCTGCACCTTGACGACCTTCGATTCGCGTCGCACGTCGAGACCTTCCGCCAAATATTTTCCCAGCGCATTCATGCTTGGCCGGGCGATCCAGCGGTGCGCCGATGCGCCCGGCCATGGCGCCACCACGCCGTGCGCCGCCCACTCGGCCACCAGCCCCGCGAAACGCGCCGACTTCGCCGTGAAATACTGCGCGCCCGAATCAAACACCGCCGCCTCCACCCGTTTCGTCGCGAGGCGTCCGCCCAGTCCCCGGCTTTTTTCCAGCACTAGCACGTCCTCGCCCCGCGCCTTCAGCTCCCGCGCGAGCAACAGCCCGGCAATACCCGCACCCACCACGGCAATCGTTTCATTCATCTTGCGTCAGCCTTTCCGTCCCAACACGTGGCGCAACGCCGATTCCAGCTCTGCGTGTCGCCAAGTGAACCCCGCCTGCGTCGCCCGATCCGGCACCGCCCGCGTGCTCGCCAGCAATGTCTCCTCCGCCATCTCCCCAAAAATCAGTTTCAACCCGGCGGCCGGCACCGGCAGAATCGCTGGACGCCGCAGCACGCGCGCCAGTGTCGCGGTGAATTCCGCGTTCGTCACCGCGGCCGGCGCCACCGCGTTGAACGCTCCGCGCCACGTCTGATCGAGCATGGCGCGCAGATACATCGCGCCCAAATCGTCCGGCGTGATCCAACTCATCCACTGCCGCCCCGAGCCCAGCCGCCCGCCCGCGCCGACCAGAAACGCCGGCAGCATCTTCGCGAGCGCCCCACCCGCGGGCGACAACACCACGCCGGTCCGCAGGACCACCGTCCTCACCCCCAGCGCCTCGACCGCCGCCAGTTCTCCTTCCCACGCCACACACACGTCGACCAGAAAGCCTGTCCCCGCGCCGACGTCTTCCCCCAACAGGGAATCGCCCCGCGGGCCATAAAAGCCCACTGCCGCCGCACTCACAAAACCTTCTGGCCTTCCGCCCACGGGCCGCGCCGCGATCCCCTTGGCCAGGGTCCGCGTCCCGTCGACGCGGCTCGACCGGATCGCAGTCTTTCGCGCCGCGGTCCAACGCCCACCCGCCACGTTTTCCCCGCCGAGATGGATCACCGCATCGACCCCGACCAAGGCCGCCGCCGCTATCGTCCCCGCCGCCGGGTCCCATTGAAACTCACCGTCGTTTTGCGCCGTCCGTCGCACCAGCGTCCGCACCGTGTGTCCCTGCGTTTCCAAAAAAGCCCGCAGCGCCCGCCCCACCAATCCTGACGCCCCTGAAATCAACACGCACTTCGGCGATCCGGGTGCCGCGTTTTCCAAATCCGTTTTGGTCACCGCGTGCCGATACGCAAACATCCGTTGCAGTTGCGCCCGGGTAAACGCCGCGCCGCCCCAGCGCCCGAGCACCCCAAGCGGGAGCCGGTAGTGAATTTCATCCGTCAACACACATGCGGCCTCCCCGTCTGGCTCGACCCGGTGCAGGTGTTCCCATTTGGCAAATGGCCCGCTCAGGAGCACGTCCCGAAACTGCCGCCCCGCGACGTAATCCCGGTGCTCGATTTCCCACTTGGCCCACACCGGTCCGACCTTGGTGCGCAGCGAAACCCGCGCCCCGTCGCGAATCCCTCCCACGTGCCGCGTCACCTCCACGCGCTCCCACGGTGGACACAACCGCCCGAACGCCCCCGGCCGCTCGTGCCAGGCAAACACCTCCGCCGCCGGCCGCGCAATCCGCACGCTCCGCTTGAAAACTTCGTCAGCCACGGGCGCCTCCTTGTTTCCGCATCCGGCACGCATCCGAGCAAAACTTCACTTCGTCCCAAACCTTCGCCCATTTCTTCCGCCACGTAAAAGGTCGTCCGCACACCGCGCACGGCCTTGTCGGGAGATCGGATTTTTTGCGCATCTTCGGCATCGTTCAACTCCTCGCTCTCAAAGCGCCAAAAGTCCACCCGCCGCCGTCGGCGCACCGCCGTTTTTCTTGATTTCCGCCGCCCGCGCTTGGATCGCCGTGCGATCCGCCGGCTTGAGTCGGGCAATATTTTTAACCTGTAACGCCATCCGCTGATTCTTCGCCAGCAACGGCTCGTGCCGCAGCAGGAAATCCCAATACAGCGTCGTAAACGGGCAGGCATCCTCGCCCACCGACTTCCCCGGATCAAACCGACATCCCGCACAGTAATTGCTCATCCGGTCGATATACTTGCCCGTCGCCGCATACGGCTTCGAGGCCATGATGCCGCCGTCACCATACTGCGACATCCCGAGCGTGTTCGGCAGCTCCACCCACTCGACTGCATCCACGTAGACCGCCAGATACCATGCATGGACTTTCTGGGGCTCGACCCCGAGCAGCAGCACATACAGCCCCGTCACCATCAGCCGCTGGATATGATGCGCGTAGCCGTGTTCCAAGGTCTGCCCAATGCTCTGCCGCAGACAGTTCATCTCGCACTTTCCGGTCCAATAAAACTCCGGCAAGTTCTCCCTCGCCCCCAACGCGTTCAGGCCGAGGTAGCGCGGCATGTGGTGCCAATAGATTCCGCGCACATACTCCCGCCAGCCGAGGATCTGGCGGATAAATCCCTCCGCACTGGCGAGGTGCACCTTCCCCTCGCGATACGCCTGCTCCGCCGCTGCCACGACTTCTCGCGGGCTGAGTAATTTCAAATTCATCGCCGCCGAGATCCGGGAATGAAACAGCCACGGCTCTTCCGTCCACATCGCATCTTGAAATTGCCCGAAGTTCGGCAGGCGCTGCTCGATAAAATCCCGCAGAGTCGCCCGCGCATCCTCCGGCGTCACGGGCCACGCGAACTCTTCAAGCTCTCCCGGATGGCCGGCGAAACGCTTCGCCACCAGCGCGAGCACCGCCCGCGTGATCGCATCGGGCTTGGTCAGGGCTGGCGCGCGCAGCTTCTCCGCCTTCGGCCCGCCTTGCTTGAAACTGCCACGATTGTCGTGGTCGTAATTCCACTGCCCGCCCTCGGGCTCCCCTTGGTTGTCGAGCAACACGCGGTGCTTGCGCCGCACCTCGCGGTAGAAAAATTCCATCCGCAAGATTTTCCGGCCGGCGGCGTGCGCGGCGAAATCCGCCCGCGTCTGAAAAAAGTGCCGGTCGTCCCGCACCTCCAGCGGCAGATTCGCCGTCTTCGCCGCCGCAGTGATCATTTCCTGCACGCGCCATTCGCCCGCCTCCGTCATGATCAACCTCTCCGGCTTCAATTCAGCCACCGCCCGCGCCAGCTCCGCCGCTAGCGTCTGCGTGTTCCCGGCCGCGTCGAGTTCCGTGTAATTGACGCGCCGCCCCCGTTTTTTTTGCGCGTCGCGAAAGTGCCGCATCGCCGCCAAGAACACCGCGATCCGCGGTTTGCTCGTCCAGACGTGCTCCGATTCGTCCGCCACCTCCGCCATCCAGATCACGTCTCGCGTCGGATCAAAGCCGTCGAGCGCCGACGCCGCCGCGTCGAGTTGATCCCCGAGCACCAACACCAATGAACGCGTCGTTTTCCCTACGATCATCGCGTCGCCCCTGCTTCGCCGTCCGCAGAAAAATCGGTCGCCAAGCCGGCGGCGCTGCCCATGTCGGGCTCCCGTGCCGCCGCCGCGAGCTTCCGGCGGGCCTTGTCGATGGCGTATTTGCCGAGCACGAGACGCAGCGGCGGATTCTCCGCTGCCACCGCGTCAATAATGGCGTCGGCGGCCTTGGTGGGATCGCCGGGCTGCCGACCGTTCATCGTTTCGAGGAAGCGCCGGAACTTCCCGCTCGACGGATCGTAGTCGGGGATATGCCCGGTCGCGCGTTCGAGCGACCGCGAGACAAAATCAGTGCGGAAGGGGCCGGGTTGCACAATCGTCACCTTCAACCCCAAGGGGCGGACTTCCGCGGCGAGTGATTCCGAGACGCCCTCGAGCGCCCACTTGGTTGCGCCATAAATCGAAAAGCCGGGATAGTTGGCGATGACGGCCGCAGCACTGACGTTCACGAAATGTCCGCGCCGCTGGGCGCGCAAGATCGGCAGGGCAGCGCGAATCACCCGCAGCGCGCCGAAAAAGTTCGTCTCAAAATTGCGCGCGATTTGGGCTTCATCGTATTCCTCCACGGCGCCGACCAAGCCGTAGCCGGCGTTGTTCACCACCACGTCCAGCCGACCAAAAACCGCCGCTGCCTCAGCAACCACGGCCGCGACCTGGGGCGCGTCAGCGACGTCAAGTGCGAGCGCCTGACACCGGCTTGGATCCACGGCGACCAATTCGGCGAGCGTTTCCGGCTGGCGGGCGGTGGCGATGAGACGATGCCCCCGCGCTAGCACACGCACGGCGAGCGCCCGACCGAGCCCGGTCGAACACCCGGTGATGAGCCAGACAGGCGAATCATTAGGAAGTGTGTTCATGACGGAGATTGAGTGGCCGGAACGAGGGGAAAAATGGTTACATCGACGGGCTGCGCGGCTAGCATGGACGCCGGTTCACCGTCCAAACGGAATCCGGCCAGCCGCGCCGGCTCGGTCGAATACTCGGAAACGGTCGGCGAGTTGACGCGATAGGGTGCATGGTGCACGCGGCCGGAATAGAGTCGGCCCGCCGGGTCAGCTGCAAAAAGCAGATACCGTTCAACCAGGAAAAATTCGAGCGTGCCCGGAGGGGTCGGCGCGGACCTCGCCCCCGGGGTCCAGGCGTAGCGGCAGGTTCCCGCGGTTTCGGCGCGGCGGCGGCACTCATAGCGGATTTCCCCTTCGCATAGGGAGGCCGCCATGCGCGCTCGGAAGTAGGGCAAATGAAAAAAGCGGCGCGCGATCCCGACCGCGAGTGCCCGGTTGCAATCCAAAGAGTAGAACCAAACGCCGGGACGCCCGTTCGCATCATGGACGTAAGTGCGAACATTGAGCTCGAGAAACCAAGACACCCAAGGGAGGGGCGGAAACCACGCGGGGCGAACACGCTCCATCGCAAAGGGCACGATTCCAAGATACGATGCGCCGCCAAACGTATCAACGTAGAGTCCACGCGGCAAAGTGGCCTGCACACTGGCCGGATCGATTTTCCAGTGAGCAAAAAGCAACTGATTCCATCGCTGGCGACCGACCACTGGGCCGGCCGGACGGTGCCGAAGATTGCACCGCTGGAGCTCGGTCGGTGTAACCAAATTCTGTGGGCCAGACGAAGCAAACCAACCGGGTGCCGTCGTCATACTTGCGGGCGATGAGCGCGATTGAGCATGGTTGTCGGCTACGGGCTGGGCCGCAGGCTCGCTGCGCGCACCGGGATGTGAACCTCAAAACGCTTGAGGAATCCGGGCGTGAACGGCCCGTTCCAATAAACGGCAGAGGCCAAGCCCGCCGCTTCGACGTCGTTGCGCTGTCCGAGCCATGCGAGGAGCCGGTCGCGTGTCTTCGCGAAATTGCCCGCCGCGTAGCTGCCACGGCCGCCGAGACTCGCCACCCAACGCGGCGGAACCTCGACCACCTCGACCGCCGCCGTGCTCGCTGTTACCTTGGCCCGCTGGCTCTCGGCCACCCAAAAGGACATCGCCGCACCCTCTATCTTAGCTTCCACCGGAGTCGTCATGGCAATCTCGTGCGAGGAATTATATCTGAACAGCGGACGAAAAAGCCGGTTCGATTGCTCAAAATAATTTCCGCCACCGAGGCTTGGAGCAGCAGGCCAGCAGGTAAAGTCTTCAATTCCGGAGAGCCCGTCGGCGACGGCGGAAACGCTTTTTCAGTGGCCAAGGCGGACGAAGCCAGGGCGATGAGGAGCAAATAAGTTCTCATTCTGAAATCGGTCTGAAAAGGGGCGCATCGCGCCAAAATGAAACCGGGATGGCAAAATGATCATTTGGCTAGGCCGCCAGAACACCTCGCCATCCCGGGCAAATCCGAGGAAGAGAATAATTGAGCCAACGAAGCGCTTAATTAAGGGAGAATGACGGTATCCACCACGTGGATGACGCCATTGCTGCCGACCAAATCAGCGGCGACGACCGCAGCATCGTTGACCATCACACCGGAGGCGTCGGCCTTCAGGTTCAGCTTCTTGCCATTCACGGACGGCGCTTCTCCAGTCTTCACTTGCGCGGCCATGACCTTGGCTGGAACGACGTGATAGGTGAGAATCGCAACGAGCTTGGCCTTGTTTTCAGGCAGCAAGAGCGATTCCACCGTGCCGGCGGGGAGTTTGGCGAAGGCGGCGTTGGTCGGCGCGAAAACGGTAAAAGGGCCGGCGCTGCTCAAGGTCTCGACGAGTCCGGCGGCTTTGACGGCGGCGACGAGTGTGGTGTGATCAGGCGAGCCGATGGCAATTTCTACCAGCGTCTTAGCCGAGACCGCGGAGACCAGACCGGTGCAGAGAGCAAGGGTGACGAACAGGGAGCGAAGCTTCATGAGAACAATTGTTTTGGTTGTTTAAGCGAAACCAGACCAAGACTTGAGCTGGAATCCGCTTTGCAACGCGCGGAAGTTTAGAGCGGATGCATTTAAACTTAGCGTGAATGCAATTTGACAGATGCGGAATGCGGCTCCCCTTGCGCGACCGACTCAGAGGCCTACCCGAAGTCACAAGAATCTCCAGCCACCGACTCCACTCTCCGCAGGAAAAAATCCACTATGTTCAAAAAATTTTCGCTGACTGACAAATTGCTGTTCATTGCAGCATTCCTTTCACTCGTTTTCTCGGAAATCGTCTATTTCCAAGGCTACAAGCTGGAGGCCATTTTTGTGGGAATCTGGGTGCCCTCAATTCTCGGGTTTGGCATCTATCTCAAGCTGATCGGGGGCGCCAAAAATGAATGAACTAATTCCCTATTTTGCCTCGCTCATCATGGTTCTTTTCGGGATCGCCTTCTACGCAGCCCTCCAGGCGATGAAAAATCTGGACGAATGAGTTTTCTGGTTCAGCCGAATGCAGTCCGACTAAACGCGTTCTCGGCGCCGGCACGTCCTTGAACCCCTGTTACGCTCTGGTGGCGGCACTGCAACTGCCCGAGGCGGGGTGACCAGGAGCGGACCGAGACCAGCGCGCAAGTTTTTCGGCACCCAGATTTTTGCGACCGGCATTAGGTATCCGCCGTCGTCGTGATACGCTAATTGCCCCCTGTGAACCTCGCCCTGATCCTTTTCTCCGCCCTTTCGTTTCTCGGCTACGGCTCAGCCTGCTTTTTCCTCACCGGCTTCAAGGGGGAGTTCGACCGCTACGGACTTGGCCCACAGCGCACACTGGTCGGGGCACTGCAACTGGGCGCGGCATTCGGCTTGCTCGCGGGCATGGACCTGCCGTGGATCGGACGCGTCGCGTCGGGCGGGCTGGCTCTCATGATGGTGGTCGCCGTCGGCGTCCGCGTTAGAATCGAAGATACCCTGCCCCGGACGCTGCCAGCACTGTTCTATTTGGCGCTGAATGCCTACCTGTGTCTGGCGGCGTTCTGAACTACCGGCTGCCTACAGCAGCGCGATGGCGGAGCACATCGCGAACACGGCGATGGAAGGCAGTGCCTTCTTGAGCGGGTCTTTAACTTTGAGATGCATGACGAACGCGCCCAGCATGAGCAATCCGAGGCCGATGGCAGCCGGCTGCGACACGCGGTGCAACCAAAGGGCGGCCAGGAGGGAGAGGGCCAGCCCTACCTTGAGCACGCCGATCACACCCATGAACCAAAAGGGCAACCCGTAGGCGGCGAATTCCTCGCGGAGGGTCTTCGCGTCACCGCCGCGAAACGGCGTCGCCTGGCCCGAGCGCAGCAGCCAGACATTCAGAATTCCCAGTGCCACGGTCAGCTGTAAGAAAATGAGGATATAGTGCATGGCGTTTTGGCGAGAAAGCTCGACCTCGTCGGCCGAGCTGAGGCTAGGACACGCCGCGTCGTCGGTGGCCGCAAGCCGCGAGTTTCCGCTCAGGAATCTCGTCGCCGGACTGGGTCGGCGTGCTCCGGGCGCGGGCCGAGTGCCGGAGAACCAGCGGCGCGGCAGACGCTTGTCCCGATCGCATTCGCCCAAGCACTCCGGCGCCGTCCCACGACTGCGAAACGATCTCCAGCGAAAAGCGCCCAGCGCCACAGATTGGAAATATCAATTTGGTCGCAGCATCCGCGCGGTATCTACGTTCGTAACACAAACCCAACTCGATTCGTCGGAGTTTTCCCGCCACAACCCGCGCCAATACGATCGCCTTCCTTTCCTCCTCCGTCCGCCCAAAGCCGTGTCTAACAAATCCGCTCCCCTCAATCCACTCGCGCCCCGTGTCCAGCCGGGCGTTGTCACCGTCACGCGGCAGGTGCACTTCAATTCGGCTCATCGGCTGTTTAATCCGAGCAAGAGCCATCGATGGAACGTTCAACAATATGGTCTCTGCTCGAACCCGCACTGGCATGGACACAATTACATCCTTGAGGTCTCGGTCCGCGGCACTCCGGATCCGGAGACCGGTTACCTGATCGACCTCGGTAAATTGAAAGATATTTTGCGCGAGGCCGTGGTCGACCGCTGCGACCATCGGAACTTGAATCAGGAAGTCCTTTTTCTGCGCGGGATCATTCCCACGACGGAAAACCTCGTAATCGCATTCTGGCACGAACTCGCCCCCCGGCTCAGGCCGGCCCGCCTCTACTGTGTCCGGCTGTTCGAAACGCCGCGAAACTTTGCGGAATACCACGGGCCGCTCGTCGATTGAACTCTACCGGCCGGCTCACTCCGGAAGTCCGGAGCGACGGTTCTCAGCCCAACCACCTGGCCAGACTCCTCCAACCCAAAACCGATATGACCAAGAAATCCATGTATTTGCACGATACGCCCGGCGGTCGCGCGCCGCTGATCGATCGCTCGTTCGACGCGCGCTTTAAGTCCACTGCGGCTTATCGCGCCACCTTGCCCGACATGATGGATGCGGTAAACGCCGCGGAGGGCTCTCACGTGCCCATCCAACAGGTCGGTTGCGCCAACTTTCGCCTGCCGCTTAAGTTCCGCGCGCGCGGCGGAAAAATCCACATCCTTGAGACCAGCGTGACCGGCACCGTCTCGCTCGAAGCCGGGCTCAAGGGCATCAACATGGGTCGCATCATGCGCTCGTTTTACGAGCACGCCGACGAGGTATTCTCTTTTGAGGTGCTGCGGCGGTTGCTGGCTAAATACCAACGCCAGATCGGCGCCTTTGAGGCGCGGATCAATTTGTCGTTCTCCTTTCCGATGTTGCAACGCAGCCTGCGGAGCGGGCTCGCCGGATGGCAATATTACCGGGTCGCCTTCGAAGCGACGCTGGATCGCGCAGGAAAATTCAGCCGGATTGTAGAGTTTGACTTTGTCTACTCTTCGACCTGCCCCTGCAGCGCCGAATTGTCCGAACATGCCCGGAGCACGCGCGGGGCTTACGCCACCCCGCACGCGCAGCGCTCGAAGGCGCGCGTGCGGGTCGTGCTCGCTGATAAACGCACCCTCACGATTGAAGACTTGCAGCGGCACTGCGCCAACGCGCTCAAAACCGAGACGCAAGTCATGGTGAAGCGCGAAGACGAGCAGGCCTTCGCTGAGCTCAACGGCACCTACATCAAATTCGTGGAGGATGCCGCCCGGCTCCTGCACCACGAACTCGCCGCCGACAAGCGCATCCTCGACTTCCAAGTGGCCTGTTCGCACCTAGAGTCTCTCCATTCGCACGACGCGGTCAGTGTGATTTGCAAGGGCAGGAAGGGAGGCCTCAGGGCGGATTTTTCGGATTTCCAGTCTCTGGTTTGCTGAGATTCTCCACCGAGTTTAGACCATCAGGCCGAAACGGGCATTTTCAGAGCGTTCGGCACCAAGCCGCGTTTTTTCAAAATGCCGCCCCGCCGAATTCTCGCGAATGGCGGAGCGTAGCGGTGGCGAATACTTCCGAGTTCGGAATACCATCCCGACCACCCATGAAGAATCGAAATTCGCTGATCGGGTGGGAGCTCCTGCTCCTGTTCGTATTATACCAACGTCGCATGATTTCTGGACTTTAGTTGGATCGAGGTGGGGTCGGGACCTCCGGGCCCGGCCACGGGTGAACCGCAGACTAAAACCGTCGGGCCGGAGGTCCCGACGCCACCCTCAAAAGTCAAATTTTCACCAGCCGTTGGTATTAGTATTAGTTTTTCTCAGCGCCTAGCCCCTTTGGACGAGATGACATGGGCCCGGGAGACCTCCCGGCTGTTGGCCCTCCTCCTTCCGGGTGTCGTGCTGTGCATTTTCGCCCTACGGGCGATCCACTCCGACAAATACGCACAATGAAATCGCCAAACAATTATTGGGAGGAAACTCGATCTTCAGGGGGCTCGGATCCAGTCACAACCCAACAGCTTCCCATAATGCGCGACCGCCGTCTCGTCTTTGCTCGGATTCATCTTCCCGAGGCGCTGCTCGCCGATTGAAAACATTCCGCATCGTTTGCGCGGAATTGGCTCGCGCCAAATAACACCGGTTTCGACGTCATCCGAAGATCAATACGTCGCGTGACAAGGCCGATTGCGTGACTCGTCGGCGAAGTTTTGCGAGGTGGTTGCGTTTCCAAAAAGTATGGCGCGAGAAAAAGGCTCCCGATGGGGCCTCAAGACTGATCATGTAGGATTCCTCAGTTTGCGACGAAGCCTGGTTGACAGGTCCCAAGACTGACATACAAAAGAAATACTATGCCTGCTATCCTTACCGTTCGTTTGAGCAAAGAAGAGCAAGGAATCCTCGCCAAGCGGTCAAAGCGCGCGGGGATGAAAAAAGCCACTTTTGTGCGGAAGCTGATTCGCGACGAAGAAATCGTCACCGGAGCTGACTTGCTCTCGTGGGCCGAGCGACATGCGGGTGACGAGCGACTGCGGATTTCGCCACGCAAATGAAGCGCTGTCTGCTCGACTCCTCTTTTGTCATCGATCTATTCAACGAGGCGGCCGCCAACCGGCGCGGCCCAACCCACGCTTGGATTGCGCGGAATGCCAGTGCCGACCTTTGGGTGTCGCCTGTCACCTACGCGGAGGTATTGGAGGGAGCAGAAGATGCTGCGGCCGTCCGTGAGGCCTTTCGCGCGTTTCGATGGCAGACGATAGGAAGGCAGCATGGCGATCGCGCCGCGTTGAACCAGCGCCGCGCTGAGCAGCGAATGGGGGAGAACGATGCGTGGCAGGCCGCCATTGCCGATTGTATGGAGGCCGTGATTGTCGGGCATGATCCGAAGGCATTCGCGCGCCTTGGCCAACGCTACGATGACCACCATCTGGGGTCACCGTGACGTGGCGACCTGTTGCAGAATCGTTGGTTTCTGGCACAGCAGAAAATTGGCGTCGCCATTGGAGAAGCCGACTGGGAACAAAGTGATCGCCAGCCATCGAGGCCCACCGTGAGATGAGGCCGTTGCTGCCAAACTCGGGTCGCCAGCTTTTCTCCTATGACCAACCTTCGCTGGATCGGAACATGCATTTCGCTGCAGTTGCTTTCGGTCAGCCTCTTTGGCGCCAGCGAAGCCGACTACGACACCATTGTGAGAGGCGCGCAAGTGATCGACGGGACCGGTGCCCCACCACAGCGCGCTGACATCGGGATCAAGAGCGACCGGATAGTAGCGTTTGGGGATCTTGGCAGCGCCAGAGCGAGAACCGAAATCGACGCACACAGGCTCATTGTCGCGCCCGGGTTGATCGACCTGCATTCCCATCTCGGCGATCATGAACTCCTGCGGCCGGACCTGGCGGGATGCGAACCGATGCTCGCACAGGGCGTGACAACCGCGTTCATCAACGCCGATGGCTGGGGCGTCGTCGACCTGGCGAGCCAACGCGATCTGATGGAGAAAGCAGGTCCCGGTTTGAACGCCGCCCCGATGATCGGCCATAGGGCCGTGCGCATTGCCGTGCTTGCGTTCGTAGATCGTGCACCCGACGCAACCCAACTCGACCGAATGCGGGAGCTTGTTCGAACGGCGTTTGCTCGCGACGGTGCCTTTGGCCTGTCCACCGGACTAACCTACCCGCCGGCCAACTTTGCTCAAACCGACGAATTGATCGCGCTGGCCAAAGTTGCCTCGGAATACGGTGGTTTCTATCACAGCCACATCCGTGATGAGAGCGATGCGACGACCGGATGGATCCCGGCGGTCGACGAACTTATCCGAATTGCGCGCGAAGCTAAACTCACGGGAGTCGTCACCCATATCAAAGCCGGCGGCCCTAAGACTTGGGGTCGCTCACGCGAGGCGATCGCCCACATCGAAGCTGCGCGCGCTGCGGGCGTCTCGGTTTGGGCGGACCAGTATCCTTACGAAGCCAGCGCGACATTGCTCTCGGCCATGCTTCTGCCCGGATGGGCGCAAGCCGGCGGCCCGGAGCAAATGCGTGCCCGGTTGGGCGAGCCGCAGACGCGGCAGAGAATCCGCACTGAAATGGTCGCCAAGATCGAGAGTCGCTCAGGTCCTGCGTCCTTCGTCATCGCGCGTTTTTCACCCGACCGGTCGCTGGAAGGCCGACACCTTGATGAAATCGCACGCCAACGAGGCATGGAACCGGCCGATCTCGCCATCGAACTGCTCCGTGCCGCCGATCCTGTGGCCATTTCATTCAGCATGCGCGATGAAGACGTGGTGAGTTTCATGCGCCAGCCCTGGACCATGACCGGGTCGGATGGATTTGGGCTAGCGGAAGCCCACCCCCGAAGCTATGGAGCATTTGCCCGCAAATTGCGTGTTTTCGCTCTCGACCGAAAAATCATTTCGCTTGAACGCGCAATCGAATCGATGAGCGGTCAACCGGCCAAAGTGCTGCATCTGCGCGACCGCGGCGTTGTTCGAGTAGGCGCGTTTGCCGACCTCGTCGTGTTCGATGCAGCGAAGCTGCGCGACACCGCTACCTATGAAAAGCCCCACGCTCTCGCCGAAGGCATGGTGCATGTGTTCGTCAACGGTCGGGCGGCAATATCAAATGGCGAGTTTACGGGAATTCGGGCTGGCGGGGTTTTGTCGCGAGCTTCGAACTAAGTGTGCCCCTTGTGTTTCGAGGCCGTTCATTTTAGAAACGCGCGGAAATCGAGTCCGACCTTCCGCCGGCCAACCGGGAGCAGCGGAAAGGAAACTAGATTTTCAGGGGGATCGGAACCGCGAGGGGTTTGAAGAGCCTCATCTTGTATCTCGGCCCCTGACGTCGGGCGAGGTCGGTGGCGGAGGGGAGCGCCCCTATGGGGTCTGGCGGTGGCGCGTTATTCCCTCCCGCTGGCCGACAGCCTGATCTACGCCACCGCATTGCGTCATGGGGCGACGCTCTGGACACAGGACGAACATTTCAAGGACCTCGCCCACGTGCGGTATTCGGCCAAGAAGTCCTCGGGCGTCCGCTGATCGTCCGGTCTTGCTCGGCAGAAACCGGGGCTCACGCGAAGCCGCGAAGGGCCCGAAGAAAACGGGGGATCTCAATCTCCTGCCTTCGTGTCTTTCGCGGCTTCGCGTTAGGATCATCGGCTCGTTTCGCGGCCATCGGGCGTGACGTCCGATGACCGCGAAACGTGCGAACGCCCGCGCCGTGAATTACGGCGTCTTCAGCTTGCCCGCGTCCACGACGGTCTTGCCGTCGATGGTCAACGTGCAGCCGTTCAACGAGGCGGCGAAGCCCCACGATTCGGTGTTGGTGCCGCCGGCCCAGACGTTGGAGCCGAAGCCGACGCTCACGGTCCCGGCCGGAACCCAGGTGTTCAATTTGCTGCCAGCGGGAACCGTCACGTTTGGGTTGATGCCCACATCGAGGTAGGCGAAATCGTTCTTCGCGGCCGGTGCGGCGGCGTAGAGCGCCTTCCAGCGTTCGTAACCCGCGCCCGCTTTCGCGGTGTGCGCGACCAGCTTGCCGCCCTTGGCCGTGAGGGTGACGCCAACGAGCTCGTCGCCTTCGAAGGGCACGCGGTCGATCACGATCTTGCCCTCGACGCTGCCGATGACCGGCACCACGTAGACTTCACCGGCGGGAAGCCACACCTGTGTGTGGGGCGGCCCCTTGGCGATGTCCTCGGCGGAAATCACGCCGTCGCTGACGCCGACTTCGCGGCCTTCAATACGCATCGTGAGATCGGTGCCGTTCGGGTGCGTGAGGCGCGCGACCTTGCCCTTCTTGAAGACGGACTGCACCGCCGCACCCGTGGCCTGGAGTTTGGTATAGTCGACGTTGATGCCGTTCCAAAACAGCGTGGCGAGCTGGTCCTTGGTGAGACCATAGTTCTTCGCCGTGGCTTCGGTCGGATAGAGCCCGTTACCGATGTCCACGAGCCGCACCCCACGCTTCAGCCGGGCGTTCGCGGCGTCGTTGCCGCGCTTCGTGGTGGCGGCCACGCGCGCGGGCGCGACATCAGTCAGAAGTCCCGGGGCTTCCGCGCCGTTGATGCTGATTTCCACGGTCTCGAGCTCGGCGAGCTTCAGGCTGAACCCGAGCGGCGCCCCATCGCGGGCCGCGGGCACTTCGTTGAAGTAGCGGCGGCCGCTCTTTTCGCGCTGGACCAGTTGCAGCGGCTCGGCGCCGCGTCGCCAGACGGCGAAACTCAATTCCTCAAGCAGATCGAGATCGCGCACATCACCGCGCAGGACTACGCGATCGCCTTCCTTCACGTTGACACTTTGGCCGACGATGCGTTCGGCGATGGTCTTGTAATCCGGTTTTTCCGCGGCGGTCAGGGCGATGGTGGCCAAGAGGCCGGCCAGCGCGAAGGAGGAACGCACCGTGGCAAGGACGGACGGTTTCATTTTCAGGGATGTCTTCATGGGTGGGTTGAACAACTGGAACAAAGTTGGCGGGAAACCGGTGGGATCGGTTCGTCGAACATTTGCAAGTTCGCTCGATCGGTGGCGAGCCTCGAAACAGGTCGGACGGGACGTGATCTACTGATAGGAAGCAGGATTTTCAGGGGGATCGGATTCGGGAGGGGTTTAAGGGGAGGTTAACGGATTCAAACGGAATCGGACCGCTGTGGTCCTCGCAACCTCTAGCCGCGGTTGCACCAATTCGTCGCGTTCCAAAAGGCACCGTTATGGGGACAGCGCAGCGTGCGACTGTGATACGAGGGGGTTCATCCCATGTGCGGGGAGGGTTTAGAAACAGCGACTCTCGGCCACCATTTCCTGCCTATGAACACGGCCGATCGGCGCTGGAAGTCCCTAAGAATTCTGAGACGAAAAACCAAGTTGACACCCACTGGTCCGACGCCGGGGCGGCGCGGCAGAAGGGCAACACATGAGTCATGTATTGACTTCATGTTTTTCGACGCGCGGATCGTAGCCGAGGAAGGCGATGATCGGGAGCATGGCTTGTTTGGTGGAACGGTAGACGCCACGTTCCCAGTTGCTCACGCTCAGCCAAGTATAGCCCGTCGCTTCAGCGACTTGTTGCTGCCCCCAGCCAAGTGTTAGGCGGCGCTTCTTGAGGTGCTCACCGATGGTCTTTGGGTTCATCCTCACCCCGCCTTTCAGGGCCCACCAGTGGGCTGAAGCGAGGCTGCGTTTTGCGCGTATTTCGATCTGATAGATGGGCAATACATCGATGCGGGCGCATGCATGACCTCATCTTGCGCAACCGCGTCGGCGGCTACCGCGAGGGCGATCTCATGCGGCACCTGCACGGCGACGAAGCGCAACCGCTGCCGGCGACGCCGGGCCTTTGAGCATCATCTGCCCGACACCGGCATCCTCGTCGCCCTGCCCTTCGACGCCTAGCCGCACCTGCAGGCCGCCATGCGCGCCCGCACCAGAACCACCAGCGCGTGGTCCGGCCGCCTCACGCCCCGCGAGCGTGAACTCGTCCCGCGCCTCCTCGCCGAAATCGCCGCGCGTGGCCCCATGGGCTCCGAGGACTTCGAGGACGATCGCCGCGCCCACCGCCCAGTCTGGGGCGCCGCCTCGCTCGTGAAGAGCACGCTGCAAAAACTCTTTTTCCACGGCCGTCTCCTAATCGCACAACGCTTCAACAACCGCCGCCGCTACGAACTCCCGGAGCGCGTCCTGCCCGCACCCCTGCTCGCCCAGCCGGCCGCTCCCGCGGCCGAGACCGCGCGCTGGCTCGCGCTTCTCAAGCTCCGCCAACGCCGTCTCGTCACCCTGAAACGCGACGAACTCCGCTTCGTTGCAGACCTCGTGCAGCCCGTCGCCATCACCGATGGCCATGGTCCGCTGCTTTTCTGCCTTCGCGCAGATGTCCCTCTTTTTTCCGCAATCGCAGACGCGCCCGCCAAAACCTCGGCCCATGCGGCGCAAGCATCGAAACTGGAAAATCTCCCGCTGCTCCTCGCCCCACTGGATCCGATTATCTATAATCGCCGCGTCACCACCGCGCTCTGGGATTTCGACTACACGTGGGAGGTTTACACCCCGCCCGCGAAACGTGTGCGCGGCTACTATGCGCTGCCCGTGCTCGCCGGCACCGAGATCGTCGGCCACCTCGACCCTAAGGCTGACCGCGCGCAGCGGAAACTCACGGTTGTCTCGCGCCGGATTCGGCGCGGCCACCGCGTCGCACCTGCGCTCGATTGTTTCGCCGACTGGCTCGGCCTGCGCCGCCGCTAGGCCGCCTCGCGAACCGCGGCGCGCGGCAGCACCTTGGGGAGCAGGAGCGGCGGCAATTCACTCAGCCGCTCAATCATGAGCGAAGCATCGATCAGGTGTAGGCGATGCTCTGCGGCATACGAGCGCGCATCGTTCGCAAAGCCCTTCGGGGCCACGAACCAACCCGATTGCACGCCGTCCGCCGTCAAGGTGCCCCGCAGCTCCCGCAGTCGTTTCGTCGGCACCAGTCCGCTGTCACCGGCCGTGCAAAAGACCACCACGCGCGGGTGCGACTCACCGCGGTTCATCAGCAAAAGATCTTTGTCGCTGCCAAAGGGCATGACCGCCGCGACGTAGCCCTCCGCCTCGGCCAGCGCGGCCGTAACCGCGCAGACTTTTTCTTTGGGCCAGCCGGCGATTTCAGTCGAAGTGGGCACACCGCCCGCACTGTCGGACAACCGCACCGCCATCGCCGCACGCGGCAAGTGCTCCGGCGTGCGCGTGCGCCACAGCAACCAGGCCAGCAGCGCCACCACCGCCAGCACCGCGGCCGCCACCACCACGGTGAAGGCATCCGCCAGACTCAAACCGAGGCTCCGCGCCAGAAGTTTCTGCGCCCAGCCGGCCTCCGCGTGCAACGCCGCCGCCGCAGCCAGCATTTCAGCCGCGGCCGCCGCCGCGGCCACCTCGGTCAGCCGCGCGCACTCCGCCTTGACGGCCATGATAACGCGGGCGCGAAAGGCCTGACCCACGACGGGAGTTCCAAGATCGATTGCCGCCAGGGCGGCGCCCGTTGGCGAAAGCAACAACAGGGTCGGATAAACCGTCACCCCATGCTTCGCCCGCAGCCACTCGGTTTGTTCACGCTGGTGGTCGGTGTGTTGTGGGCGCGAGGAAAATTCGAGCCGCAAAAATACAACGTGCGCCGCGAGTTCGTTGCGCAGGTCCGGATGGAGCGCGACCTGCTCGTGAAAGTGCCGGCTCGCCGGTGATCCATCACGGCCCATGAACAAGGCGAGGATGGGCCGGCCACGCTCAGCCGCCGCCTGCGCCGCGCTTTCAAAATCCTCACCCCAGGGATCGATGACCGCACCCGATCTTTTCGCTGACACTGGCGACGGCGACGCCGGCTGCGGGCGCGGAGCCGGCCACGGCACCCTTGACGAGAACTCAACCCGCTCCACCCGGCCCGACTCCAGCGTCACGAAACCCTGCGGATAATTCAGAATCTCGCGCGACCCAAACCACGATTGCCCGGTGGGCCAGCCATAGGCTTGGAAAACCGCTGCGCGACTCGCGCCAGGCTCCACCGCCGGCAGCGCGTCGGCCGCGCGCACGACCGACGCAAGGCCGCCCATAGCAATCGCGATTCCAGCAAGCGAATTGAGCCAAATACGCACACCCCACTACAAATCCTCCGGCTCGGATCGTGGCAACGCCCCGGTCGTAAAAAAACCGCCTAATTACCCACGTCGCATGATTTCTGGACTTTAGTTGGATCGAGGTGGGGTCGGGACCTCCGGGCCCGGCCACGGGTGAACCGCAGACCAATACCGTCGGGCCCGGAGGTCCCGACGCCACCCTCAAAAGTCAATTTTTCACCAGCCGTTGGTATAATTACCCACGCACAAAGTGTCACCGGGAACACCAAAAGGCACACCCGCGGAAACCCCGCCAAGCGAGTTTCCCATGCAGTGCTCGCGCCGGCTCGCTTGCTCCTTTTCAGGTCCGACGCCACCGCCGAACTCGCCTTGCGCCGAGGCGCGCCTGCGGCAAAGCGGCGTTTCGCCCGCGACTACTCCCGACCGGAAGCCAAACGTCGCGCCGCGAAATCTGTCCGGTCGGCTACGCGTTGCCTGACGGGGTCGGAGCAGCCAGGGCGCCAAAATACCACGCCGACGCGTAGCGTCGGCCTGCTCACCGCAGCGTCATCAGCGCCGTATAGGTCTCGAGGCCGTCCCAGAGAAACTGCACTTTCACGTTTTCGTTTTCGGCGTGCTGGTTGTTGTCGGCATTCACCACCGGCACGGTGAGGATTTTCGTGCCGAGCAAATCCTCGATGAGTTTGGTCGGCAGCGTGCCGCCGAGCGACGGCAGTAGCACCACCGGGTAATCCACCGTTGATTGCACCGCCGCGACGACCGCCTGCGCGATCGGCAGCTCCAGCGGCGTCCGCTGGGCATTGGCACCGGCGGACTTGGTCTCGACGCGAATCAACCGCGCGTGCTGCGCCCGCTCCGCATCCGTCGGATCGCGGTCGAGCACATGCCAGCCGCGCGCCTTGATGTGCGCGACGACCTTGGCGACCTGCCGCTGGGCGTCGTTACCCAGCACGAGTCGCAGATCGAGCGCGGCCCGCGCGACCGTGGGGATTATACCAAAAGCCTCTAGCTAATACACTTTAGGCCGGCGCGCCAGAGTTTACTTGATCGGCGAGCCAGGTGTGGATGAGGGAGGCAACGGCGGCCGGGGTGGACCAAGGGCGGGCCGCGGCGACGAGATGATCTTCGAGG
>JANNEY010000085.1:0-8135 GCA_031379235.1 Opitutaceae bacterium | reverse complement strand
CCAGAGCATGAAGGAATACCACTGCTTCTCCATCACCAGCGGACGCGGGCCGGGCGCGGGGTTTCGTTCGAGGAAGTCGCGGCCCCAGGTGTAGCCGTCCGGTCCCATGTAGAAACCGGCGATCTTGTCCGCTGGCGGGATGTTCAAAATGTATTCGCGGGTGTAGGTCGGATCGCCGAAGCGGAAGGTGTAGATATCGTCGTTGCGCACCGTGAGCCACGTCTTCCGGCCGGGCGCGAGATTCTCCAGCAAAGGCTGGATGAAGTTCGGTTTCGTGATCGAATACATGTGCGCGACCGAATACTTGAAGCTGAACTCGATCTGGCCCGGGTAATCTTTGAAGGCGTTCAGGATTTCGCTCTGCGCCGTCCAGTGGAAGCGGTGGATCAGCCCGAACTGGCGTTTCGGGTCGTCCTTCAAGGCATCACGCACGCCTTCGCCGTAGGTGTCCCAGAGCCAGGCTTCCTTCGCGGTGGAAGCCATGTCGTTGGGCATGTTCTCGCCGGCGGTGATGCCGACGCCGGCGAGCAGCGGGTAGGTCTTCACCATTTCCCGCATGCTGGCGCGGAAATATTTTTTCGTGATCTCGTTCTTGAGATCGGTCGTGATGCCGTGTTTTCCGTCGGCGCCGAAGGTGAAGACATTCCACGTGAAAATGTAGACGCGGATGCCGCGGTCGGCGGCCTGCTGCATGACCCAGCGCCAGAACGCGATTTTCTCGTCGATGGTGATGCGCTTCACGACCTCGTGATTGGCGAGCATGTCGGGGCGGACCATGTCGGTGCCGTGGAAGTGAAACGTGTCATCGAGCTTGGCGCGCGTGCGCCAGACATCGTTCAACGCGACCTCGGGAAACTCCGGCACCTTTACCATCGAGGGGAAGAGATGCAGGCTCCAAAGCGAAAGCACGTTGTAACGATTGCGCGCCATGGCGTCGAGATAGTCGGTCCAGAACGCGCGCTCCCAGACTTCCGGGATGTTGGCCTGCGCGGCGTCGGCGGAGTCGGTGTAGCTGGGCGTGCGCAGGTCGAGCGGGATGTTGAACTTAATCCCGCGCTGGGCGATGTGCGGCTGGTGGTCGGAGTCCTGCAGCGCATCGAGAGTGCCGGTGCGGATCGCCTCCGCGATGTCGAGCCCGCCATACATCGCGCCCGTGGCATCGGCCCCGCGCACGGTGATGACGCGGCGGCCGCCCTCGCTTTGCACTCGGATGCTGTAACTCTGGGCGGTGGTGCTACCGCCGGTTCCGACGTTGAGCAGAATGCGAGTCCCTTGGGCGGGACCACCGGCAGTCATGCCCTTCGCAGCGGCCTCCCGGCGGATCTCCGCGGCGGCGAACTGCCCCGCCGCGCCGGTGGCAGGGTCGGGTGCGACTTCTAGGCCTGTAGCCGACAGCGGCATCAAAACCGCGAAAAGGAAAGCTGCCACGCGCGCAGCCGTATTTAGCCAACACAGGACGTAGTGAGAAAATTTCATGTGTGATATTGTCAGTCGAGTCGGTTCTGGCCGCGATTTTCCGTTTGGTGGATCGTCACGGGCCAACCGGGGAATTGGTTGGAGGCTTTCCCGTCGGTGGGATCGATGAGGAAGCGGAACGATTCGATGGCGTAGGTTTTTTTCGCCGGATCGAAGGTGATAAAACCGAAGCCGCTGCCCTTTTCGTGGGCCTTGTCGTAGCGGTTCGGGGCTTGGCCGACCTCGGGATTCCCCACGGCGTAGACATAGACCTTGTTGCCGAAGCCATCGAGGAATTCGCCGGTGTTGGCCAGGCCGTGCTTCGGGCGATTCGCGTGCGGCATACCCACGTCGTCCGGCCGCCACCAGCGCGGATAACCGGCGGCGATCGCGGGTGTGCAGAATGACCACAGACTGTCGCGTTGTTGACCGACGCCATACTGGGCGAGCGTGGTGAGGTGCTGGTCGCCGTTGATGTGGAGGGCCATCGCCGGACGCAGAATTTCGATGGCCCGATTGCGCGGAGTTTGGGGCCATGCACCCGAATCGAGATCGCCCTTGAGGAAGCCGTCGCGGCGGCCGTGGTGCGTGGCGATGGCGGCGAACACGGTCTGACTCAGCACGGCCTTGAGCGAATGCCCGCGCCAGTCTTGCGCCCATTTTTTCAAGAACGCCTCTTGGCGATCGCCGAGCAGGACCAGCCCCGGTTGGTCGAGGGTGCTCATGTCGAACTTCGGATCGACGACGTGATCGGCCCGGGGGCCGCCGGTCTTCACGCGCTCGGGGCCACTTTTCCACTGGCGGTCGGCGATGATCGCAAAACTGACGCCGCCATAAACCAGGTCGCCGTAGTAGACGCTGATGTCCTGCTGGCTCGGCGTCGGATCAAACGGATCGGGGTGGTGCGAGACGTTGGTGCGATGCACGGCGTTTACCATCCGGGCCGGTTCGATGTAGCCGCCCTTCGATGACGCGCCGGGATCGGCGGTGGAGATGAGCATTTTCGCGCCGCCCTCGCCCCAGATGTTGCCTTGGAAAACGTCGTGATCGTCCGGCAGGCAGAGCGTGGGGCTGTGGCGCATCACTTCGCGAAACGCCCAGCCGAACTGGTAGAATTTCCGCAGGTAGTTGAGAATCGCCGGCCCGGCCGGCTCGCGGATGATGCCGAAACCGCCGTGGCTTTCGTAGATTTGATCGCCGGAGAAGAACACGAGATCGGGCTGCAATTTCGCGACGTTCCGCGCGACGGGCTCGTAAGGAAACGCGTAGTCGTTCTGGCACGTCATCGCCGCCATGCGCAGCGGCCGACCGACGGGATTGGCGAGGATGGTGCCCGTCCATTCATCGGGCGTCACCGTGCCATCGCGGTGTTTCTCGCGATAGACGAGCTTGTAGGGCGTCGCCCGTTTTTCGTCCCAGCGCGGGATTCGAAACGTGGCAACCCAGGCATCAGGATCAAGTTTGGCTTCGCCCAACGATTGCCACGCGCCGGCGCGTTGGACCTGCAGCTCCACGACGTGGCTGTCGCGCTCGCCCATCGGGCCGGTCAGCGCGCTGATTTTCATGACCCAGCCTTCGGGCGTGCGCGAGTCGCTCAACGAATACATGGACCAGAGCAGCGGACCAAATCGCTGCGCGGGAGAAACGGTGAAGGCGTCGCCCGACATTTTCCAGGCGGTGAACCGATAGCGTGATGCTCCGCCCTGATTCGCGGCTTTGGCGGCCTTCTTGGGTGCGGTGGGCGCTCCCTCGGCGCTGTAGCCGCTCACGAGGGCGACGTTGCCGAGCAGGCTGGCGGCCGGGACCATGAGGCTGATTTTTCCCAGACTCGCGCCGCCCTCGCCTGCACGAGCTTCGAGCGTGAGCATGACGTCCGCGCCGTTGCCGACACCGGAGAGGATCAGGGCAATGTTCTTCGGGTCGGCGCCGTTGGCCAAAGGCTCCGCTTTCGGCCCCAGCATCAGACGACCGTCGGCCGCGCCGGCGTTGATTCCTTGGGCAACGAAACAATTGCTGCGATACTCGTTGAGTTCGCTCCGCACGCCGAGGCGAAACCCGGCGCCGGCATCTTTGCCCCGCGCTTCAAGCTGCGAGAGGTTCACCGACATCGTGAAACCTTTCGCCGGGCTCGTGATTTGGTGCGTGAGCGAGTGGACGCTGCGATTTCCGCCGAGGCTCCGGCATTCGGCGCCGCCCTCGGCGATCTGCCAATCCTCCATCGGATTCGCCCAGAAGTCGCCGCCGAGCCAGACGCGGTCGTGGGTTCGGCTCCACGCATCGGTTGCTTTGGTATCGGCTGCGCGGGTCGCGGCAGTCGCGGCGGACGCCGTTTTCGTCGCGGAGGCCGCGCCGACGACGGTGGCGGTGGCGATCAATTTAAGTGCCGTGCGGCGGGTGATGGTTTGTTTCATAATCTTAAAGAAAAGTCGGTGCGGAGGCGTAGGACTTTCTAGAGATCGGTCTCATAGGAGAAGATAAACTGGCGTGGGATCAATCTGACCGTGGTCAGTGAATTCCCGTTAAAGAAATCGCGGTTGCGGGTATCGTAGCGACCCGGCGGGAAGGCGTTTCGGATGTTCACGCCCACCGTATACCGCCGGTTGCCGAGCCAGGCCGATTTGCCGCTGTAGCCGAAGGACAAATCGACGGCGGTTTCCGCCTTGCCCTTTTGGATGATGCTTACGTCCGGCA
Organism: Opitutaceae bacterium; assembly: GCA_031379235.1. GTDB lineage: Bacteria > Verrucomicrobiota > Verrucomicrobiia > Opitutales > Opitutaceae > ER46. The sequence continues at coordinate 3,989 of JANNEY010000085.1, read as the reverse complement.
CGGCCACGCCATTGATCCGCTTCACGCCGAAGCCGATGGCCGCCGGTGCGCGCCAGCGATAGCCGACACCCACGCGCGAGCCCCGCAAGGCGCCTTCGCTGAACCGATACATGGCATTCAAATTTAGCCGATTGTCGCGGGTGAACTCATTCGGACGTCCGTTATAGGCCTCGAGGACGGGAATGCCGGAGTTCCCATTGCGGACATTGGAGATCCAGTTTTCCTTCATCGTTTGCCCAGTCCAGCCGCCCGGAAACAGGTCGTCATTGCGGCCCCACGGCGTGTTACTGGCTCCAATATTTTGGGGGACGGTTTGCCCGGCGCCGGTTCCGATCGGAATCGCGTTCCACGTATATTTCCGGATGACACCGTCCCCATCCATGTCGAAACCCGCCGGATTTCGGTAAATGGCCTCGGTATCTCCGGGCACGTAACCTTCGGTGAAAAGGGTTTTGTCCATGATCTGCTCAAACTCGTTGGCGAATTGGATCCATTGGGTGGCGATCTTTGTTTGGACGACTTGCTGATGATTCCACGTGAGGCGAATATCCAGGTTTCTGGTCGGTTTCCACTGGGCCGTGATTTCCCGGCCCTTGGCGGCGCTGTCGCCGCTGACGGAGTAGGGATCCAGATAATTGAAGAAATTCATTGTCTCGAATCCGCCGTTGTTCACGGACGCAAAAGGATAGGCCAATTTTGGGTCACCTTGGCCTTGCAGCGGCCAAACGGGAAACTTCGCCCGGAAGTCCGCTTCGTTGGCGACCATGGCGCGGGTGATGTCTTTCATCACGCCCCGCATGGCCGCCCGGATGCCTCTGAAAAGCGCGCCGAGCTGAGTCGGGGATGACGCCACTTCATACTCATTGTATTTAAGGTTAAAGTTGCCGTTGAAGAGACTGAGGCGAATTCCTTTGTCGGAACCATCGCCCTTCTCGCTCGCGACAAATGATCCGTCGGGGTTCCGCGACGTGGTATTCGGCGCAAACGTATCCGACTTGGTATACATGAACGACACATCGGCACCCAGAGGGAGCTTCCAGCCCCAGTCGCGGAACGGGTGAACAACAATTCCTTTGAGTGTCGTCGTGCCGACCGCTTCGGTCGCCGGATCCATTGGTGAGAAGCCGTATTGGTCGATGTGGGCCTGATAACCTACGCTCGCGGCCGATACGACCTGTCCCGTTTCCGGATTCCGCCACAACACCGCCGGTGCTCGGCTCTGGGCCGTGTTATTCGAGTCCTCGCGGCGGCCGTAGGTCAGCACCACTCGGTCATTCAGCAGGTAGCCCTGATAGGAAAAAAGCTTGGTGCCAAACTCCGAGTGCGTCCCACCCGTATTGCGCCCTGTGATGAGCCGCTCGCCGTTGGTGCCGGTGCCCGCATTCAGCGGATCGACGACCCAAGCTTCGCCGTTGTTGTCCTTGATCGTCCATGGTTTCCCGATCTCAAAGCCGTCGACCCTCGGCACCCAGCCCAAGTCCGCGCCGACGTAGGAGTGGAAATTGACCGAGCGGTTGTTGGCGGCAGCGCTGTAGCCGTTGCCCAACGGCCCGAGGCCCCGGCGCCCGTCAGCTTCGACGGTGTAATTGACCCCACTAAACACCGGGTCCCGCATTTTGCCGTTCTGGATCACCGGCTGAATGTTGTAGCGGTATTCCTGGTTGAGGTTCTTCGATACAATCCCGGAACCGATGCCGGCGAGGCGATGCCGTCCCAGCAGTTGGATGAATCGATTGCGGGAACGCTCCTTGAAATCGAATTGATACGAAAGCGCGGCGCGCCATTCGTCGCTCTTGGCCCAGCCCCGATCGAACCCGGCCAAGCCATCGAAATAGAGTTTTCCGGCGTAGGGATTTGGGGTGATGCCATCGGGAAGGAAGCGGTTGGGATCGACGTTGAGGTTGAGGCCTCCGTTGCCACCGGCCATGTAACTCGCGCCAGAATTCTTGTTCGATTCCCGCTGAACCCCGGCTTCAAAATGCAGGTCCTTGAGGATTTCCTGATTGAAAAACAGATTCACGATCGAGGACTTCCGGTCGCTGAAGTCGGTGAAATAGTGGTAACTGGCGTCGCGAGGATAGTAGTCGTCGTTCAGCAGGGCTACGCCGCGCGTGGTGCCCGCGTTGACGGGGTCAACGATCCCCGGCCAGCGCCCGTTGTCGGCGATGTTTTGCACGCCCACCGAATAGAATGAGCCCATCGGGCGCAGTCCGGCCGGATTGTTTCCGCCGATCACGCTGATCGCGCCGTCGCCCGACGTGCTGAAAACCCGGTCGTCGGGGTTGCTCTTCGTGGTCTGCCACGCCGCATTGTTGTTGAAGAGAGGCTTGTTGCCTACCGCCGAGCCCAAATCACCGGCTTGATACCAGACGCGAACCCTATCGAGCGGAGGAACCCGCGAAGGGGTCCGACTGTGCCCGCTGGCGTATTCATAGTGTGCACTGAGCGAAGTCTTCTTGAAGGGATTGTAGACGAGCGCGCCATACGCACGGCGTTCCCGGTCAATCGAGGGATTCGGCTGGAACTTTTTGTTGTCGGCGAGGAGCGCTGCGCGGAATGCCAATTGGTTTTTGAGCAGAGTCTGGTTCAGGTGCAACTCGCCGCGGGTGCCGCCAAAGCTGTCGAACTGCGTCTTCAATTGGCGGGTGTTTCGATTCATGATCGGACGGGCCAAGGTCGAATCAACCGCTCCGGTCGGAGCGCCTATCCCGAACATCATCGGGTTTGGACCGGAAGCGAGCGTCACGCGCTCCAGGTTGTAATTGTCCGACCGCGTTTCGGTGGCGAAAAACTCCCGGGTTCGGCGCGCTTGGCCGATACCGCGCACGCGCAGGGTGCCCTCGCCGCCGCCCTTCGACTCCACGTTGCTCACAAACTCGGTGCTGTTCTCGATATTAAGCGAGTAGACGGAGGCGGCATCAATACTGGTGAAGCCGAAGTCTTCCATGAAATCCAAGGTGAACACGTCGATCTGTGACGCCAGGTCGCTCAGCTTCGTTTTGAAGCGGGTGCCGGCCAGAGTTTCGGTGGGCGCCCAACCTTTATTATCGCCGGCATTCACTTGAAAGGGCGTGAGCTGAATCACTTCCTCGCCGTTAGGGTTTACTGCTGGGACGGTGGCTGGCTTGGGTGCAATCTGGGCTGAACTTGCAGTGCCCAGGGCGAGGCAAACAACGAGGGCGACGAGGAAGGTGCGGGGGGTGACTGTCATGGTTTGGGGTGTGGGTTGGTTGGAAGTCAAAATCGTGAATGGACTCGGGTTTTGCGATCGCCGGCAGCGTGAAATCCTCCGGCGACAGGTCGTCTACTTGAGCTGGGCAGCGGCTCGTTTGGGTTTGATGGTCGGGTCGGGTGCCTCATCTTTTTCTTCGTCGTTGGTCTTGCTCGTGCCTACGGTGCGGGCAAACGACGCGGGGAACGAAGCGGCCAGCCGCGACTTCTGGGCGAGGATTTCGGGGTCTTTCGAAGCGGCGAGATTGGTCCACTGCATCGGGTCGCGTTCCATGTCATAGAATTCCTCCGTCCCTTGGTCGTAGCGGATGAAATACCAACGCTCGTCGCGCACGGAGGCGTTGCCGCTACCATTGACCGTGATCGACGGATAGGGCCAGGCCGTCTTGGGATCACGCAACAACGGAACGATGCTCCGACCGTCAATTTCCGGTTTGGTCGGCAAACCGCACAACTCGATGAGTGTCGGATAAAGATCCATCAGGTTCACCACGCGGGGACAATCCTGCCGCGACTTCATGCCCGGCAGGCGGATCATCAATGGCAGACGAGTAGATTCGGCCCAGAGTGTGGCTTTGCGGAAACGCAGTTTCTCACCGAGGTGCCACCCGTGGTCGCCCACGGTGCTGCGGAGAAGCCGCGCAAGGTGTTCGCTGGCAGTGGCGGTTAAATTAGCTGGCCAAATCCGCGGTGCCGTGCAGGGTGGACGGTGGCATGCCAGACCCAAAGTCCCATCTTGATCTCGCGCAGGTGCAGGT
>JANNEY010000053.1:0-7835 GCA_031379235.1 Opitutaceae bacterium | reverse complement strand
CGAAAAATACCCGCGGAAAATTTTCTCCAGCGGCGGCCGGCCCATCGCCGGCCCCGCGAATTTCAACGCGCAGGAGCAGACGACCGATGCCCCCGAACACCAGCTCGCGACCTTATACTACGAAAAATTTAACGTGCAGTGGGAGCACCGCCGCTTCGCCGGCAACAACACCGACAAAGGCGAAAACGTCGGCTGCTATTTTTACGGCACGAAGGGCACGTTCCACATGGGCTGGCAGAAGGGCTGGACGTTTTACCCGAGCGACGCGCGCCAGCCCACGATCACCGAGGAACCCAAGCTCAACAACCCCGACTCGCAAAACATCAAGGAACTCTTCGCTGATTTCCTGAACGCGATCCGCACCGGGACGAAACCTGTAAGCGACATCGGCGAGATTCACCTCTCGACCAACATGGCGCTCCTCGGCATGGCCTCGCTCAAGCTCGGCCGCAGCATCGAGTGGGACGGCGCCAAGGAGCAGATCATCGGCGACCCCGCCGCCAACAAACTCCTCCGCCGCGAATACCGGAAGGGCTACGAATACCCCAAGACGTGATGATCAACTCAGCCCCGAGAACGATGGCACACAGCTGAGGCCAACCCACGAAAACCAAGTCGGCCAAAATTTGGCGCGTGCCGCAAAATCATGCAGGAACGCAATGACACGCCTGCGACTGCGCTGTGGATCGCCGCGGCCAACGGTGACCGCGAAACAGTTGCCCGCCTGCTCGCCGAGGGCGTCGATGTGAACGTCTGGGATCGCCGTGGGCGCACGGCACTGTCGTTTGCCGCCGGCGGCAATCACCTCGAAATCGCGCTGGATTTGCTGCGGGCCGGCGCATGGATCGATCCGCACGAGGACGGCGACGTTTTCACGACTCCGTTGATTACCGCCGCCGAGCGGCAGCATCACGACATGGTGGTGCTCCTACTCAAGCACGGCGCGAATCCCACCCATCGTGGCGGTGTTCCCATCGCGGCCGCCGACTTCTACGCACGAAGCAACGATCCCAAGGGACAAGCCCTCTCCGCCATGCTCCAAAAAGCAGAGGACGAGTGGCGAACGCGGACACGCGTCGAGTGATCCCGTTGTTCAATCTTGGAGCGCCCGGCAAATCAGCTTCGCCCTTCCGACAACATGCCGTAGCGATTCTCCAACCTACCCTCCGTGGATTCGAAGGTGAACTCCACGCAGCGAATGGCGAGTAGCCATGTCACTGTCCGCGACACCTCAAATCGGCGATATTCCCACTACCACGCCCGCCATGAGTCCGAACGCCGCGTGGCCCGCGAGGTGGCAGAGGCCGACGAGTAAGTCCGCCTCCTTGAATTCCTCCAGCGGATGGTGGTCCGCGACCACCCACACCAGCATCAGGCTGAACAGCAGCCCGTGCAGCACGCCCACGCCGAGGCCGAGCATCATGCTGATCGGCATGTTGGTGAAGCCGAGCGTCACCAGCAGCAGCGAGTAAAGCATCCCGAAGCCCAGCGCGCCCGCCGCATGCACAATCAGGCCGACGCGGTGCGCGTGATCGCGGCGCTTGGTGAGCAGGCTGCCGAGCGCGAGAATCATGTCGCCCTTCGAGCGCGCGACCTTGGCGATAATCCACATCACGAGCTCCATCGCCACGCCACCGAGGACGCCGGCGAGCAGGGCCGTCAGCACAAACGCCACGATCGGCACGGTCGTCGTCATATTGCCTCCAAGAGTTTAAGGGGTGAGAAGCCGACTGTCTTTCGCACGACGCGGGGTTGCGTCGTAGACGACACGGACCATGCGTGCTTCGGCCTGAATTGCCAGTTGTTTTCCGCGCTGCGCGGACTGCCAATCGCGGCCGAAGTTCTTGTTCGTAGTCCCGGCTTCAGCCGGTCCTGGATTTTCAGATTCCGCCTGGAGGCGGAACTAAAACCAAAGCCGGGAAAAATACTGAGCCGCGCCGCAGCGCAGGACGGTCACCGCGCAATCACGCGCGGATCGATGCCCTTGCCCAGCTCGAAAGTCTGTCCGACCGCGCCGACGACGCAGTGCGCGCGGTCGAGGCCGAGATCGGCGCGAAAGCGGAACACCGTCTCGATCCCCGTGCAGTGCGCGCCGATGAAATGTTCGAGGCCGAACTCGCGCAGTTTGCCCGTCGTCCACGTCAGCGTCTCCTCGCTGGCGCGGAACAGATGAATGCCGCCGACAAGTGCATGCACGCGGGCCGGCCGCACGATGCTCCGGGCCTGCTCGACGATGTTGATCACGCCCGCGTGGCCGCAGCCGGTCACGATCACGAGGCCATCACGGGTGTCGACGACGAGCGCCAAATCGTCGGCAAGCGTGTCCTCGCGTTCGCCGGCGGCGGTCTTCACGCGCGTGTCGCCGCTCCAGTTGCGCTCGGGATGCCGGCGCGGCACCGGGCCGGTGAGCCACACGCCGGGCTGCAATTCCACCGCCGCGGCATGGACGAAAAATTTTCCGCCGCTCGCCTCATACTCGGGCCGCACGTGAATCATCCGGTTCAGCTCCACTCCCGGCGGCCTGCCGGTGCGTGAGTCGAAGAATCCCTCCGCGACGTGCGTGCGCCCGAGCGCCGCGGGAATCTTCGCCAGCGCTGCGCGGCGGAGCGTCATGAAGCCGCCGATGTGATCCCAGTGCCAGTGGCTCAGCACCACGTCGGGCACATCGGCAAGGTGGAGTTCCAGCGTCTGAAGATTTTTCTGCACAACGTCCGCCTTCGCGCCGGTATCGAAGAGGATTTTCTTACCATCCGCCTCGACGAGCGCGGCGAAGCCCCACTCGCCCAGCTCGTCGCCGTCCGCGAGCATGGTGGAGACCACGGTGATTTTCAGCGCGCGCACCTGCGCGCGCTCCGCCGCCGGCCCGCTCCCAGTCAGCAGAGGCACCAGCAAAACCCAAAGCCAAGGTCTCATAAGGGCGATCGAATGCGCCGGCCCGCCCGACGCGAGTGCGAACGCGTTCGACACGCGTGACGCCATGCGGTGAAAATCGCTTTCTCCCATGAAGCCCGTCTTCGCTTTGCTTGGCGTCCTTGTCGTTGCTGCCGCGGCTTCGGCCGCCACGCCCGCCACCCCCTACGCCCCGCCGCGTTTCACCGAGGCCAATCGCCGCGAAAAAATCACGCCGCTCTTCCCACGCATCGACCGGGAGTTTGCTGACTACGCGGCGAAGCGGGAATTTCCCGGGCTCGCGTGGGGCATCGTGCTCGACGGCGAGCTCGTGCACGCGGGCGCGTTCGGCTTTGCGAACGTGGAGAAGCAACTGCCCGCTGCGACCGACACGCGCTTCCGGATCGCGTCCATGACGAAGAGCTTTACCGCCCTCGCAATCCTGCGGCTGCGCGATGCCGGCAAACTCGCGCTCCACGATCCCGTGGCAAAGTTTGCCCCGGAGTTTGCCCACATCGCGCCGCTCACGAGCGACGCGGCCGTCATCACGCTACGCCACCTGCTCACGATGACGCCGGGATTTCCCGAGGACAATCCGTGGGGCGATCGCCAGCTCGCCGTGAGCCCAAAGGATTTCGCCGCTTTTCTTACCGACGGCGTCTCCTCCTCGAACGCCCCCGGCCTCACCTTCGAATACAGCAATCTCGCCTACGCGCTGCTCGGCCAAGTGATCACACGCGCCGCCGGCGAACCCTATCAGGTCTACATAACCCGCGAGATTCTCCGACCGCTGGGCATGAAGGACACCGTCTGGGAATTCACCGCCGTCCCCGCCGAAAAACTCGCGCTCGGCTACCGCTCGATCGGCAGCGGACAGTGGCAACTCGAGCCGCTGCTGCACGACGGCATCTACGGCGCGATGGGCGGGCTGCTCACGACCGTGCGTGACTTCGCCCGCTACGTGAGCCTCCACCTCGCCGCCTGGCCGGCGCGCAACGATCCCGAAGCTGGCCTCGTCCGTCGTGCATCCTTGCGCGAGATGCACCAACTTTCGGTCTTCACCGGGCTTAACGCCAACGCGAAAAATATCGCGGGCGAAACCGTGCCCACGGTCTCAGGTTACGGCTTCGGCCTCAGCTGGACCAACGACAGCCGGGGCATCGTGCGCCTCGGCCACGGCGGCGGACTGCCCGGCTTCGGCAGCTACTGGCGATTCTACCCTGAGCACGGCCTCGCCGTGATTTCGTTTGCGAACCTCACCTACGCCGGCACGAGCGCCATCAATGCCCGCGTCGAATCCATCATCCTCGACGAGGCCAAGATCGCGCGGCGCACCCTGCCGCCTTCGGCGATCCTGACAACGCGCGCCCAGCAGGTCGCGCAGCTCGTGCAAACGTGGGAGCCCGCACTGGCCAGCGCGATCGTGGCGGAGAATTTTTTCCCGGATCGTTCACGCGAGGCCTGGCAGGTGCTCGCGCAGGAGACACTCGCCAAGCTGGGCCCGATCCAGTCGGTCGGCGAGACTGTGCCGGAAAATCAATTGCGCGGCACGTTTGCGTTCACGGGGGAAAAAGGGCGCGTCGAGGTTTACTTCACGCTGACGCCCGAGAAAATTCCACGGCTGCAACAATTGCGCCTGACCTTCGTGGCGAAGCCGTAGCCGGCTTCCGTTCGTTCGCTTCCTGATGTTCACCGCCTCCAACCGGCCGGCCCCGGATTTCACCTTCGACGTCGATTTCAACGGCGGCCCCGCCGAATCCCGCAACCGCGACCTCGGCGGCAAGGGCCAGCTAATCGTGCGCGCAGCCGAGCCGCGCTTCGTGTTTCGCGGCAAAGCGCGGAAATTATTTTCCCTCGGCGCACCCGCGATCGAGATCGCACTCCGCAGCGACGAGCTTGCCAACGTGCTGGCCGAGGGGGCGAACGTGCAGTTTACCACGACCCAAGGAAAGTCCGGCGCGACCAGGACGCCGTTTACCTTTGCCTGCGCGAGCGGCGACTACGCGACAGCCATCGCGGCGATGCTGCCCGCGACCAAAGATGCTGAGTTTATCGCGAACGAAGATTTCGTCGCCCGCATCCGCGAGTTGCCCGGCGGCGGAGCTATTTCGATCACCAACCTGCTGCTGCTCGCGAACGGCGGCGTTTTTGTGGTGATGGGGTTCCTTGGAGCGGGCTGGTTCGAGGTCGCGAGTATGGAGCCGTATATTCGCTTTGGCGCGAACAACGCCGCGGCCACGACGGACGGCGAGTGGTGGCGGCTCGGCACGTGCATGTTCCTGCATTTTGGCTTGGTGCATCTGCTGCTGAACGCCTGGGCGCTGTTTCAATCCGGCCAGTTGGTTGAGCGCCTGTTCGGCCGCGGACTTTACCTGCTCGTGTATTTCGGCAGTGGCCTCGCGGGCAGCGTCGCGACCCTGTTGTGGAAGGGCGATAAAGCCTGGAGCGCGGGCGCATCGGGTGCGGTGTTCGGCGTGTTCGGCGCTTTGCTCGGCTATCTCCTGCGGGAGAAACAGGGTATCCCGAAGGGCATCTTCCAGCCGATCTTCAAGAGCACGCTGGCGTTCGCCGGCTACAACCTGTTCTTCGGCGCGATCCATCCCAACATCGACAACGCCGCGCATCTCGGCGGCTTGGCCGGGGGATTTATCCTCGGCTGGCTGTGCGCATTACCGCCGGATCGCGCAATCCGAGCCCAACTCAGCGGGCAGCGGGCATGCCTCGCGATCGTCGTAATCGCGGGCGTCGTGGGGGCCGGCATCAGGTTCGCGCCGCGCTACGACTACCGCGTGAGCGAAGACCGCGCCTTGCGGGCAATCACGGACAACGCGCGGAGCATTGAACAACAGATCATCCCGGGGATGTTTACGGCGACGCATTCATTGCTGGCGAACCGCGGCGCGGCGGAATTCGCGCGCCGGATGAAAGAAGAGGGCATTCCCTTCTACACCAATTGGCGCGCGCAGCTTGACCGGCTTACCCTCACGCCGGGCCGGCGCACCGCGCGCCAGAGGGAACAATGGCGCCGCGTCATCGACCTCAAGAGCGAAACCTATCTTCGCTACGCGACCGCGCTGGAGGCGGGCTCGCCGACGGCGTCGCGCGACTACGATTTGGCGCGGGTCCACATCGCCGACGAGGAGTTGCGCGCGATCAACACCAAATAGCCGTGGCGCGTGGCCACAGCGGTCTTGCGCGATGCGGCACAGCTGGAAAGGTTTTCGTGCCCCCCCATACACCCATGTCGCTTCCCTTATTCGCCCGCCTCGTCTTGCTTTTCGCCAGCGTGGTTTCAACCGCCCGGCTCGCCGCCGCCGATGCCGCGGCCCCGCGCTGGAACATCCTCTTCGTTTTCGCCGACGACTGGGGCCGCTACGCCAGCATCTATGCCGGCATCGACGGCAAACCTTCGATCAACGATGTCGTCAAGACGCCCAACGTCGACCGCGTGGCGCGCGAGGGCGTGACGTTTCGCCGCGCGTTCGTGAACGCCCCGTCTTGTACGCCCTGCCGCAGCTCGCTGCTCTCGGGCCGGTATTTTTTCAACACCGGCCGCGGCGCGATTCTGCAAGGCGCGATTTGGGACGAGTCGATTCCGACGTTTCCGCTGGCGCTGCGCGACGCCGGCTACCACATCGGCAAGAGCTACAAGGTCTGGAGCCCCGGCACGCCGGCCGATGCGCCGTTCGGCGGCCAGAAATACGCCTACGAAAAATCCGGCCACGCCCCGAATAATTTTTCCGAGGAGGCCACCGACCGCGTCGCCAAGGGTATGACGGTCGCCGCCGCGCGCGCGGAGATCCTCGCGCAGGTGCGCGGCAACTTCGACGCGTTCCTCGCCGACCGGAAGCCCGGCCAGCCGTGGCATTATTTCTTCGGCACCACGACCACGCACCGCAAATGGATCAAGGGCTCCGGCAAGGCGCTCTGGGGCATCGAGCCGGAGAAACTGCAGGGCAAGATGCCGGCGTTCTTGCCCGACGTGCCCGAGGTGCGCGAGGACGTCGCCGATTATCTTGGCGAGGCGCAGGCGGTCGATGCCTACATCGGCGTGCTGCGGGAGCGTCTCGCGGCCGCGGGCGATCTCGAGCGCACGCTCATCGTCCTCAGCGGCGATCACGGCATGCCCGGCGTGCCTTCGGGCAAGTGTAACCTCTACGATCACGGCACGGCCGTCTCACTCGTGATGCGCGTGCCCGGCGGCAAGGCCGGCCGGGTCGTCGACGACTTCGTGTGCCTGCCCGACCTGGCCCCGACATTCATGGAAATCGGCGGCGCGACGCCGCCGGCGGGCCTCTACGGCCGCTCGCTTGTGCCGATCCTCAAGTCCGACCGCAGCGGACAAATCGAGGCCGATCGCACGTGGGTCATCACCGGTCGCGAGCGCCACGTCGAGGATGCGCGCGAAGGCTACCTGCCCTATCCGATGCGCGCACTGCGCACGAAGGACTTCGTTTACATCCGCAACTTCGCGCCCGACCGCATGCCGATGGGCGATGCGAAGACCGCGTTTACCGCCACGCCTCAGGCGCTGGAGAGCAACACCCGCCTCGGCCTCGCCGACATGGACGCGAGCCCCACCAAGGCCTGGCTGGTCGCACACCGCGATGACTCGCAGTGGAAATGGCTCTACGCGCACGCCTTCGGCCATCGCCCGCCCGAGGAACTCTACGACCTCCGCACCGATCCCGATCAGGTGAAAAATGTCGCCGCCGATCCGAAGTATGCGAAGACAAAATCTGAAATGGGCGAACGCCTGCTGGCCACGCTCCGCGCCGCCCAGGATCCGCGTGTGACCGGTGATGGCATGACCTTTGAACGCCCACCGTTCAGTGGTCCGCTCCCTAACGGAGAGGGCAACGCTAAGGGTGGAAAGAAGAAGGGCGCGGCGAAGAAGGCGCCGTGAGCGTGCTTCTGGTTGTAGGGCGGGGTCGCCGAACCCCGCC
>JANNEY010000052.1:0-8687 GCA_031379235.1 Opitutaceae bacterium | reverse complement strand
GCGAGTGGCTCGCCGACGCCCACTTTGCAATGGCAGCGGCAGCCCGCCAACTCGTTTGGCTTCTTTAACCTCACCGAAGGCGCGCCCTACACCGGCACGACCACGGGCACGCTGACCATCACGAATGTCACCGCCATCATGAGCGGCGACCAGTTCCAGTTGGTGGCGAGCAACACGGGCGGCACGGCCACGTCGTCCACTGCCACCCTCACGATCAATCCCGCGGCCCCGAGCTTCACGGTCAGCCCGACGAGCACGATTGTAGCGGTCGGCGGCGGCGGCACCTTCAATGCCACGGCCATCGGCAATCCGGTGCCGACGCTGCGCTGGCAGCGCCAGCCGAACGGAGGCAGCGGTTTCGTCGATCTTAACGACGATGGGACCTATACCGGCACGACGACCAACACGCTCTCCCTGTCGAATGCGACGGTGACGATGAATGGCGATCAATTCCGCCTCGTCGCGACCAACACCAACGGGAGCACGCCCAGCAGCGCGGCCACGCTCACCGTTAACTCCACGGCGCCGTCGTTTACCACGCAGCCCGTCGCGGCCGTCGTGAATCTTGGCGGCAGCACTTCCTTCACCGCCAACGCCACCGGCGTCCCTACGCCGACGTTCCGCTGGCAGCGCCAGCCGAGCGGCACCACGGGCTACATCGATCTCGCGGACGACGGCACCTACAACGGCACGACCTCCACCACGCTCACGATCACCGGTGTCACGGCCGGCATGAGCGGGGATGCGATTCGCATGGTCGCCACCAATGCGGCCGGTTCCGTGCCCAGTAATGCCGTGCTGCTCACGATCAATCTGGGCACGACTATCAGCACCTTTGCCGGAGCCGCGACGATCGGTGGTGCGGTGGATGCCACCGGCAACGCCGCCCGCTTTAGCAGTCCGGCCGCCATCGTGGTCGATCTCTCGGGCAACTTCTACATCGCCGACACCGGCAGCAGCGTCATCCGGAAGATGACGGCGGGCGGTGTGGTCACCACCGTCGCGGGTCTCGCCGGTTCGCGCGGCTCGGTTGATGGCACCGGCAGCGCGGCGCGGTTCAATTCGCCCGGCGGCATCGCGGTTGATACCTTCGGTAACCTCTATGTGGCCGATACCTTCAATCACACGATTCGCGTCATCACTTCGGGTGGTGTCGTGACGACGCTCGCCGGCACGGCGAGCACCAGCGGCACCGCCGATGGGGTTGGGGCCGCGGCCCGGTTCTTCCTGCCGAGCGGCGTGGCGATTGATACGACGGGCTCAGTCATCGTGGCTGATTCGTCGAATCACACGATTCGCCGTATCTCCAGCACCACTGGCTTGGTCACGACCTATGCTGGTGTCGCGAGCACGCCCGGCTTGGTGGATAGCTCCATCCCGACCAATGCGCGCTTCAACGCGCCGAATGCCGTGGTCGCTGATGCCGTTGGCAACGTCTACGTCGCCGACTCGCAGAACAACGTCATCCGCAAGATCACCTCGGCGGGGGTGGTGAGCACGGTCGCCGGCAGCGCCTCGGGCGGAGTCGGTAGTGGCGATGGCAACGGCTCGGCGGCCTCGTTCTTCCGGCCTTCCGGCCTCGCGTTGGACTCTTCCAGCAACCTCTACATCGCCGACACCATCAACAGCACGATCCGCAAGATCACGACCACGGGTGATGTCACCACAATCGCGGGTCTTGCGTCGGTAACGGGCTCGGCCGATGGCTTGGGCAGCGTGGCGCGGTTTAACCGGCCCTTTGGCATCGTGGTCGATGCGAACGGCAACCTCTACATCGCCGATACGGGCAATCATACGATTCGTCGCAGCGGCAGCACGAGTGCGCCGCAGATTACGACGCAGCCCATCAATGCGGGCGCGGCGCTCGGTCAGAACGCGACGTTTACCGTCGCCGCGACCGGCACACCGCCACCCTCGAGCTACCAGTGGCAACGCCAGACGGGCGGCACGGGCGATTTCGTCAATCTTGTGGCGAGCCTCACTTACACGGGTGTAACCACTTCTACGCTCACTGTCACCGGCGTCTCGCTGGCGATGGCCGGCGACCGGTTCCGCGTGGTGGTGGCCAACGGCGTTGCGCCAGTGGCGATTTCCGATTCGGCGGCCCTGAGCGTGGGCACCCCGCCCGCCTTCACCAGCGTGGCTGCGGCCAGCTTCCGCGCGAGCCAGGCCAACTCCTTCACGGTCACGGCCGACAGCACGACGACCGTCACCTTCTCGGCGACCGGCCTGCCGGCCTGGCTTTCGCTCAACGCGAGCACCGGTGTTCTCAGCGGCAACCCGCCTGATACGACCGGTTCACCGCTCACGCTCAGCATCACGGCCAACAACGGCGTGACCGCCACGCAGTCGTTCACCCTCACGCTGCTGCCCGCCAACATTCCTGCTTCGGTGGCGACGCAGCCCGCCAGCCAAACGATCGATCCAGGCCAGAGCGTGACGTTTAGCGTCACGGCGGCCGGCACCGCGCCGTTTGCCTTTCAATGGCGCCGCAACGGCATCGCCGTCTCCGGGGCGACAAACCCCACGCTCATCCTGACCGGCGTGCAGACCGCTGGGGCCGGCACCTACACCGCCGCGATTACGAATGCCTTCGGCACGGCGGTCTCCAATGGCGCCACGCTCACGGTCAATCAGCTCCCCATTATCGCGGAATCACCGCGCGCAGTGGTTGTGCTCGTGGGTGGTAGCGCGACCTTCTCGGTGCGGGCAACGGGTGGCTCGGCTTTCACCTACCAGTGGCGCAAGAACGGCGTCCCCGTGCTCGGCGCGACCTCGTCCACCTACACGCTCAACGGCGCCAGCGCTTCGGACGTGGGCAACTACGATGTGATTGTGACCAACAACGTCGGCAGCGTGGGCAGCTCGCTCGCGCAGCTCACGGTGGCCACGGCCCCAGCTGCTCCTGTTATCGTCGCCCAACCGGCGGCGGCCACGGCCCTGCTTGGAACCCCGGTGGCACTTTCGGTCGCGGTGACCGGTGCGCCGACTCCCACACTCCAGTGGCGGAAGAATGGCACGGCGATTTCCGGGGCCAACGGCCCGACACTTTCGTTCTCCAGTGCGCAAACCGGCGATGCTGCGAACTACGATGTCGTCGCCACCAACTCCGCGGGCACGGTCACTTCCAATCCCGCCGGGATCACGGTAATCACGCGCAGCTATGCGGGCGTTTACTTTGGCAGCTTCAGCGGCTCGCTCGGTAACTTTGCCCTCTATGTGCGTGACGATAACAGCGCGGTCTTCCTCGGCTACCTGCCGGGCGGCACGGCTCCCGTGCTGAACCTGAAAGTTACCGTGAGCGACGGCGGCCAGTTCTTCTTCTCGCAGGTGGCCATTGCCGGTAGCCCGGCCGGCGACGGTGAGCCGGCCCGCGCTGCGGCCCTCGGTGCCGTGACCGTTACCGGTTCGATTCAGAGCGACGGAACCCTCACCGGTGCCATCAGTGGCGGGGCGAGTGCCACGCTGTCTGGCGCTCTCGCCGGGGCCACGGGTCCGACGCAGGGTGTCGCCGGTTTCTATCAGGTCGGTTCGCCGACCAATGCGGTGACCGCCTACGCGATTGCCGGGCCGAACAACCAGGCCTTTGCGATCGTCCTCGGTGGTGGCACCGCTTCCGATGGTAGTCTCGGGACCGTCACCAGCTCCGGCCAGATTGGCATCGTGACGAATCGGTCGACGATCAACCTCGTGATTGTAGCGGGCACCGGTCTCGTCACGGGTAGCTCAACGGGTGCGGTGGTCGCGGCCAGCCTCAGCGGCGGTTCTGAAACTGCCCTCGGGCGGCAGCGGCTGGTCAACATCTCGTCGCGCGCCCGGGTGGGCACGGCCGACGCGGTGGCGATTGCCGGGTTCGTGATCTCCGGCCAAGAGTCGAAGCCCGTGCTCATCCGCGCGGTGGGACCGACCCTTGGGGCCGCTCCGTTCAGCCTGACGGGCGCGCTGGCGTCGCCGCGTTTGGAACTCTTCCGCGGGCTCACCTCGCTCGCCACCAACACCGGCATCGCCGGTAATCGCGCCGCGATCGACGCGGCGGGCGTGCAGGCGGGCGCGTTTGCGCTCGGTGCTGCCGGCACCGACGCCGCCATCCTCATCACGCTGGCACCCGGCAACTATACGGCCGTGGTTAACAGCACCACGGCGGCAGCGGGCGTGGCGCTCATCGAGGTCTACGATCTCTCGGCGCCCGCTCCCGGCCAGAAGCTTCTCAACATCTCCACGCGGGCCTCGGCTGGCGTGGGTGAGAATCTGCTCATTGCGGGCTTCGTGGTGCCGGCGGGTTCCTCGAAACGCGTGTTGGTCCGTGGCGTCGGTCCCGGCCTGGCGCAATTTGGTGTGACGGGTGTGATCGCGCAGCCGGTGCTGACGCTGTTCAGCGGCAGCGCTGCGGTCGCGAGCAATACCAACTGGAGCACCTCGGCGGATGCCGCTGCCATCACCGCGGGTTCGGTCCAAGTCGGAGCCTTCCCCCTCGCCAACAATGATTCGGCCTTGGTGCTGACGCTCGCGCCCGGGAACTACACGGCTCAAGTCACGGGCGTCGCTGGCGGCACCGGCATCGCGCTCATCGAGGTTTACGAATTGCCGTAAACCCACGCGGGTTTTCAACCCGGGCCAAGTTAACGCCCTTACCAGCCCCGCGCCTTCCCGGTGCGGGGCTTTTTTGTGCACGATCGCCGCTCGCGCCGCCGGTTACCGCCTCCGGCGGAGAAGCTTT
Organism: Opitutaceae bacterium; assembly: GCA_031379235.1. Classification (GTDB taxonomy): domain Bacteria; phylum Verrucomicrobiota; class Verrucomicrobiia; order Opitutales; family Opitutaceae; genus ER46. The sequence goes on along the minus strand of JANNEY010000052.1, from coordinate 3,970 downwards.
TCTGGGGCCTGCACCATCCGCCGCCCGCATTCGGCGATGAGTTCACGCGTGGACAGGTTGCGGGCCTTGAATTTTCTGGCGGCGAGTCGGTCGCACAGCTGCAGGAGGCTATCAACGGATTCCTCCCGGTAGACTGCGAGTAGTTCGCCGGCCTTCGCAGCCCGAATTTTCCGGAGCACTTTGATGCCCTCGAGCACCGGCTCGTTGGTGGCCGCGATCGTCTTGGCCGCCTTGTGATACCGGTAGCCGGCGAGCGTCTGCGGGATTCTTGTCGGCGGCTGCACGGCGAAAAATCGAAGCCATAACTCACAGTCCATTAGCAGATCCAGACTTTCGTCCAGAAAGCCCGCTTCGTCCAACAGCGACCTTCGCCAAAACGTCGCCTGCTGGCAGAACCAGTAGTCTGGCCACCACGCGAGAATATTTTTGAGGGAGAGATTTTCCGGTGCGTGCCGGATGGCGTGCGGCGGATTGCGGTCGTGGAGAAGCTCGCAGGCGCCGATGGCCCATTTGCTCTGCGGGTTTTCCCCGAAGTGGCGCGCCACCGTGGCGAGCGCTCCGGGGAGAAGGTAGTCGTCCGAATTTAACCAACCGACGATTTCGCCCTGCGCTTGCCGCAGCCCCTGGTTGATCGCGTCGCTCTGGCCGCGGTCCTTCCGGCTCACCCATGTTGTCACGCGGTTCTCGTAACTGCGGATGATCTCGACCGAACCATCAGTGCTCCCGCCGTCGAAGATCAGATATTCGACGCGCGGATAGTCCTGTCCAATCACCGACTCGATCGTCTGCCGAATAAATCCCGCTTGGTTGAAGGATGGCGTGATGATCGTGATCAGCGGTGGGTTTGGCATGGGCATTAAGATCCTCACCTATTGCTGCCACGGCAGCCGGTCGAGATCCAGGTTGCCGCCGCTGATGATGATCCCGACGCGTTTTCCTGCGATGGGGATTTTATTTTCGCGCAGCGCCGCGTAGGGCACCGCCCCCGAGGGTTCGACGATGATCTTCATCACCTCCCAGATCTGGCGCATCGCGGCGACGATGCCGGCTTCACTTACGGTCACGATATCGTCGACCTGCCCGTGAATAATCGGAAAAGTTTTGTCGCCCAGGGAGGTGCGCAGGCCGTCCGCGATCGTCGCCGTCTTTTCCTGCGGTTCGATTTTTCCCGAGCGAAACGAGCGTGCCGCATCGTCCGCCGCCTCCGGCTCGGCCGCGATCACGCGGATGCCTGGCCGCAGTCCCTTCGCCGCAATCGCGGTGCCGCTGAGCAGGCCGCCGCCGCCCACCGGCGCGATCACGAGATCGAGATCGGGCACTTCCTCCAGCAATTCGAGCGCCGCCGTGCCCTGGCCGGCAATCACACGGTGGTCGTTGAAGGGGTGAATCAGGACGGCGCCGGTTTCGGCGACGACGCGTGCGACGGTCGCCTCCCGCGCCGTGGCGGTGGCCGCGCAAAATGTGATTTGCCCGCCCTGCCGGCGCACCGACTCGATCTTCGGTTTCGATGTGTTCTCGGGCATCACGATGTGCGCGGCGATGCCGCGGAGCCGCGCCGCGCGGGCCAGCGCCGCTCCGTGATTGCCGGAGGAGTGCGTGGCGACGCCGCGCGCCGCTTCCGCGTCCGTGAGGCAAAACACCGCGTTCGTCGCGCCGCGCGCCTTGAACGCCCCGATCTTTTGGAAATTCTCGCACTTGAAAAACAGCCGCGCGCCACAGAGCGCATCGAGCGTCGAGCTCGTGAGCACCGGCGTGCGGTTGATCTTGTCGCGGATGCGCGCGTGCGCGGCGCGGATGTCAGCGAGGGTGGGAGGGGCGGAGACGGGCGACATGGTGGTTTGGAAAATTGCAGGTCCGGTCGTTGACCAGGCCTGCACGGCGCGCGTCACTTTCCGGTCAACTGATAGACCCCGCGTTCGAACGTGTCGTAAACGGCAAGCGCCTTCGCGTCGGCGAACGGCCGGAACTGCATCATGATCACGCCCGCTACGCCGCGCGCGGGATCGAACCAGAAATAGGTGTTGCTGATGCCACCCCAGCTCAGGCTGCCGACACTCCGTTTGCCCGGCGTCTGCCGCGCGGTGATGAGGAAGCCGAGGCCCCATTGGTCGTGGCCATCGTCGATGAACGTGAAGTCGCTGCTGCCTTCCGGCTGCGTGGACTTCAGGGCGCGAGCGCGGACGGCGCCGATGTGATTTTGGCCCATGAGCGCGACGGTCGCGCGTGAGATGATTCGTTTTCCGTCGAGTTCGCCGCCGTTGAGAAACATCCGCAGGAATTTCAGGTAGTCGGCCGCCGTGGCGTAGAGCCCGCCGCCGCCGTTGAAACTTGTGAGGACGCGCGGCGTCGCGCGCTTGTTCTCGGTCAGCGTGCCGTCGGGCCCGCGCTGGTGGCTGTTGACGACGCGGGCGTGTTTCGCGGCGGGCACGTTGTAGAACGTGTCGTCCATCCCGAGCGGCGCGAAAATGTGCGCGCGAAAATATGCCTCCAGATTCTGGCCGGAGATTTTCTCGACGATTCGGCCGAGCGCGTCGACGCCGGTGCCGTAGGTCCACTGTGTGCCGGGATCGAAGACGAGCGGCCCGACGGGAAAGCTCTCGCCGGCGCGTGGCTTGAATTTCTTCAGCGTGTCGCTCCAGAGCGAGTAGCCGAGGCCCGAGGTGTGCGTGAAGAGCTGCCGCACCGTGATGGGTGAGGCGGGGGGCCGTAATTTCGCGGCGCCCGTCGCGGGATCGAGCGATGCGATCACGGGGAGGCTCCCGAGCTCGGGCAGATATTTTGCGGCGGGATCGTCGAGCGAGAGTTTGCCCGCCTCGACGAGCTGCATCGCCGCGACGGAGGTCACCGCCTTGCCCATCGAGGCGATATTGAAGATCGCGTCCATCGTCATCGCGCGGCCCGCGCCCGCCTCGGCCATTCCGAACGCGCCTTGGTAAATCACGCCGTTGCGATCACCCGCGACGACGACGACACCCGGCACCTCCTGGCGCGCGATCGCGGCGCGCAACTGGGCGTCGAGCGTGGACTGGGCGGGCATGAGGCTGGAAGCCGCGAGCGCCGCGGCCAACAGGGGCGAAAATCGGCGCACGGCTTTCATCGATGGCTCATCCGACTTTCACCACCTTGGTGCCGGCGATTTGATCGTGGAGGCAGCGCTGGTCGTCGCGAAAAATCAGGCACCAATCGACGATGTGAAACGCCGGCCGCAGGAGAATCGGTCCGATGATGGGGATCATCGACGTGGCAATGCCGATGGCCGTGATCAGGAGTTCGCGCATGAGCCAGGCGTTGACGAAGCCGGGGGCGCTGCCGTCGGCCTTCACCACCTTGATGCCCACGATGCGCTTGCCGATCGACTGGCCCCGCGTGGTGAGCATCCACACTTGCACGGCGAGCAGGCCGAGTGAGGTGAAGGCCAGAATCGAGCCACCCAAAATCAACTTGGGAATATCAAGCTGCTCGAAATCCGGTTCCTTGCCCTGACTCATCGACATGACCAGCTTGATCACCTCGGCGCCGAGGATGACGGCGCCCGGAATCACGCAGATGATTTCGATGATCCAGTCGATGATGCGGGCGAGGAGCCGTTGACCCTGTTCCGCGCGCACTTGGGTTGGAATGGCACTCGAGAAAGATTCCGATGCGGGGCCGAACGTGCTCGTGGGTGTGACCACCGTCGTCATCAAGGGTGGCAGTTCCGAAGGCGCGGCGAACTCCGCCAGATCGCCGAGCCGTTTCCACTCCTCGGTGCCGACCGCCCTGGCCTTGGTCTCGAGGTTCGCTCGTCCGGCCTTGATCCAGCCGCGTATCTGCTCGGCACTCGCCGGGCCGTATTCCTTTCCGTCGCCGCCCAAGATGGTGAACATGCGGCAACCGAATACGCCGGCCCGCAGTGCGTCAATCGCGGCGGCGTGTCTCGCACTCGCGCAGTCGGAAACGAAATTGTAGGGCGGGGTCGCCGAACCCCGCC